>NZ_CP134494.1:4309244-4634919 GCF_031759225.1 Mesobacillus jeotgali
ATCCAGACCTCCTTTTACCCGAGCTACACCATGCTGCATGTGTCCGACCTGTGCTGCAAGTCGCCTGACCTCTGGATTAAGCGTTTGAACAAAACCACCCTTAAATTTTATTGACTGCATACTACTGGAGGCACCCCTTCATTTTTAATTCCTTTTAGAAAAATTAGGTAATTAACAATAATATCCTACATAATTGATGTCCTCGTCAAATGAAAGCATTAATGAAATACCTTTATATATTAACCTTGATTAATTGGCCTCCATAAGAGCCAATAGTCTTTTTTTAGGGAAATGGCCTTTAAGCAACATATTTTTTGGAAAAATCAACAATGAATCATTGTAAAAATATTTCTATAAACAAAAAAGACCAAAAAGCAATCCCTGCACTTTGGTCTTCTCATTATAAATAGTGGCGTCCAAATCTATTATTTAAACGCCATTGCCGCATTGACGGCTTTTTTCCAGCCATTGTACAGTTGACCACGGTTTTCTTGAGACATCTTTGGTTCAAACTTCCGGTCAATTGACCACTGGGAAGCAATTTCCTGCTGGTCGGCCCAATATCCAACAGCGAGACCTGCTAGATAAGCGGCACCAAGAGCGGTCGTCTCATTGACAACTGGCCTTTCTACAGGAACGTTGAGGATGTCGCTCTGGAAATTCATCAGGAAGTTGTTTTTCACGGCACCTCCATCGACGCGCAGTGTTTTCAGCTCGATACCTGAATCTGCCTCCATCGCAGCCAGTACATCCTTTGTTTGGTACGCCAGCGACTCAAGAGTGGCACGTACGAAGTGCTCTTTGCTCGTTCCCCGGGTTAAACCGAATACAGCGCCTCTTACCTCGCTGTCCCAATAAGGAGTTCCAAGCCCAACGAACGCAGGCACCACATAAACTCCATCAGTGGATTCGACTTTTTCAGCATATGTCTCGCTATCGCTTGCATTTTTGAGCATCCTTAAACCATCCCGGAGCCACTGAAGGGCTGATCCAGCGACAAAAATACTGCCTTCGAGTGCATAATCCACCTTGCCATTCAAGCCCCAGGCAATCGTCGTCAACAAACCATGCTCCGATTCCACCGCTTTTTCGCCTGTATTCATCAACATGAAGCAGCCTGTGCCATACGTATTTTTCCCCATTCCTTCCTCAAAGCATGCCTGCCCGAACAGAGCAGCCTGTTGATCACCTGCGGCCCCAGCGATTGGGACTTCTTGCCCGAAGAAATGATAAGGTACCGTTTTGGCATAGACCTCAGACGAAGGCCGAACCTCCGGCAGCATGGACGCTGGAATGCCAAGGATTCCGAGAAGATCTTCATCCCACTTGAGCTCGTGTATATTGAACATAAGTGTGCGCGATGCATTGCTGTAATCCGTCACATGCACTTGACCTCCAGATAGCTTCCAAATCAGCCATGTATCAATCGTGCCGAAAAGGAGCTTTCCTGCTTCCGCCTTCTCCCTTGCACCATCAACATGATCAAGAATCCATTTCACTTTCGTCCCTGAAAAATAAGCATCGATCAGGAGGCCGGTTTTTTCACGGAAAAGGTCATTGTGGCCCGCCATCTTTAACTCATCACAAATCTGGCTCGTCTGCCGGGATTGCCAAACAATCGCATTATAAACAGGCACTCCCGTTTCTTTATCCCAGACAACCGTCGTTTCCCTTTGGTTAGTGATCCCAATTCCGGCTATTTGTTCTGGTTTTACATTTGATTCCGTGAGAACACTCGCAATAACCGCCAAAATAGAACCCCAAATTTCATTCGCGTTATGCTCAACCCACCCAGGTTTAGGGAATAGCTGAGTAAATTCCTTCTGTGCAACATGGGCGATCTCACCTTTTTTGTTAAAAAGAATAGCCCGCGAGCTTGTCGTACCCTGATCCAATGATAAAATGAATTTTTCCAACGCTGATTCCTCCCCTTAATCAAAAAAGAGAATCCATACAGAAGCTGGCCCAATAACAGGACTTGTCTGTGTGATTCTCCCCGACTCCATCACGATATTTAACTTAATTGCAGTATACATTACACAGAAACCGCTTTCAATAATTTTGGTGTTGGATTCGAATTTTTTCGCCCATTCTTGGATTTTTTCCATACCAGGCTTCTACGCAATCCGTCGTACTTGTAAGTTTCATCAATTCACTTTCCATACTATGGATTTGTTCAAATAAAGTTTTATACTAGCTGCTTCTAAACATTATTAAAAGATTTTATTGATGACACCCATGACCACTTCATAAAATATAATGCTTCCTATGAACATAGCCAAAACAGATCCCAGCATATACAATTTTCTCTTCCACCATGGATATTTTAACAACTTCTTATAAATATAAGGACCGACTCCAATTAATAAGAAGCCCATAATAAAATTCACTGTTTGCTGGTAGATTGTGGCCGGGTTCTCATAGGTGCCCCACTCATAATATTCCATCATTACATTGCCAAGTACTAAAATTAACAGACTATACGAAATCTGAGCAATAAACCACATGACTATAACAGCGTCGAGGTAAAAAAGAAATTCATCCATACTCAATTCCACCTTATATACTCCACATTTTATTTAACAGCCTTGACTGACATCTCGATACTCATCGTCATAAGCACATTTTTCTCCCAGTCTTAATCTCATCTTCAAATATTGTGCTGGCAACACCACCTATCACGAATTCAATAGGACTCTTTATACCTGCCATCCATAGCTCCTAACTAGAAATATAAGGTAATTGATTATAATATCCTATATTAGTAATGCCTTCGTCAAATTGTATTCATTCTCTATTCATTTTTACTTTGAATTTTCAACGCTAAAAAGGACATCCTTAACAGATGTCCTCTCATGATAAAAACATGCCTATTGTAAAATTCTATTTAAGCGTATACCGCTTTATCCCTTCACCCTCAATCATCTCGATCCCTGTCTTTGATTCTACAAAAAAAGTTATATGTCCTTTTGAATTTTTAATCATCTTTTCTCTCAAGTCTTCTGCTTTTTTCCGTTTTTGATTAAAGGAGGATTCTTTCATTTGGATGACAACATGATGGCCATAACTCATTTCTACTTCTGTTCTGCGAATTCCCAAGGCTTTTGTGTTTTTTACATGCATCAGAGAGAACCATATGCAGAAGTCATCGTTGTATGACTTGGTGGGGAATAACCAGATTCCTAAATTACAGTTAACCTTGATCGGGCACATACTGACATTGCCCAGCAATCTTCTTGCACTTTTACGGCCTGTTTTAAAATCAGACCCAAGGCCAATCATCGTTTCATTGATGATTTCTATTGGTTTCATATCAATCAGGAATGTGTCCTCACCATGGATCACCCTGGCATATAGCTTCCCATTCTCATTATATTCCCCAGTCAATAACACCGTTTCTTCGTTGATTATGTAATCCGTTAGCACTTCCATTCTTTATCCTCCTCATAAATCTATTGATTATTTGATAAGAAAAGGTATACTAACATAGTTGGTATACCCAACGGATGTCCTCGGGAGTCAGCCACGACAATTCCCCGAGGGCTATTTTAATTTTTATGTAACGTCCATATCTCACCTCCCAAGTAACCCCTGCAGGTATAATTATATAAATTCTTCCTTTTATAAGTAAATCTGATTTATTTTACGTTCAGCTAGAATGAATCTTACGGAATATTGTCAAAAAATCATTTTTTCAGTATAATATATGTTCATTTCTGTAATTCGCTTTAATTTAAGGCTTTTTTTCTCGGAAACCTTCTTTCCCACCCCTTTTTAATAGCCATCAATAGTGATAACTACTCTAAGTGAAGCCTAAAAAATATTTTCTTCAATAGACATACATTATTCACAATTCAAGGGAAAAATCATTTTTATACTCTTATTACATGAAATTGTCTAATAATTTCTGATATTTGATTTTTGGGTGCTAAACAGTCTCTTTATAGCGCTTTCTTGTATTCAAAATTGATTTTTCAAGAATGGCTCTGCTTCCACTTTCAAAGGTATCTTATAGCTACCCGGGAATATAAGTCAGTCGCGCGCGATCCAGGAAGGATTGCAAATGGACAATTTTGATCAATTAGCCAAACAGTATGAACCTATGATTCACAAAATTATTCGAACACTGCATATCTTTAAAAATCAGAAAGATTATTTCCATGTTGGGCTCGTAGCACTTTGGGAAGCAGCTGAAGCTTTTGATCCGGTTAAAGGGGATTTCTCAAATTACGCCTATAGCTATATTAAAGGCCAAATCCTAAATGAAATGAATCGGAGCAATAAACGTGAGGAAAGAAACGTCTATCCAAAAGAAGATTACTGGGAAACGGTCATTGACCAAAATCCTGGCAGTCCGTTAGAGGTAGAATTTCTTCTTAGTTATTGCGAAACGCTTACCGATAAAGAAACGAAATGGGTTATCTATACTTGTGTGGATTTCTTGTCTATAAAAGAAATTGCCGAAAGAGAACAAGTCTCCTTGTCGGCGGTCAAACAGTGGCGAAGTGGTGCTAAAAGAAAACTTAAGGAGCAATTATTAGAGATTGTTGAGTAATCAATACCATTGACCAATCGGGTAATAAGTTTATTGCCTTCTTCATTTAAAGTTTTTACTCCAAAAAAATAAAGCCTGAAACCATTAATATTCTTGGTTTCAGGCTTTCTATATAATCAATACACTCATCCATTTCACCTTACAAAGCATCCTTCCAGTTCTCTGAAGTCAATTTCATGAATCTTTCTTTGTCCTTATTGGCTAGAGCAAGATCGATTTCTTCATTCCTTCTTTTCTCCAAAAACTCATTCTGGACTTTTTGAATGATCTTGTTTGCCCCATCTGTATACCTTGTCTTTTCTCGCAGCAGAATCAGCTCAGTATTATCCGTATCATGAACAGCGTCCATGTACATATTCAAGTTCATTTCTTCTTTATAATACTTAGAGTTTTTGTCATTTTTCATTATCAATCCCTGCCTTCTGTTTGGGTTTGGTTGTTAGTTACTATTTACCCAATTCTTCAGAAAAATAACTTGGCAAAGAGATTATCTTCTAATTTGATATCCGCAAAGCTTCAACAAAAGATAGTATTAAGGCTAATCTCTGTCGAACATGATTTTCTCCCATTCAAACAGACTTCCCGGGTCAGTTTTACGTTCCGGGGCGTATTCGTCATGACCGATAATATGGTTTCTGTCTCTTTTAATCATCTTGTTCCTTGCCAAAATATCATCTATTAGTAGATTAAGAGCTTGATATTGAGCTTTTGTGTAGCCGATATGTTCTGCGGGTATTTTTCTGTAATGCTCCGGGGACATTATTTGCTGCATTTCCTCTTCCGTCCCAATGGCCATTAATTCAATGCCGATTGAATATTTATTTAAATGATCCTCGAATTCCGGATATCCTTCCATGTTTCCCTTACCTGCATGACGGGCAGCCCGGCTTTCCGGCAGCAGGAAATAAATTTCCCCATCACGATCGATCATATAGTGAGGAGAAACATCGTAATCAATGAAGATATTCCTTACATCTTCATACACATAAGGATTTTCAGTGTTGTTTGCGGCATTACTTATGAAATGCAAAACGATATGGGTTGGTATATTGCTTCGTGGTACGAAATTCATATTTGGAATAAAGTCTTTAGTTACAGGAATTTCTATCTCGGTAGCGATTCTCGGCTTTTCAACCTCTGCTCTGGCCACCGCTTCTTCTTGAACCCTATCTGAACATCCACTCAGAATCAATACTAATAAAATCCCTAACTTTACTAATTTTCCCCTCATTATCATCATGTTCCCCTAACAATCTATCTATATCCCTGAGTAATTCGCTAAATTATTGAAAAACCCTTTGTAATTGATGATATTTTTCACAGTAGTAACCACAGACTTTATTCCTATCTATTTTTATTATTATCAGACCATATTAGTTCTTTATTACCACGACTATTCTATCAAAATAACAAATATTCAGTTTTTTTAATTTTTCAGCAAGGGAACTTTGATAGAATTGAGTTGTTTGATTATGGTAACTAGTTTAATAGCAATATCACTTTAATATACAAGGAGGAAAATGTTAATGAATTACCGTAATAAGTTCTACCGCAAACTTCTATCAGTGGCTGCATCTGCCGCGCTTTTAACTTCCATAGCTGTTCCTGCAGTGTCAGCGAATATGAAGGGCATGAAGCCGGGTAAGCCTTTTGAATTAACAATCATGCACACAAATGATACGCATGCGCACTTAGACTCAGTAGCAAAACGTATCGCAGCAATAAACCAGGTGCGTGAGGAAAACGCTAACACATTATTACTGGATGCCGGAGATGTTTTTTCCGGAACCTTATATTTTAACGAGTTTCAAGGATTGGCAGATTTGGAGTTCATGAATCTTGCAGGTTATGATGCCATGACATTTGGAAACCACGAATTTGATAAAGGAACCGCCACTCTGGCAGACTTTGTTAAAGGAGCGGAATTCCCATTTGTCAGCGCGAACGTCAACTTTGAAAATGACGAAAATATGAGTATGCTTGCAAATAGCGAGTTCTCTTCTGAAGCAAATGATGGAGAAGTCTACAGTGGTGTCGTAAAAGAGGTAAATGGCGAGAAAATTGGAATCTTTGGTCTTACTACTGCTGAAACAGTTGACATTTCAAGCCCTGGAGAAGGAGTCGAATTCGAAGATTACATTGACGAAGCAAAAGAAGCTGTTAAAGCCTTTGAGGAACAAGGAGTCAATAAAATCATCGCTCTTACTCATATTGGTTTGAATGATGGCGGCGGTGACAATGATCTGACATTGGCCGAGGAAGTAGAAGGAATTGATGTAATCGTAGGCGGTCACACTCATGTTAAGTTGACTGAACCAGTATTTATTGAGGCTGGCAAAGAACCTACAGTCATCGTACAGGCAAATGAGTATGGCAAATTTCTTGGTACCCTGGATGTAAAATTCAACAAAAACGGAAGAGTAATCGAATATGCGGGTGAGTTGCTGGATGTTAAAAATTTTGAAGATGATGAAGTAACAGCCCAAATTCTGAACGAGAAATATAAACCTGCAGTTGATGAGATGAAAAATACAGTAATCGGAAATACAACTGTCGATTTAATTGGCGGGAACCCTGCCGCAAGAACAGGTGAAACAAATCTTGGTAACCTGATCACCGATGGAATGCTCGCAAAAGCAAAAACAATCAATCCTGATACTGTCATTGCCGTTCAAAACGGCGGTGGTATCCGTACATCCGTAAATGCTGGAGACATTACGATGGCAAAAGTACTTGAAGTAATGCCATTCGGGAACTCATTGGCCATCATGCAGCTAACAGGTGCCGAAATCAAAGAAGCCTTGGAGCATAGCGTCAAGGATGCCCCGACAGCTTCAGGAGGTTTCCTGCAAGTTTCAGGGTTGAAATTCACGTACGACAGCTCCCTTCCAGCTGGCCAGCGTGTCCAGTCAGTTGAAGTAAAAGAAGATGGCGTTAACTACGTAAGTCTGGATTCTAACAAAACATACGCAGTTGCTACAAACACTTTCACGGCTAAAGGCGGAGACGGATACGAAGTGTTCGGGAAAGCTTACAATGAAGGCCGTGTAAGCGAACCTGGTTTCGTCGACTGGGAAATCTTCACTGAATATGTGAATCAACAAGAAAACAACACAGTAAGTCCTGTTGTTGAAGGCCGTATCGTCGATGTGACAAACTAATAAAGATAGTGCCCAGCAAACCTGGTGAGGTTGCTGGGCTTTTTTATTCATAATAATCTTTCCATATTGAATTCTTCACTTTCCAAATGACGAATACTATATTTGACCCCAGTATGTTCAGATTTTTTCTACTAATTATAGGGAACAAATACTCCATAATTTGGCAGCACATCCACCACTAAAAATAGATTGCTATTTCTATCATCACCGAAGTAATATCTTCTTAATACAACTCACATTTTTAATAGGATGGGTGCGAATTTGATCAACTTCTTGGTGCTTTTTCTGTTTTATTATCCACTTGTCATGGGAATTGTTTGGATTACGGGAAGTTTGATTTATTATGTAAAAAAAGAGAAACGGGATCTCTTCCTCGAACACAGGATGGAGGATCTCCCCTTTGTTTCCTTGCTGATTCCGGCATACAATGAGGAACAGACGATCGAGGAGACGGTAATGTACGCCTCAGAACTCAATTATCCCAATTATGAAGTAATCGTTATCAATGACGGCAGCAAAGACCGAACGATGGCTATACTCAAGTCGTTGCTGGATCTGTATCCGAAACTGCGTGTTGTCAATGTAATGAACAATAAGGGCAAAGCGAATGCGCTGAAACAGGGTGTGTTGGCTTCAAAAGGCGAATTGATTGCGACAATCGACAGTGACGCCATTCTTGACAAGGACGCCTTAAAATATATTGTTCCTCACTTCATCACACCAAACAATGGGGAAAGAGTTGGCGCGGTTACAGGCAATCCAAGGATTCGCAACCGGACCAGCCTGCTGGCAAAAATACAGCTCGTTGAATACGCGAGCATTTTCGGTCTGATAAAAAGGACGCAAAGAGTGCTTGGAAAAGTGATGACCGTTTCCGGGGTGTTTGTCGTTTTTCGTAAAAAAGCCCTCCTGGACGCAGGGATGTGGGATACTGACCTGATCACCGACGATATCGGGATCACCTGGAAGCTGCAAAGGAGATTCTGGGATGTCCGGTACGAACCAAAGGCACTTTGCTGGATGCTCGTTCCGGAAACTTTGAGGGGAATTTGGAAGCAGCGTTTGCGTTGGACCCAGGGCGGCATCGAAGTTATCCTGCGCCATAAGGATATCTTTCTGGACTGGCGACAGCGTAGGTTGTACCCCGTCTATCTCGAGCAGGTACTTAGCGTCCTCTGGTCGATCACCTGGTTCGTCTCATTGCTCATTATGCTTTACAAATTCTCTTTCCAGCAGGAATTCATCATGCCGACATTATGGATCGGAAACTATCTATCTATTATTTGCCTGCTGCAATTCCTGGTCGCCCTTTATATAGAAAGGAAGTATGAAAAAGGAATACTGAAATACATGCTCTGGGGAATCTGGTACCCAATCCTCTACTGGCACATCAATGCCCTGCTTGTCATCAGGGCACTTCCAAGAGGATTAAAAATCCTCAAGAAAAACAAAAACCAATTCGCAACATGGGAGAGCCCGGACCGCGGACTCCATCTGTAAGGAGAAAAAATGATCATACACAGCAAACAGTCGAAGCCGCGAAAAATCATAGATTTGCTCTTCACCTTTTTCGGCTGGCTATTTCTCACCTTGTTCCTGTACAACTTCATCTCTCATTTTGAACGTAACATTGATTTCAAATTTCTTGAAGTGAATTTAGCCAATGCCAACTCAATCCTGCTCATCACCATCCTTGTGGTCATCACAAGTGCTGCTGCCTTGAGCTGGTGGAGTTCATACAACAAACGCAGGTTTGGCCATCTTAAAAGAAGGAACTTCCCTACGCTGACTAGCCAAACAGAGATTGCAGAGTACTATCTGGTGAAAAAAGATGACTTAACACGAATTCATACTGAAAGATATATTGAAAGATAACAGATTATGATTATCTTTTCATGCTAATGGACTTCTCTTTTACATTTTTACCTCATATCCATGTCGAAAAATATTAGTAGAATGATAGCCTGTAGAGTATTCCATTTTATTCCACTATCCGCAATAATAGAAAGTGGTTAAAATATTCTAGAAATCTATTTGAATTGTAGGAGGAAGCGTTACTTTGAAGAGGGTCATATCAATCTTGTTGGTTATTGCATTGTCACTGGGCACTTTGCCATTTGCTGCTTTTGCAGCTGTCGATTCGATGAGTTCAGAGTTCCAAAACTACCTTAAAGAAACCGGGATGACAGAGAGTCAGTTCACCGATTATTTAACCGATGTCCATGGGGCTGCACTTGAGGAATTTGAAACACTTGAAGATTTACAGACTTACTTAGGACCTTTAGTAGATGAAGAAAATCTGCAAGAGTTACTAATTGAGTTGGAACTTACTGAGGAAGAGTTAGACGCACTGCTTTTAGAGAACGGAAAAGCCTTAGAGCAATATATATTTGTCGGTGATCTTTACTATGATGTTACAAACTGGCTTTTCCCTGAGGAACAGACTCCGATTACGGATGAAAACCTTCAGACCCTCCTTGAAGAATTTGAATTCAACTCAGTCGAAGAGCTTGAGTCATTCTTAAATGAGTATGATGACTCCATTGAAAATTATGAATTCATCGAAGATCTTGAATTTGCCATTGCAACTTACTACCTTTCCGATGCTGAGGAAGAGCTTCTTGCAGTAATGGATTCTATAGGATTAACTGAGGAAGAAGCTGAAAAACTAACCAACCACTTCATCTCCTTAATGGAGGATCCAAATTTTAATGAAGAGCAGTTTATGGCATCATTGGAAGACATCAGCAACCGTTTGCTAGCGTTTCCCGAGTTTGAAAGTGCTTCAGAGTTAACCGCTGAGCAAATTGCTGAGTTTATAGATATTTGGGATGAGTTACTTAATCTTCTGGATACAAAGGTTGAATATTATTTAACAAAAGACGGTAAATCAACACCAATCTCGTTTGCAACCTTGATAAAAATGGAAGATATCAATGGCTCAGATTTGTTAATAAAAATTTATTCTAAGTCGGGCGAGTTTTTAGCAGACATGATTGTAACAAAAGAGATGTTTGGCTCAGACTTTGTAGAAGAAACAGGCAAGAACCTTAAGGATACAAAAGAGGCTGCAAAAGAGGTAAAGGAAGCAGTTGATAAGGTTCCTGCGAAGGTTCCTGTCAAGACTGTTAGTGGAGGCAAATTACCAAACACCGCTTCTGACTATCTTCAAAATTCACTGGCTGGACTTGGTGTACTCTTGCTTGGAGCACTCGTATTCAGGAAAGTGAAGATGAGACGTGTCTAATGTAAAGAAGAGAAAAAGAAGAACCAGAAATCTGGTTCTTCTTTCCGTATCTGTTGGCATCATTGTTATGGGTATTTGGTTTAGTGGGACGAATGCCTATAAGTTCATGAAAGGATATCTTCTATTTAAGACAGGAGATGCAAATACCATAATGACTTCCACAGCTACACCTGAACTAAAGGATACCCAAAAGAAAAAAGCTGAGCTATATCCCGACCGACCTAAAATAGGTGATATGATGGGCAGCCTTTCCATCCCAAAGATTGACGCTAATTTGCCAATCTACCATGGAACTGATGAGGATGAGCTGGAGAAAGGAGTGGGTCATTTTGCAGGCAGCGTGCTTCCTGGGGAAAGAGACAATTCAGTTCTTTCAGGGCATCGTGATACCGTATTCCGGAAACTTGGTGATGTAGGAAAAGGTGACTTACTTGAAGTGACAACCGAAGCTGGAACGTTTACCTACAAAGTGCGTAAGGTGCGGATTGTGGATGCAGATGACAGAACGGTCATCGTCCCGACACCAAGACCTACCCTAACTGTCAGTACCTGCTACCCCTTTGATTACATCGGTGACGCTCCAGAACGATATATTCTAGTAGCAGATTTAATAGGAAGTAAAGAGTAATATCCTGCTCCAATTCTTCAATTTAACTTAACCACCAGAGTGAGCCATCAAGGGTCACTCTTTTTTTATTTTTTATTATGCGAAGGTTGTATGTCAGTAAATAAGAATTCTTAGTGGATTACCTCTTACTCCTTAATGGAGCTATCCCATGGCACCGAGCACAATAAACTTCCCTTACACTGCCTAAGCCTCTTACCTTACGACCTTCCTATCACAATAAACAGGAAAATAGAAACAAACGCTAATGCGCCTTTTTTTATATCTAAACTACTAATATACTCAAGGTTCCTAGTTCATTCCTATCATTTATTTCGTAAAACGAAATATTCGACAAATTACAGCAACGTTTTCTCTTTTAAACATTTTAATATAGTTATGAAATTACTTTACTAGTTTAAGGAGTGAAAGAGTTTATGAAAAATAATAAAGTACTCACAGGTTTAAGTGTTCTGGCATTGTGCACAGCTCTTGCGACACCTACACTAGCTACCAACTCACCTAACGGTAACCTTTACAATGACAATCAGGTTTATTCTGTAAATGGTTATACGGACTATGCTGAAATGGTTAAAAGACTTCAGCAAATTGAAGCGAACAGCCAGGGCCGAGTCGCTTTGGAGGTCGTTGGCCAATCAAACCAGGGGAGAGATATTTTCCAGGCTAGAGTTGGGACAGGTGAAAAGGTTGTCCTGATTGAAAGCGAGATCCACGGAAATGAAAATACCGGAACTGAGGCCTTGCTTAGCATGCTTCAATACCTCGGATCCAGCAATTCTCCTGAGGCACAAAAGATCCGTGAGAAAATCACCCTTGTCACTTTGCCAAAGATGAATCCAGATGCCTCGGAACTGGATCGACGAGGAAATGACATGTCATGGGAAGAAGTTGTCGCAGCCTTCCCTCAGCTGGCTGATGCTGCGGGACCTGCATGGAATTACTATAACAACCGCATTATCCAGGACAGAGACTATAACGGCAGACCTGGATTTGATGTGAACCGCGACTTCAATCCAGACTTGAACTATGTCCCGCAGGCATCCGACTTCCCTGGAAATTCAAGCAAGGCGGGCTGGTACATCACACCTGAGTCTCAAACTGTACGCGATGTTTACAAGTCACTGCAAACAGAGTTCGGAAAGGTAGATGTATTCATTGACCTTCATCACCAGGGCCAGTATTACGTAGAAGGAACCGATGACCTTGTCACCATGTCCCTTTCAGCTGACTTCGTTCCGGATCCAAACACTTCGGAAGGAGCCAAGTATGCCCAGTATGCGGACAACTACAATTTCGAGTTCTCCAAGCAATTGAATCTGGCAGCATACAATGCGCTGCAATCACTGGGCGAAAACTCACCTTTCAGTAACATCACCTTATACCAGCAAAACCTGGACCTTCCAGGGACAGCTCTGGGAAGCTTCGCATTGAATGGCAGCGGTACAGTCCTTTTTGAAGTTAGAGGCCAATCGCATTCATTAGGGCAAAAGAAGAAAGGCCAACTGGTTAAAGCTGTCGAAACGGGATTATACGGAATCATCAATGGTGTGGTAGATGGTTCGGTGGAGGAACTAGACGCCGCTGAATATGATAACATCCCTCAAACTGCATATTCACCAAGTCTATAAGATGAGTAAGAAAAGCGGAGGAATGAATCCTCCGCTTTTTTGAGCTTATTAGTGAAATCCTCTCCCCTAAAAGCCAATCAGCGCGGCAAGGCTCCTGACACGTTCCTGAAAAGACAGATCCACTTTTATAAATGGCCTTTCATTTAGATAGAGCAAACCTAATAAAAGCATCATAAGGAACATTGGGTATAGACGAAATACTTTTGAAAAGATCACATATTTATTAACAACCAAATAAGCAAGTCCTAGCATAATGCCAATTCCCATACTAACCCCTGCAATATTAAACACTGCATCAAGAAACTCTGCGCTTCTGCCAGGATCCAATAACTGTCGATACTCCTCTATGATTCCAACCGTCACCAGAGAATACCAAACGACTTTTAGCTTGTGTTTGACATTATTAGGACCTGAAATAATAAGAATGAATATACCTATCAATGTTGATGCTCCTAAAAAACCTATAAAATGCATTAGCTTGTCCAGCCCGAATATCATTGGAAAATTCAACAATCCGACCACCCTTTCCACTATCAGCCTTACCAGAGGTATGGTATGCTCTGATAATCAGTAGAGCGGGTAACATCTTCTGTTGTCCTATAAAAATGAAAAAGGAAGACAAGGGATCTCTCCCTTGTCTTCCTTAAAAATTATTCTTAATGAATTCTTCCTCTTCTGCTGAGCTCATGATGCCGTAAGCTCTGCCTACTGTTCCACCTTGCCATTGCCAGAAAAAATTGTGATCATAGTCTACCGTTTGAAAATCTCCGCTTTTCCATTTCTTTGCTATGTCCATCAAGTCTTTCTTTGTGGCAAAGTTTGACTTCTCCAGAAACTCTAGAACTTGTGAAACAGTATGTTCTGACATTGGAATAGCTCCCCATTTGTCTTCAGCTTTCACCTTCTGGTGAGTCATCTTGTGCATGATATCGATGATCTCACGTTCAGTCGTGGCATCAGTCAGCTTCAATTCGAAAATTTGACCACCGATATTTTTAGTTTGCTCTTGATATTCCTCCTGTTTACTTGCATAAGGTGAATCATCATTTTCTTCAGGTGCTGCAACTGAGCGAGCTTCATTATCGGTATTGTTCTCTTGGTAATTTTCAACGTTATCTAATATTTTATATGTCCCGTAACCGAACCCAATAACCAGACCGATGACAACCCCTATAATGATCAGTATTTTCTTCAATATACTCTCCCCCAATTACACTATGCTGCAGTCTTCAACAAGGATAGAAAACTATATTATAAGGTACATACTCCCAATGAATTCCATTTATTAGTATAGTATAACATATTCAGGAATCTTGGGACGCAGGAACGGTTCGAGACCACTGAAAAAGTGCCCTTTTTTCCAAAAGGAAATCTCCATTTCTAGGATGCTTCCAGAAAATGAAGATTTTCATTTGGTATTTTGAAATAAATGACAATAAATCGTGTGGAAACAGACTTATTAGAGGATAGGATTTTCGCTATCCTCTTTAAGTTTACCGCCAATGCGGTTAATTTTGCTTGTAAGCCCATGCTTTTTAGACCGTACCCTCTGGCACGATCTAACCCGTGGAAGTTTTTCATTTCCCCGTTCTTCCATTCCTGACAAGCTCTTTTCTTATATTTTACTTTGAACTCATCCGTCTTTTGTTCCTGGCTGTATCCATAGAATTCTGGGGTGTTGATTCCAACGTCCAATATTCTTCCTACTCTGGTTCCTTTGACGCATTGATCCCGGAGTGGACATACTCTGCATTTTTCCCTTTCAAAATAATACTTGTAGGATTGCTTACCGCTTTTTTTCTTTTGGTGAACTTTCCTTACTGTTTGATTGCCCTGTACACAAAACCATTCATCAGAATCTTTGTTATAGCTATATAAATCCTCGTCAATTTTATAAGCCATTTCACTTACTGGTATGTATGGCTTGGCTCCCGCTTCCTTAATTTTGTCCAATATTGGCTTTCTGAAATAGGCTTTATCCCCATAGACTTCGTCTATTGTCATTCCACTTTTTTTCGTTAGCTCCAATAACTGATCAAACTTTTCCCCATCCACATAGGCGCCATTCCCTACATGTACAGCTGTAATAATACGGTCTTCGGTTGTGATCATAAATTCAGTCTTATATCCAAAGAAATGGGATGTCTTACTCTTATGACCAACTCTGGCGTCCTGGTCCACAATAGAGCGAACCCCTTTTTGTTCAATAAATTTAGGGTCCTGTAAGATTTCTTTCGCATTCTCTAGTAATCTCTTGGTTTTTGGGATGTTTTCTGATTCTAGATGTTCTTCTACATTTGAAATGGTTTCTTCAAGATAGGATTTCATTGTCGCTTTGGCTTCTTTATGATCTTCGATTTCTTTATAGTCGGGAATATCTTGATTGATTTCCTTCGGAACTTCGCCACACTCTTCCTCTACGGTCTTAAAGATCTTTTTCGCCAGTCTTTTCATAACTCTTTCTGCGGTACATTTAAAGGTGTTGGCCTCTGAATGGGTTGTATCAATGCTTATCCCAGATGATTTTAGGATTCCTTTTTCCACACCTTGTTTATTGATTTCAACGATGATCTCATCAATCGTAAGATTGCCTTCTAATTTATGCTTGCGAAATTTAGCCAATAGACTTGGATGGGGCAAATCGTCCTCTGGATTAATACCGAGGAAGTACATGAAAGCCAGGTTTAATGAAGCTTCTTCGATTACCTGTTCATCGGATAGATTATAGAGGTATTGCAGCACTAAAAGTTTAACCATAAGCTCCGGCTCTTTTGCAGGTCGGCCATAGTACTTACAATAGGATTTTTCGAGTTTGTCATTGATGAAACTAAAATCTACCACGTCTTTAAGCAATTTCAGCTTATGATTTTCGGGGATTTTATTGTATAATACGGAGTAGATGCTTAACTGCATATCTTTGTCTTTAAGCATAAAAAGAAAACCTTCTTTCTCTTGTATAATTGGTTCTTGGTCGATTCAATTATATCAAATTTAAGAAGGTTTTCTTTTTTATTGTCCAAAATCATCATTTCCACTTAACTGGAAGTGTTTTTCAGTGGCTTCGAACGGTTCTTATGTCCCAAGAGAGGTTACTATTATCTTTTTCTCCGGTCACTTACAATACCTTTTAATGTTTTGTGAATTACTGGATAATCTTTCTTAGAAATTGCATAGTAGGTTGGTATGTAAATAGATTTCCCGTCTTCAATAATCAGTACAAATGCAGGAGTTTTTATTCCTAAGTACTCGGTCCGGATATCATTCTCTTCTTCAATATGTTTAATAGAATCCAATTTAATTGTTTTGTTTTTCACTATAATATTTTCCATATCGTAACGGAACATTTGGTTATTCTTTAATAACAGGCGAATGAGCATCACTGACATCCTTCCAAAAAAGCCAATTCCGAGAACACCTACTGTCACAGAGATGACTTTCCTTGGCGTAGGAGCCTCCAAATAAATAGATGCAAGAATTAGAGCCACACCAGTAACGATAAAGAGTGCACAAATCAACAAACGGCCGATAATGGTCGAGGTCCGATAATTTACTACCTTCATATTTCCACCCTATTCTAAGATATTAATGCTACTACCAAAGAGTTTTCCAATAATTGTATTATATTCTAAGAAGGAATCTAAGACTAATGTTTACCCGTCAAAAAAGAAGCAACATAACGACCTCTCATGTATTTTTGTTAGAATATAAAAGAAAAATAAGGTGTGGTTGAATTCAAATAAAAAACCGGCTACAGGATCACACCCATGACCGGCCTTTTAATTATTTCCTACTAGCCTTCTAATACCCTGTCTCTATCATTCTCACAAAATCTTCTAAAGTATGATTCTGCAAAATCATAATCCGTGGCAGTTCGTATCGGTCACTCTGGTCTGTGCTGAGTCCGCCGCCTACTTTGAATGCGCCTTTAAATTCTAATTCTTCTAAAACGGAGATTGTATCGGCATTGTAGCTTCCATATGGATAGGCAAAGGTATTTGTTGTTCTGCCTGTCAGGTCTTTAAGGGCTTTTGTTGCTTCATTGATTTCTGTGTATTGCTGCTCCCTGCTTAGATCGGCAAGGGCTGGGTGGGTTACTGAATGATTTTGGATGTCTACTCCGTTTTCCATTACGGTCAGAAGTTCGTTTGAAGTCATATTCCAGCTGCCATCTACCCAATCTGACACCGTGAATTGAGTGGCTTCCATTCCATACTTCTGCAAGACTGGATACACATAAGGATAAAAGTCATTCGAATTGTCATCAAATGTCAGGAGAATAGGCTTCTTTGGCATTGCCGCTTTCTTATCAAGAATGTTGAAGTATTGCTTCATTGTTAAAGTGCGGTAACCATTTTCATGGAGATAAGCCATATGCTTTTCGAATTCTTCAAGACTGTATTGATAAGGATTATTCGGGTCCGGGTCAGGTTTCACGACATGATAGAGCAGGACTGGAATTTCCACCTGTTCAGTTTGTTTAGCGCTGGCTGGCAACTGGTATTGAGTACTAGCAATTAATAATAGGATCAAAGCCATAAACAGTCCTTTTAATTTTTTCATCAGCATCGTTCCCTCCTATTTTTGGCTGCCTACACTTTGTTGTTCTAAACAACAAAGTGTAGGCAAAAAAACCTAAGGAATTACAAACCACTACTAAGCTTTTGTTCTAGTCAATAATCGCCCAATAAGCCGGCTTTGCATTGTATTTATTATCAAAGACAAATGGCGCATCTACTCCAACACCGTCATTGTACTGTTCTGCGCGGTCGTTCAACCAAGTATGGTTATCTGCCACACCCCAGAATGTCACACTGCTGATCTTATCTCCCAGCTCTTCATATAATTCGAACAGCTGGTCATAGCGGACTGCCTGGCGCTCGAATTCACTTTCCGGGATTTCGTCATAAGTTGGGTAAGCAGGTCTTGGCGGCCAGCCATAAAGACTAACATCCAGTTCCGTAATTTGATTATCAAGACCGAGTCCGGCAAACAGATTAATAGAATCCTCTATTTCCTGAAGAGATGGCCAGCCGATCTGGATATGTGCCTGATGTCCAACTCCATCAATTGGAACACCTTCCTCAACCAATTCCTTCACCAGGTTGTACAAGTGGGTTCTCTTTGGTTCTACCTCAGTATTGTAGTCATTGATGTAAAGCTTAGCGTCCTTTGCCGCAAATCGATTCGCGGTTTCGAAAGCAACCTTGATATAATCTGTACCCGTGATTTGATACCATGGGGATTCACGTAAACCCTTATCGTTGGGCGCATACTCATCAATTACTTCATTGACTACATCCCAGGAGCTAACATCATTTTTATAGCGCTTGACGATCGTTTTAACATGAGTTTCCAATCGTTTAAGCAACAGCTTTTTGTTCTTTTCACGCTGCTTTGGATCGGTTTCATCGACCATCTTGTTTCCTTCTTCATCTAAGAAAAACCACTCTGGGACTTGACTGTGCCAAATCAGCGTATGGAAACGCAGCTCCATATCATTCTCTTTTGCAAACTTAACGATTTTATCCGCTTCCTCGAAGGTGAACTTCCCTTCTTCAGGCTGGATATTGATCGGTTTCATGACATTCTCAGCAACAATGCTGTTAAAATGGCGCTTAAGAACGTCAGCATCTTTCCCTTCAAACATGTAAGGCTCGACAGCTGCACCAATATCGAATGAATCAGCATACCTTTCATCAAGTTCTACTTCGACATCTAATGCACTAATCGGTTCAGCTGCTGCAACATTGGATAATCCGGCAGGTAAAAATAGGGCCAAAGCCAATCCAGTAAGAAATGGTTTACGCAATACTTTTAACATGTTATGATTTCCCTCTTTCTCAATTTGTTTTTACACTTTTTACAGATCGAACGAATTCTCCCCCCTATGCAGTTTGCTTGCCAGGAACAAAAGAAAGGGCTTTCATGGAAGTGTAAAAAAATATGCAGCTGTTACCTGACTTGATATGATTATATCAACACAAAACTTAGTTTATCCACTTAATAAACTAATAATTTAAAGTTTTCTCTAAAAATGATAAAATATTACTAGATGGAAAGTATCCTGATATACAACTTACCTGAAATAGACATCTCACCAGTTAATATGAAAGGAGATATAATAATAAATACAAATACTAATAGAAAAGAAAGGCGAGACAACAGTGCTGAAACAACTAAAAAAATGGAATACATTACGAAACCAAATCTTAATTATCTTTTTACTAGTTATGGTCATTGTTTTACTGATTGTCAGCCTTCTTACATTAGGACAAGTTTCAGCATTGCTGACAAATAACGCTGAAAAGCAAATACAACAGGTAGCGATTGAAGCCAATGGACGAATCGAATCTCTCTACGAGCAGATCAATATGAATTCAAAACTTGTTATAACCGATGAACAAGTTCAAAGAGTCTTAACGAATGTCCATGATGGAAAACCTGTATCCTTCGGTGACCGGCAGCAATTAATGGGGCATATCAACAGAATTATCGGGAATACCGATGGAATTTTTTCCTTTCAGCTCTTTTCTGCAAAGAAGCAGCGTGTCCTACCTCTTGATGAAGATAGATTGATCAATCGAGTCGGCCAAAAGTGGATTGAGGAAGCAAATCAGGCAAAAGGGCGAATCGTTTGGATTGGTGAAGATCCAAATGATAAAAATTATTTCCTGGCCATCCGAAGAGTCAACTTAATGGAAAGGCAATATAGAAGTGGCGGTTATCTTTTAATCAGCATAAATCGAAATCATTTTCGCTTTGCGAATGAAAAGTATGATAACGACCAATACTCGATTCTTTTGGATCAGCATCAAAAGCCGATCATCCAAAATTATCCTGGCGATATGAGGAGTATCATTGAAAGCACTGAAAACGAAGTGCAGCTAAATGAGCGGGACTATATCGTCACAAAGCAATCATCCGACCTTACAGGCTGGACCGTCTTCATTTTAACCCCTGTAAACAAATTGACCGAAGGAATGTCTTGGATCAGGGACGGCATCATCTTATCTGGAGTTGTCGGCTTCATCATATTTTCCATCAGTTCCTTTTTTCTTTCAACCATCATCACAAGGCCAATATTAAAATTGACACAAACGATGCAGCGGGCCGGAGATGGTTCATTAACAATGAATCCGGAAGTTTATTCAGTAAATGAAATCAACGAATTAAATAGTACCTATAATCAGCTGGTGAAAGAAACCAATCATTTAATGCAAATGGTTTATCAAAAAGAGATTTTACGTAATCGAAGTGAATTGTAAGCGCTTCAAGCGCAGATTAATCCTCATTTTCTCTTTAACACACTGGATGCACTTCATTGGTCACTTGATGAAAAAAATGAGGACGAGCTGGCCGAACTTGTTATAGCCATGTCAGATTTATTCCGATATACCATCACGAGAGAAACCGATGACGATTGGGTGTATCTGAAGGACGAAATCAAGCATATCAGCGACTATATGGAAATTATGAAAATGCGTTTTGGTGACAGGTTACAGTGGAATGTCTCTGTGCCTGCAAAATATGAACATGTCAGGATTCCGAAGCTGATCATACAGCCATTGGTGGAAAATGCAATCCTCCATGGAGCTGGAAACAAAGCCGGAAACAGCCAGATATCGGTCACAGTTGAGCCAGTAACAAATAAGGATGAAGAAAGAATCCGTATTTCTGTAAAAGATGATGGATCCGGGATGGATCCAGTGAGGCTTTCAAAGATCATCCAATCGATGGAATCTGGAGGTACAACTTCTGCGAACGGCAAAGGAATGGCCATTTCAAATGTCTATAAGCGTTTAAAATTATACTATCAAGGCATTTCACATCCAGACCTTTTGATTGAGAGTGAGTTAGACCAGGGAACTTTGATTACATTCGAACTACCGGTTAGGGGAGGCGATTAATATGGTGACTAAAAATATACTGATTGTGGATGATGAGCCGAGAACGAGACAAGGCTTGCAAAGGACACTTGAAAACTGGAACAACGGCGATTATGCCATCCTCACTGCGGAAAGCGGTGAGGATGTCCTGCGGATAGTCGAGGAAAAGAAGATTCATATTTTACTTTCTGATATCCGAATGCCTGAAATGACAGGATTGCAGTTATTGAAGACACTGAAGGAAAAAGGAATGGCTCCAGTAGTGATTGTGATTTCTGCTTACTCCGAATTTGAGTATGCACAGCAAGCGTTGAAGCTCGGTGTCGTCAATTACCTTTTAAAACCCATTGGGAAGAAGAAGCTGATTGAAGCCGTAGAAGATGCAGTGATGGTCATGGAGAAGCAAGTAAGGGCCGGATTGATTGAAAAAGTGGTGGACAAAAAAATAGCCGATGCCAGCAACAAGATGGACACGACCAAGGATACCATCCGCAAGGCCATGATCTATATTGACCAGAATTTAAAGGAAGAAATCACCCTGAAAGACGTTGCTGCTCAAGTACACTTGAACCCAAGCTATTTTAGCGTGCTGTTCAAGGAGCAAGTGAATCTGAATTTCAGTGAATATGTGACCAGACGCAGAATCCAGCGCGCAAAGGAATTAGTTCTTTCTACTACCCTCCCTATTAACGAAATAGCAGAAGATGTCGGCTATAAAACATCGAAATATTTCATTAAAATCTTCAAGGAAATTGAGGGCATGACACCTAGCGCTTACCGAAAAACCGGAAATGAAAGGGCTTTCTAAAAATAGTAGTATTTTTCCTAATCATAGTTGCCTTTTTTGGTCTGCCCCCTGGTGTTAGACTTTAAATGTAAGGCATAGACAAACAAACATTTAGGGGGGTTTTGGATTAATGAAAAAGAAAGCGTTTTCCTCGGTAATGACCTTGGCATTAGCCGGCGGATTGATTCTTGGAGGCTGTTCCTCATCTACTGGTTCTAATGGCGAATCGTCCAGCGGGGACAAAACTGTCGTGAAGATGATGCATTTATGGCCAGAAGGCAGTTCAAATGCACAGTACACAATCGTTGATGATATTATCACTGCTTATGAAAAAGAAAACCCGGATGTAGATATCCAGACTGAAATTCTAGGCAATGAGCAGTACAAAGAGAAAGTAAAAGTACTATCCGCTTCAAATGAACTGCCTGACGTAGGGATCACCTGGGCAGCAGGATATATGAAGCCTTTCGTTGATGGAAAAATGTTTGCTCCATTAGATGATATTGCTAAAGAAGACAATTTCGTTGCTGGTACGCTGGATGCTTTCTCAGTTGACGAAAAGCCATACGCTGTACCTCTTGAATTAAACATCACCCCAGTTTATTACAACAAAGAAATTTTTGAGAAGTATAACCTGGAAGCTCCAAAGACATATGACGAATTCCTTAACGTCGTAGAAACACTTGTTGATAACGGAGTGACTCCGATTACTTTAGGAAACAAAGACCGCTGGACTGGATCCATGTGGTATATGTACCTTGCTGACCGTATCGGCGGCCCTGAGGCGTTAAATAGTGCCATCAACCGTTCTGGAAGCTTTGAAGATCCAGCACTTGTACAGGCAGCTGAAGAAATTGAAAAGCTGGTTAAGATGGACGCATTCGTTAAAGGCTATAACGGCCTTTCCAACGATGAAGCAAAAGGTTACTTCATGAATGAACAGGCTGCTATGTACATGATGGCAACATGGGAGCTTCCAAACTATACAACAACTCCTGATGTCTCCCAGGAATTCAAGGACAAAGTTGGTTACTTCAAGTTCCCTACCTATGAAGGCGGAAAAGGCGATATTGACAGCTATGTAGGTGGACCTGGTGTTGGTCTGTTCGTATCGGAACAATCAAAGGTGAAAGACGAAGCGAAAGAATTTGTCTCTTACCTGGTTGAAGAATGGGGCAAGCGTTCCGTTGTTGACGCTGGAGTCATTCCGGCTACAGTCGTTGATACATCCAATGGCGAGCTTCACCCAATGTACATTGACATCCTGAATGACTTAGGAAACGCAACGAACCTGACTCTATATGCAGATGTTCAGATGTCTGCCGGCGTAGCAGATGTTCACTTGAACCAGATCCAGGCATTATTCGGCGGACAAACAACTCCTGAAGAGTTTGCAAAAACGCAAGAAGAAGCACTTGCTGCTGAGAAATAATACTTGCTTAAAAAGAGGGCATATTGCTGATGAATATGCCCTCTTCTTTATAAGAAAGGCGGCTAACCAACATGAAAAATGTTATGTCGAATAAATACGTAATCGCCCTTTATACGCTTCCAGCATTACTTCTCATCCTTACCCTTATCTATATTCCGATTGTATTATCAGGCTATTACGGTTTCATGGACTGGGATGGAATCGGAGAGATGACGTTTATTGGGCTGGATAACTACATCACCCTCATCCAGGATAAAATGTTCTGGACAAGTACCTATCATTCTTTTCTTTTAGCCATTTTCTCTACAGCAAGCTTGCTGCTGTACTGTACCTGGCCATTTCCCTGGTTTTAGCCAGTAAGATTAAAGGTGCGGATCTATTAAGGAAAATCTATTTAATTCCAATGTTATTATCTTCTGTCGCCATCGCCCAGCTCTGGATGAAAATCTTCGATCCAACGAACGGTATGGCGAATAAATCACTTGAAATGTTCGGTGTGGAGAATACACCAATTTGGTTGGCAGATCCAGAAATCGCACTATACGCAATTTTCATTCCGATCATCTGGCAGTTTGCAGGGTTTTACATTCTGATTTATTATGCGGCATTGAAGAATGTACCGGACGAAATCATTGAAGCAGCAAAAATTGATGGAGCAAGCTCTTTCCAGATTGCCTATAAAATTAAACTGCCTCTGATTTCCGGAGTTTTTAAAGTGACCATCATGCTCGCAGTAGTTGGTTCACTGAAATACTTTGACTTGATTTATGTCATGACCGGCGGCGGGCCGAACGGAGCCAGTGAAGTAATGGCTTCCTATATGTACAAAGAAGCATTTAAATTGAATAATTTCGGTTATGGCAGTGCCATCGGTTTTGGACTATTAGTGATCGCACTCTTCATGACTTGGTTAATTTCGAAACTGACGAAATCTAAAGACGATGTTCAATTTTAAGGGAGTGAAACATAATGAGCGAGGTTAGCACACAACCAGCAGCAACGACCCTTTCCGCACCCCAAAAAACAAAGAAATCTTACTTGAACAAAATCGGATTTGGATTTCTTTATCTAATATTAGGGTTATTTGCTGTCATTCAAATTTACCCATTGGTATGGCTATTATTCTTTTCATTGAAAACCAATCAAGAAGTATTCGGGATGTCACCTTTCTCCCTGCCTCAGGACCCGCAATGGGGCAACTATACAAAGGCCTGGACGTCAGGCAATATCGGGGTCTACTTCTTCAACAGCGTATGGATCACCGTTTTATCCGTTGCCCTTACAATCATCCTGGCCAGCTTCGTGACATTTGCCGTGACACGAATGAGCTGGAAGCTTAGCGGCCTTGTTCTTGGCTTATTCCTGGTCGCTTATATGATTCCATTGCATTCGACGATCATCCCTTTGTTTAATATGTACAACAACGCTAACTTAATTGATAGCCCTGTATCGATTGTCTTATCGTATACAGCATTCAATCTGCCTTTGACGATAATGATCTTGCTCGGATTTTATAGAACCTTCCCGCGGGAGATTGAAGAAGCTGCGGTCATGGATGGATGCTCCGTCCACAGGATTTTCTTCCAGATCACCCTGCCGATGACCGTGCCGGTTCTATCGACAACCGCCATCATCAATATGATCTACAACTGGAATGAGTTCGTATTTGTGAACACCTTCATCAGTTCAGACAATTGGAAGACGCTGACGGTTGGGATCAATAACTTCGTAGGACAGTATTTAACAGATTGGGGAGCAATCGGAGCAACTCTAGTAATCAGTATTGTACCAATTCTTTTAGCTTTCTTGTTCTTAAGTGACAAGATTGTTGAGGGTATGGCCGCTGGGTCCGTTAAGGGTTGATATGGGAAAACAATAGAATTCTTGATAAGAAGTAATTAGACTGTAGACACACTCCATGAAATGGAGCTGTCTACAGTCTTTATTTTGATTTGAGGTAAAATGGGGCTGTTGATTTCCGTTCCAGGCGCTTCGCTTTCCGCGGGGCGGGCGGTGAGCCTCCTCGGCGCTACTAGCGCCTGTGGGGTCTCACCTTCCCGCTGATCCCGCAGGAGTCTACGCGCCTTCCACTCCAATCAACAGGACTTTATAACTTTTTTCGGAGCAGTATGAAAGCTCACTATAAATAGACTTATATAGTGCATGAGTAGTTGGATGTTACTAAAAGACTTCACTCGAGCCAATTAGATTGGCTTGTTTTTAGTCACCTGCTCCACGCTCCAATAGACATAAAAAAACAACGGGATTGTTTACAAATTCTCTGCAAACCTTCCCATTGGATCCTTATCACGACAAATATTTTTTACTCTGTTACCCTTCTTTTCCTATCCATCTTCCCGAAAACGAGATAGGCTGCGGACATGATGATGGCTGCTATGAGGCTGCCGCCGAAGAAGAAGCCTAATGCAGGAATGAATTTTACGACGAATAGCACTGCGACGATGCCTGCGATCATCACGATATTCTCAATCGGGCTGATCAGCATCATCAGGAATGAGTTCTTAACGATCTGGAACCACTTCAACTCAAAATGGACATATACCGGAAATAGATAGAGTATAGTCATGATGGCAGCAAACATGAACAGATAGATCGGGATCTGGATGACACTTGTAAAGCCGGTTCCTGACCGTTCAACGAAAACCAGGTTAAAAACAATAAGCCCAACGACTGCTGCTACCAGCAATCCTAATCCATTGCTGCGGAAAAACTCCGATTTCCAGGTTGTCCAAAAGGTCCGAAAAATCGGGATTTCTGTTTCCCCTTTCAACCACTTTCGAATGATCGTGAACATCGAAATCGTCGCCGGGAAAAACCCCAGGACAATGAGCCCCGCCAGAGAGAAGCCAATCCACAAAAGATTTATATAGGCAAATTTCGTTATCCATTCCGTAGCTGCAAAAGCCCGATTTGATAATGTATTCATCCAATCCCTCCAACCAAACCCTTAGCAGGTCATTCCATTCATATATCCCTTTAGCAAAAAAGTCTAAAACCATATTACTTGTTTTGTCCGGAATAACCCCTGCTAATATTATAAAACAGTTTGACTAAGCAACCACCGCTTAGAATCACAAAAGAAAGCACAAATTTATTTTTGTGCAGCGATTTATTGCCAAAAGGGCTGCAGATTGTTCATTCCAGCACACTTCTACTCTTCTATTTAGTTAGGAAAGATTCCATTCTGGCTCTTAGATACCCTTATGCGAACCTTTCCCTCACATAAGGGTACCGTTCGTGCCCATAGAGACCCTTATACAGCACTTTTCCTCCTCATAAGGGTACCGTTCGTACCCATAGAGACCCTTATGAAGCACTTTTCCTCCTCATAAGGGTACCGTTCGTACCCATAGAGACCCTTATGCAGCACTTTTCCTCCTCATAAGGGTACCGTTCGTACCCATAGTGACCCTTATGCAACACTTTTCCTCCTCATAAGGGTACCGTTCGCACCCATAGAGACCCTTATGCGGCACTTTTCCTCCTCATAAGGGCACCGTTCGTACCTATAGAAACCCTTATGAAGCACTTTTCCTCCTCATATGGGTACCGTTTGAACCTATAGAGACCCTTATGCAGCACTTTCCCTCCTCATAAGGGTACCGTTCCTACCTATAGAGACCCTTATGCGGCACTTTTCCTCCTCATAAGGGCACCGTTCGCCTGATTATTTTAATTGTTTCACACTTCATGCTCTATCAGTAAGGCCCTCTGATAAAATCTTTCACATTCTCCTGATAAAAACGCTGGATTGTCTGCAGTTCTTCTTCTGAGAATGGTTCTGTCTCCAATGTTCCGAGATTATCCTTCACTTGATCGATGTTCTTAAATCCTGGAATGATGCAGGTAATTTCTTTCTGGTCAAGAATCCAGCGCAACGCTGCACTTGCCATCGATTGGCGTTCTTCTGCAATCCATTTCAGCTCGTCGGCCAGTTCGACGCCCTTCTTGAACCCAAGGCCGGCAAATGTTTCTCCGACATTAAAGGCTTCTCCATTTTCATTGAAGCGGCGGTGGTCATCCTCTTCAAATACATGCCCTGCCGTAAATTTACCAGTCAGCAGCCCGCTTGCAAGCGGCAATCTCACCAACAGTCCTACCTCTTTTTGATAAGCCTGTGGGATCAATGTTTCCAGCGGCTTTTGGCGGAACATATTAAAGATGATCTGCAGGCTTTTGACGTTTGGATTTTCGAGGCTGATCAGCCCTTCTTCCACTGTTTCGACACTGACTCCATAGTGACGGATTTTCCCTTCTGCCTGAAGACGGTCGAGCACTTCAAACACACTGCCATCCCTCAGAATCTCAGTAGCCGGGCAATGGATTTGATACAAATCGATTGCTTCCCTGTTCAAACGGCGGAGACTATCTTCGCAATAAGACCTGACTGTTTCATAGCTGTAGTTTTTCGGATCGAAGATGTCACCCTGACGGCAGAACTTTGTTGCGATATGAATCTGGTCTTCCTTGCCTTTGGTGGCCTTCGCCAACAACTCTTCACTATGGCCATCCCCATAAACATCGGCTGTATCGAAGAAATTGACACCCTGGTCAATCGCGTACTCCAGTGATCTTAACGCTTCTTCATCATTCGTCTTGCCCCACGACCCACCGATTGCCCATGTCCCAAAACTCACTTCACTGATCTTTATCCCGGTATTTCCTAATTCACGGTACTTCATTTCATCATCTCCTTATTCCAATCCAAATTTATACTTTGTGATAGACGCGTACATCTCCCCTTTGTCGAGAACCATCGATGGAAAATGAGGATGATGTATGCTATCAGGATAGTTTTGTGTTTCGAGACAGATTCCCAAATGCTTTCTGGAAGGAACGCCTCTGAAGCTTCCTTCCTCTTTTAGAGAATTGCCCGAGTACACAACAACAGCAGGTTCATCCGTTTCAACCGTCAGGGTACGCCCGCTTTCTGGGTCCTTCAGAACAATCTCAAGATCATGATTTTTATCTAATAGAAAGGGATGGTCATATCCATGCCCCACGAGAACATTTTGTGGGTGATTTGATTCTGCTCCCGTTTTTACAATCCCACCCTTTGTAAAATCAAATGGCGTATCTTCGACATCCAAAACACTGCCGGTCGGCAGGAATTCCTCGTCCAGCTCAAGAAAACGCGAACTTTTCAGTTGTAAAGAATGCTCTAAAACATCCCGTTTCAAATTGCCGCTCAAATTAAAATACGAATGATTAGTGACAGTAAGCAGTGTCTTTTGGTCCGTTTGCGCCCGATACTGGATCGATAATTCATTGTCATTATTCAGTCTGTAAATTATTTCTATGTACAGATTTCCAGGATAGCCTTCGTCGCCGTCCTTACTCATATAGGAAAACAGAACCCCGTCATCAATGACCTTTGCATCCCATACCACCTTGTCAAAGCCCTTCAATCCGCCATGGAGATGGTTGGTGTTATCGTTTTGGGCCAGAGTAAAACTTTTACCATCCAGTTCAAAACTGCCGCCTTTTAGGCGTCCTGCCACCCTCCCGACTACAGCACCTAGGAAGTAAGGGTCGTTCAAATACTCATCAAGTGTGTCATGGCCAAGAACTATATTTTCAAATTCCCCATCTCGATCGGGAACATTCATTTTCGTGATGATACAGCCATAATTAATGGCCTTAACTTCCATCCCGTGGTCATTTTTCAAAGTAAATGAATATACAGGAAGGCTGCCGATTTGGCCAAATCTTTCTTTCAAGACTTCCATGCAGATCCTCCTCTCTTTTTTAAAAGAAAGCCCCACATTAAGTGGGGAATGTTATTTCCTGAATTCTTTTAACTGTTCATTAAGCGTCTTGGTCTGTGTGTATACATCCTGATAGATTGAAAAGAGCTTCTTATATTGTTCAACATTTTCCGGAATTGGCTCATATGTTTTAGAGACTTGAATGAATGCTTTTGTGCACTCCTTCAGTGATGAAAACCAGCCGCAGCCATATGCAGCGAGCATGGCCGCTCCCATTCCAGGTCCCTGTTCACTTGCCAGCTTCTCAATTTTCGCATTGAAGATATCTGCCTGCATTTGCAGCCATGTTTCGTTTTTAGCTCCGCCGCCGATGGAGATGATGGAATCAATCGTCTTTCCGCTGCTTCTGAAGATCTCAATGGATTCATTCAATGAGAAAGTGATTCCCTCAAGCACCGCGCGTGCAAAGTGCTTCCGTTCATGTGAAGCATCGATGCCAATAAAGCTGCCGCGGATCGCTGAGTCGGCATGCGGTGTTCTCTCCCCGACGATATAAGGGGTAAATAACAGTCCGTTGCTGCCGGCTGGCACTTCATCCACTCCCGCTAAAAACTGTTCAAAGTTTTCCTCTTTTGCAAAGGTATCCTTGAACCAGCTTAAGCTGTAACCTGCTGCCAGTGTCACGCCCATTGTGTAGTAAGCATTCTCTTCCCCATGGTTAAAATAATGAACCTTTCCTGCAAAATCGAGGTCATTTCTTTCTTCATAAGATAGAACTACACCAGAGGTTCCGATGCTGCATAGGCTTTTTCCTTCCGTTAAAATCCCGGAGCCAATTGCACCGCAAGCATTATCTGCTCCGCCTGCAAACACTTTTGTTCCTTCTGTTAATCCGGTTGACTTCGAAAATTCAGATGAAATGGTGCCAACGAATTCATGGGATTCCACCAATGGAGGACAGAAGTCAGTTGTAAGTCCAAATGCAGTGAGGATTTCCTGGCTCCATTGACGCTCAGCCACGTTCAACAACAAAGTACCGGCAGCATCCGAGTATTCCATCTGAATCTCCCCGGTAATACGGTAGCGCAAATAATCTTTAGGCAGCATAAAAGTGCTCGCACATTCAAATACTTGCGGTTCATTTTCTTTTACCCAGAGGATCTTTGGCAGAGTGAATCCTTCCAATGCAGGATTCTTCGTTACCTCTAAAAGCCTCTCCTTGCCAACAACACTGTAAATCTCCTCACATTGCTTCGTTGTTCTTGTATCATTCCATAAAATCGCATTCCGTAATACCTGATGTTTTTCGTCCAATAAGACAAGTCCGTGCATCTGCCCGGAAAAACTGATGCCTTCAATTTCATTGGCATCTCCATCAAATTCCTCTAGTAGTTCAGCAAGGCCCTCAGTGGTTTTATCAACCCATTCCTCAGGGTTTTGTTCACTGTAACCTGACTTCTCAATGATAAGGGGATAAGATTTAGAAACTTCCTTACACACTTCTCCATTTTGATTGACCAGCAGTATCTTAACAGCACTAGTACCAAGATCCACTCCGATGACGTATTTCATCGAGATCCTCCTATTCGATAGAAATGGGGCTGTCTAACAGGGCTGGTCCTCACTGCGAGGATTTACCACTTCGTTATTTAGACAACCCCAATGCTTATGTTTGTATTATACTTTTACGAATTAAAGTGTTTCCAGCAGGTATTGATTGATCACTGCTTTTAAGCGTTCCGTTCTGCCAGATTGGTTCTTAATTTCGGTTAACTGATGAGCGTACTCTTCAAGTTCACGGAAGTTTGTCTTGCCTTCTGCGATTTTCAAGCCGATTCCTGTTGTATAACTGCTGTAGCGCTCTTCAACGAAGCTATCAAGAACTTTATCTTCAATTAATTTGTTTGCTACTTTCAGGCCGATTGCAAATGCATCCATTCCTGCAATGTGTGCGTGGAAAAGATCTTCCGGCTCGAAAGAACCTCTTCTTACTTTAGCATCAAAGTTCAAGCCGCCGCTTCCAAGGCCGCCATTTTTCAGGATCTCATACATTGCTAGTGTGTTTGTATACAAATCTGTTGGGAATTCATCTGTATCCCAGCCAAGCAGTGTATCACCCTGGTTGGCATCCACTGAACCAAGCATTCCGTTGATGCGTGCTGTTCTTAGTTCGTGCTCAAAAGTGTGGCCGGCAAGTGTAGCGTGGTTCGCTTCAATATTGAACTTGAAGTAGTCTGTCAGATCGTATTTTTGCAAGAATCCTAGACCAGTAGCCACATCAAAGTCGTATTGGTGTTTAGTAGGCTCTTTTGGTTTTGGCTCAATCAGGAATGGTACATTCAGGCCGATTTCTTTTGCATAATCGACTGCCATATGGAAGAAACGGGCCAGGTTGTCCTGCTCAAGCTTCATGTCCGTATTCAGCAGAGTTTCATAGCCTTCACGGCCGCCCCAGAATACATAGTTTTCTGCACCTAGTTCTTTCGCTACTTCAAGGCCCTTTTTCACCTTTGCTGCTGAGTATGCAAAAACGTCAGCATTTGGAGAAGTCGCGGCACCATGAGTATATCTTGGATTCGTGAACATATTCGCCGTGTTCCAGAGCAATTTTGTCTTGCTAGTTTTCATGTAATCTTTAATCATGGAAACAATTTCGTCCTGGTTTTCGTTTGATTCTTTTAAAGTGCTGCCCTCAGGAGCGATGTCCACATCGTGGAAAGCAAAGAAAGGAACATTCAATTTTTCAAAAAGTTCAAATGCAGCCTCAACACGTGCTTTTGCCAGATCCATGCCCTGGAAGTGGTCCCATGAACGGATTGCCGTACCAACACCGAATGGATCTGTGCCATCGGCTGTGAATGTATGCCAGTAAGCAACTGAAAAACGAAGGATTTCCTCCATTGTTTTTCCATTGATTTTTTCTTCTGGATTATAATATTTAAATGCAAAAGGATTGTTGGAGCGTGGACCTTCAAATTGGATTTTGTTCACTGATTCAAAATAAGCCATGCCGTAATTCCTCCCTGGTTTTGTTTAGAAATCATTCATGTAAATGCTTACAAAAAATTCGTTTTAGAAAATATCTTTTATCCTGCTACAAATCAAATTATAGCACCACAAACTTAGTTTGTCTATCTGATAAACTAAGGTAATATAAATAAAATTTTAAGGTATAGTACGGTTTAAACGTTTAGTAATCAAGGTCTCGTACTTATACTCAGGTTTTGGCGGCTACGATTTTTTACCTGTCCCCCGAAGTTTGTATGTTTGGCAAACTAAGATTATGATAAAATAAAATCACTAATGAATAAGGAGCTATAATAAGTGGGAATCTTAACGTGGAATCAGCATGTTGTAAAGAAAAATAATAAAGCACTTGTCCTGAGTTTGATCATTGAAAAAGAGACGATTTCCAGAGCAGACATTGCCAATGTAACAGGCTTGAATAAGACGACCGTTTCGTCTTTAGTTACTGAATTATTAGAGGATGAGCTGATTTACGAATCTGGCCCGGGAATCTCAAGCGGCGGCCGGCGACCGGTCATCCTTCATTTCAACAGGAATACTGGCTATGCGATCGGTGTTGATATCGGCGTCAACTATGTCCTGGCAGTGTTAACGGATTTAAAAGGAAAGATTATTGTAGAAAAAAGCCAAAATGTGAACCGGACCTCCTATTCTTCCATTATCAGCACTGCCCAAACAATGATCCAATCCCTGATGGATGAGATGCCAAACAGCAGATATGGCATTGTCGGAATTGGAGTTGGTGTTCCTGGAATTGTGAACAAAGAGGGATCTGTCCTGCTTGCTCCAAATTTAGGCTGGACAAATATCCAATTAAAAGAGGACCTGGAAAGAATCTTTAATGTGCCAATCATCATCGAAAATGAAGCAAATGCCGGAGCAGTCGGCGAGCAGCAATTTGGGGCAGGCCAGGACTATGAAAACATCCTTTATGTCAGTGCAGGAATCGGTATCGGTGTAGGAATTATTTTAAACAAAGAACTGTACCAGGGGAAAAGCGGATTTTCGGGCGAAATGGGCCATATGATTATTGAATTGAACGGCAAACGCTGTAACTGCGGAAGCAGGGGATGCTGGGAGGCCTATGCCTCTGAAAACGCCCTACTGGAAATGGCCGGAGAAAATATTGACTCATTGGAGTCCTTGATCGAGCAGGCTAAAAACGGAGAGAAAACTGCTATCGAGCTTTTTGAAAAGATTGGACAATACTTAGGATTCGGAATCAATAACATCATTAATACCTTCAATCCTGAACAGGTGATCATCGGAAACCGATTAGCTTCGATCAGAGAATGGATCGAGGAGCCAATCCTTACGACGATTGAAAATCATACACTTGCGTACCACCAAAAGGAGATGCAACTACAGTTCTCAAAGCTAGGAAAATATTCAACTGCTCTAGGCGTTTCCGCTTTTGTCGTCGACCATTTTATAAAAGCAGGAGAAGCATAAAACAAAACCCGATTCAGCCTCTGAATCGGGTTTTTCTGTGTACAATTTTATCGGTCAGCATAAGGATCGATCGTTTGGATCGTTCCATCTTCGTTATACTTTAGTTCCGTGAACTTTACAGAACGTTTATGGTTCACGCCGCCGGACATCGAGCAGTCATGATAGAACAAATACCACTTATCTTTGAATTCAACAATTGAATGGTGGGTTGTCCAGCCGCTGACAGGTGTAAGGATCGTGCCTTTATATACAAATGGCCCCTGTGGATTCTCACTGACAGCGTAAACAATTTTATGAGTCGTGCCGGTAGAATAAGAAAGATAGTAAAGACCATTGTACTTATGGACCCATGGCCCCTCAAAATATCTGCGGTCCTCATCACCTGCAAGAATCGGATTGCCATCTTCATCGACAATGGAAATTTCTTGTGGTTCCCCTTTAAAGTTCAACATATCATCGGTTAATTCAGCAACGATTGGCCCTAAAGCAGGATCCGTCGGTGCCGGGCCTTCAGCATCAGGAATGAACTCGCCTGTCTGCCACTTTTCAAGCTGTCCTCCCCAAAGTCCTCCGAAATACATATATGCCCTGTTATCCTCGTCCACGAACACGGCCGGATCAATGCTGAAGCTGCCCTGGATATAATTTGGCTCGGGTTTGAAAGGCCCTGCAGGACTTTCACTCGTCGCCACGCCAATTCTGAAAATCCCCTCTTGATCTCTCGCCGGGAAGAATAAATAATATTTGTTGTTTTTATAAGCAGCATCAGGTGCCCATAGCTGCTTGCTTGCCCAAGGGATGTCTTTCAGATGAAGCACTTCCCCATGGTCAATACATGGAGCATCGGCATCTTCCATTGAAAGGACGTGATAATCCTCCATTTTATACTGGTCTCCATTATCATTCGAAGGCTCATCATGATCGAGATCATGCGAAGGATAAATATAAAGCTTCCCTTCAAAAACATGCGCGGAAGGATCTGCCGTAAAAATATGCGTAACCAAAGGTTCATTTTGCTTAGAATTTTTCACACTGATAACCTCCATGTTCATATTAAGATCTACTCAAATTATAAACGAAGTCTATCTACTTTGTATACCGATTAAACTAACTTTTCTTGCGAGGGGACATAGGGACAGTTTTCTTGTCTCAAGTAACGCCCTGGTTTTAATTGCTTAAATTGTAACTTCATCTTTCTTTTCTAAAGAAGAATAGCAGGCATCAATGACATGCATATTTGCAATGGTCTCTTCTGCCGGATAGACCAAGGGTTTCTTTTCAAGGATTGCTTCGGAAAGATGATCTACTTGTAGTAAATAGATATCGCCTTCCACCTGCTCAGTTCGACGCTGGCCATTAGATTCAACCGTGACCATTCCAACACCGCCGTTCACGTCCGGACGGAAAGCTCTGGGTACCAGAATCCTCCCCTTAGTTCCCACTATCTCATATTCCTGTCTGAAGGATGCTTCAAAGCTGCAATCAAAAACGCCCTGAATCCCACGGTCAAATTCCAAATAGGCCACAGCCGAAACATCTACACCTGTCTCTGGATCAAGTCTTCCAAGTGCTTGGACTTTCACCGGTTCAGCTCCTAAAATATACCGCATGCTATGGATACAATAACAGCCAACATCATAGATGCTGCCCCCGCCAAGGCTTTTATCCATGCGGATGTTCGTCTCACGGTCCTCCATGTAATAGGAGAAGCTGCTTCGCATCAATTTGACCTCGCCAATTTCTCCAGACGCGATAATCTCCTTAACTCGCTCATGCTGAGGATGAAATTGATACATAAAAGCCTCCATAAATAGGACATTTTGTTCCTTGCAGTACCTGTCCATCTCAATCATTTCCTGTGCTGTTAACGCCGCCGGCTTTTCACATAGAATGTGCTTTCCGTGTTTTGCTGCTTCGAGAACCCATTTTCGGTGGAGGCTATTAGGCAAAGGAATATAGACAGCATCGATTTTCGGGTCTTGCAGCAGCTCTTCGTATGTATTATATATTGAAGGAATGTTCAGTTTCGCCGCCACCTCTGCTCCTTTGCCACTAGAACTGGCAATCGCCTCAACCTCTGCCAAAGCCGATCTCTGAATTGCAGGGATGACCTGTGTTTGCGCAATGTTCGCGGTACTTAAAATTCCCCATTTGATTTTTTTCATGACTCGTTCCTCCTAAATTGAAGTATTAAGAAACTTCTATGAGGCTAAGTGAAAATATAGAGCATCAAGTGTAGTTAATCACCTTAATATTAGCAACCGTTTTTTTGTTTGTCTATCTGATTGACTAAGTCATATAAGCAAGCATTCAATTCTCCCCTAAATGCACTAAAAAGAAGCAAAGGGTCGGTGAACTGCACCCCCATTGTTAGACACCATTTTGGGGTGCAGTTTTTCTATGGGCAAACATTCATTATAAACCCAAGGCAGGCCTTTTTTAGCGTAAAACCTCTGATTATACGTACCAGAAACCAACCTCTATGACCTCATAAATGGCACATTAACACATACATGGAGAACCGAAAGTTACATTTAGAGCATAAGAACTATTCAGTATATGGAGTTTCACCTCTCTGAATATTTATCTGAATTTAATATATTTTACGATTTGCTCTATTTCAGCACTCGCATTTTGATGAAGAATACTGAATAATTATATTTAACTAAATTTTGAAGATACATGAGTCCGATCATGAAATGGGAATCATCCTTTATTATTACTGGTATGAAATTTCCGTTAATAGATTTAGGATGATTTAAACCTAGTTCCACTTCCTTTTTCACAAAGACAGACGAAAGGCTTTTTTGACTTACCATGAATAAAAACCAGCTAATAGGAGTCAAGAACTTCTTATTAAAATATTTGTTCTTCCGTGTTATACTTTTGGAGGCACGCCAAATAACCCTCCAAATACTGTTTGGAAGGTTTTTCATTAACTGTTTTATCTTGTTCATTAAGCCATATCTAGGAACTGCTCATTCCTTTTTAGGATTGCATAAATCCAGTGTAAAAGCTTGTTTACACAAGCTATCAGTGCTACTTTTGAAGGCTTTCCTTCATTTCGTTTCCGATCATAATACTCTTTTAGCTTCTTGTTCCTGGAGCTTCTTATACCGCATAAAACGGCCATATACAAAGCGTGCCGTAAACGGCTTGAACCTCGTTTAGTAATATGATTTATAGTAGCTGTAAACTTACCTGATGAATGGACACTTGGATCAATTCCAGCGTAAGCCACAAGTTTTTTAGGGTGATTAAACCGGTCAATTTCTCCGATTTCGGAAATGATCGTTGCCGCGATCTTTCCTCCTATACCGGGAATTGATTGGATTATCTTACATTCTTCAATTTCTTCTGCCAGGACATCTATCTCTGCCTCTATATTGGATAGGTGTTCTTGGTACTGAAGAAGCATAGAGATATACATATCCAAACTGAACAACTGACTTTGATACACACCTTGTTGGAAAGGATTTCGCTCAGCCGAAGCTATTAATTTAGCTACCCTCTCCCTGGCCCAACCTTCAGACCGTTTTATACGCATTCCCACAATTCGCTCCAGTATCTTTACTTCACCAGTCCTCAGAACATCTTCAGATGTAGGAAACTCCTTTAAAATCTGTAGAGAAACTTTTGAAAATAGATCTCCAAAGACTCCCCTATATTCCGGAAATACCTGGTCAAGAATTGTGTGGAATTGAAGTTTTGCCTGAATGTAAAGGTTCGAAACGGCTTCGTATTGCCTTGACAGTGTTCTTAAATTTAGTAGCCTTAGTCCTCGTTTCTTATAAGGCTCAAATTCTTCCTTGTAATACAAAACACAAAGTTGATATGCATCCACGGCATCCGTCTTTACCTTTCTAAGACTGGTTTTCTTGGCCTGATGAGAAATGATGGGGTTTACCAAGATATATAGATATTGACTCTCCTCCAGACATTGAATAATTGGTGTATGGTAATGACCTGTAGATTCAAGAATTACTGCTGGTCTAACGCCAGTCTTTCTTTCTATCTCTTTCAAAAAAGAGATGAAGGTATCTAAATCCTCCTTGATATGTTTTATCCTGAAGCTCTTTCCAAATGGCTTGTCTTTATCTAGAAATACCTGAGCTTCACTTTCTCCTTTGGCCACATCCAGGCCAACTACTGGATTCAATGATTATCTCTCCCTTTGTTTACTCGCCAGTAACCCCAATACCTTCCTGTAGTTCCATAGCTTCGCTTGTTATACGAGATCAAAATTGTCCCAACCAGCCTCAAACATCATTCTACAAGTAGGGGGCGAACAGTTTATATTACGAGATCTAACTCCCACGCACCCGTACGTTCTACCCTGGCTACTGAAATAATAGGTCCTATAAAAAAAAGAGCCAACCAGTAAATACTGGTTAACTCTATAATACGAAGCACCCTTTATTTTCTATTACTTCATTGATGCTATCTTGCAATGTTGTTATATATGGATTTCCTACAGCGGTATTTTCCGATAATATTACTCATACTATTCTTTCCGATTTTTGGATATTATTCTATTATTTATTCCGTGATAATCCAAAAATAGCAATATGCAATGAAAATCTGTCTTGTGAAGACACGCATAGTTCAAATTTGTCGAAATGTTTCTTTAAAATGTTTTCATGGCTATTCTGATATTAATTATACTTTCTAAGTTTAAAGTGATAGTTTGGCAGGATTGTGTGCATTAGTGATTTCAATTAAGCTGAAAAAGGTAGGGACAAGGGTTGCAGTTAAATCGGTTACAAAGTTCATACCTTTTGTCTGGAATCAGCTTCGGGGCTATGAAATATCTTGGTAACTCACATATCGATGAATGCTATGAGGTTTGCAAACGAGTAATCAAGAAACAACAATCCGAATCCGCATAATTTATAATGGTAGAAAGAAGCCCCTTGAAGAAAAAATATAAGGATAGAAAGAGAAAAAATTAAGGAATTTAACGCAAACAGGAGGACATACTCAATTGACTTGGGTAATATCCTCCTGTTTTTATTATCAGTCTGTCATGAATTTATATCGTAAAATAGCAGCAAGACCTGCTCCGTGCTTGAACTCCCCTTCAACAATCAGTTTCTTTAACTCCTCCATTGAAATGGTGTGCAGCTCAATTTGCTCGCTGTTTTCAGGGTTTTGCTCTGTCTTCGTCAAACCAGCGGCGGCAAAGAGGGAGATTTCCTCTGTCGTCGATCCTGGAGAAGGATAGAAGCTCCCTAAATCGAGCCAATGCTCAGCAACATAGCCTGTTTCTTCCTCAAGCTCTTTTTTGGCTGTCTCAAGCGGAGAACTTCCCTCAGGGTCAATCGTTCCTGCTGGCAATTCCCATTCCCAGCTTTTCATCGCATGGCGGTATTGCTTTATACAGACTACCTTATGATCCTCGGTAATTGGAAGGACACAAACCCCCTTAGCAAAGTCCAAATAAGAAAAGTTCTTCTCCTCCTTATTCGGCAGAACTACCTTATCAATGGTAATCTTGAACCTGTCCACTTTATTAATGCTTGATTCCTTAATATCCCACTCCATTTTCTTCACCTTTTCTTTCTACTGTTAGTGAAATCATATTCTATAGTAGTATATACTATCTTTTTCCACTAAAGAAAAGCAGTGTACTCCATTAGAATGCGATAATATCCTTCTGCCTTATAAGAGTACAAGCAACAACGCAGTTACAGTTTTCCCGGCTAAAAATTTCAATTAACTTCCAATTTCCGAGACGCAAGAACCGTCTCCTGTCTCCATCCCCATGTCTCAAAAAAAAGGCTAATAATCCAGTAGATTATTAGCCTTTCTGTAATAGTTATTTTTTATTTCCTTTACCGTTGTTCCCTATTTTTACAGTTTCTGATGATGTATTTCCTGCATTATCAACTGCAACAATAGTAACTTCTTGACCCTTTGTAACTGGCTCAGCAAGAACGTGCTCTGTTTCACCGTTTACATATGGTTCTTCTGTAACAAGTTCTCCATCAACCTTCACATACCAGTATGCAACACCACTCGTTTTATCTGTAGCATCAACTGATACTGTTTTAGCATCTTTACCTAGTTTTGTTTTTACTTTAGGTGCTGTTACATCTAGTTTCACTGGGAAAGTAAAGCTTTGAGCTACAGCGCCTTCGAAGTCAAGAGTTGCTTCTACTTGCAAGAAATATTGACCTTCTGGAGCAATCTTGCCGTTATGCATTGTACCATCCCATGTCCAGTCAGAATAGAGGTAGTACATAGCTCCTCTGCCGCCATCATAATAGTTCTTCCGTACAAATTCTTCAGAAGCAATTTCTTTAACTACTTTTCCGTCTACATTCAATACATTTAACTTAAATTCCTTGGCATTACGAAGGAGAGATAAAATGTAAGTTGCACTATCATTCTTATCATCATTATTCGGCGAGATAGCAATAAGTTCTGGGTTATAACTTTCAGTTGCAAGGTCATAACCTAAGAAATCATACTCCCCTCCACCAATATGAGTTCCTACACCTGTCATTCCATAGAAAGACGCAGAATCCCACATAGGAGCATCTAAAATTGGAGCAGCATCCCAATCGCCTTTAAATCCAACGTAAGGTACTACTAAATCTGGATTTGTATCAGTTGGATCTGTTAACTTAACAAAACCTTCTAACCAGTATCCGTTTGTGAAATAAGATTTTAATTCTTCATCCAAACTACTAACATCAACAGTAACTTCAAATGTTGCTGTGCCATTTGCAGGTACTTCGATTGTGCTGACAGGGGCACCATTAACTGTTGCCACCTCTCCTAAATCCAATGCTCCAAACATATTTGGGGCAGATACAAACACACCGCCTCCGTTAACAGGAGCATCCGTTTGTGCACTTGCACTAACATCATAACTTACCGCTTCATCAGAGTGGTTTTCAGCTGTTAATGAGAAGGTGACAATATTGTCATTAACTTCTTTTAGTGCAACTTTTGCTTCACCTGTAGTAGAGTCCGTCACTGTAACAGGTGTTGACAATGCTGCATGAAGCTGCATTAAACCTGCACCTTGACGACGCGGAGAAACTGGTGCACCATCAAAATCTACTGGCTTAGCAGTATTTAATAAGAATTTCTTAGCAAGCTTAGATCTTGCAGCACCATCAAATCCGAATTCTTCATCAACACGTTGTAACACTAGTGCTGAACCACCGGAAACATGTGGAGCTGCCATTGATGTACCACTCTTCACTCCATATTCATTATTATCATGAGTAGAGTAGATTTGTCCTCCAGGAGCAGTAAGTTCAGGTTTGAAATCAAGGTTTGGTGTAATTCCCCATGAACTGAATTCACTCATTTTACCTGATTCTCCGTTTGGAATAGTCATTTTTTCGCCGCCAAAGCTAACTGTAACCTTTTGACCTGCTTCAAGTGCAGCAGCAAAGCGATCTCCATCGCTTTTTAGCATGAACAATTGCGGAATTTTTATAGCAGCATCAGTTGCCATACTAATAGTTCCATCTGCATTGTTGTAAATAATAACCCCTGCAGCTCCAGCTTTCTGGGCATTTAAAGCTTTATCAACAAACCCGATTACACCACGCTGAATTAATGCAAACTTACCTGTAAGGTCTTTACCTTCAAAATTTTCAGGATATCCTAACCCAGCATGAACCAATTCAAAGCTTGTTCCCACAGTGGGTGCAGTTTGACCAGCAGATAAAAACATCACTTTATTTGCTGCACCACCATCAATTGAAACACCAGCAGCATCTACATCCATAAAAGTGTTTTCATATGACGCTACAGAAATAGAATCATAAGAAACACCTGGAGCACCAACTACTCCGTAATCAGGGTTTGTTGAGTATGGATAGTAATAACCGTTACCATAGTAAGCGGAGTTACCTGCTGAGATAGACATTACTACTCCGTTATCAACAGCACGTTTAATCGCTTGTTGCTCTGGAGACTCAGCGTCTACGAAACCAGCAGTAGAACCAAGACTCATGTTAAGTACATCAGCACCTAACTTAAGTGAATCATCAATGGCTTTAATATAAATATCACCATATGTCGTTGCTACATTATTACCAAATACACGTAAAGCTAATAATTGTGCTTCTGGTGCAACACCTTTAATACCGCCATTTTCTTCGTCACCGTTTGCAGCAACTGTTCCACCTACATGCATTCCATGCATATTCGTGTCAGCATTGCTGTCAAGGATAATATCATTACCATCCATATAGTTCCAAGCATATGGAACTTTTTCATTAATGTATTGACCTGGTAATTCATGCTCATCAATTACACTATTAACAAGTTCTTCGGATAATTTCGCTTTTGAACCATCTGTTAAAAGGAAATCTTTATGAGCTGGGTCAAGACCAGAATCGATGATACCAACGACCATTCCTTCACCATTGTATCCGAAGTCTCTCCAAGCTTGTTGAGCTTCTACTAGTTCTTTACTGTACTTCATTTCTGCTTCTTCAGTCGGCAGTTCATACTCAGTAGCAAGATATACTTGCTTTACTTCTGCTACCTCTTTGATTTTTTCAATTTCACCGTATTTAACTTTCGCGCTAAAACCGTTAACAATTGCATTAAATTCCTGGAGGTATTCTATATCCAATTTTTTACCTTTAATCTTATCTTTTGCCGCTTTTTGTTTATTCTTAGCAGCATTTTCTAATTGCTTACGCTCCCCTTTAGAAAGGTTATCGTACTTTACACCTTTTTTAGTCGCTATTTCAACAGGCGCATCACCATCTATTTCAATGATTACACGTACTTCTTTATTCGGGTCAACATCTTGTAGGTCGGTAGCTAGTATGTTAGTTTTTTGAAGGTCTGGTTTTTGTGCATCTAATTGCAGTGGAGTGAATCCACCTGTAAATGCAAAACCGCTGTTTGCAAAAACGAGTAGAACTACTAGTAGAATGGTTGAAATCCTTTTAAACATGTTTTTCCTCCCCAAATGATTTTTTAGAAAAAAAGATAAGTAGAATATAGTCCTCCTTTCACATAATAGAGACTGAAATATAATAAAATCCAGTCTATTATCACTATACTAAACTACTAGCGGGTCTACTAGTCTTAATTTTCAGTAATTTTAATACCTGCCGATTTTTGTCGTTTTCGAGGAAAGATATTGTGGTTTTTATATAAAGATTCATGTCGAAATTTCTAAACTTTGTCTTTACGAACAGATTTTGAGGGAGAAAATAATTAGAAATGAGTAGTAATTTGTCGAGAAATTTCTTTAATGACAAAAGAAGAGACGCAGGGACGGTTCTTGTGCTCACTTTCCACCACTTTGACACCAAAAAACGAGCAGGAGAACCGTCCCCGTGCATTCTTAGGGTAGCAGTTAAATCGGTTACAGTTCATAGCTTTTGTCGGACAAGCCGTAATCCGCATAATTTATATTGATAGAAAGATACCCCATGTAGAAGTAAAAGTATAGAGAGAGAAAGAATCAAATGTAAGTTAACGCAAACAGGAGGACATACTCAATTAATCTGGGTAATATCCTCCTGTTTTTATTATCAGTCTGTCATGAATTTATATCGTAAAATAGCAGCAAGTCCTGCTCCGTGTTTGAACTCACCTTCAACAATCAGCTTCTTTAACTCCTCCATTGAAATGGTGTACAGTTCAATTTGCTCGCTGCTTTCAAGCTTTTGCTCTGTCTTTGTCAAACCAGCGGCGGCAAAAAGAGAGATTTCCTCTGTCGTCGATCCTGGAGAAGGATAGAAGCTCCCTAGATCGAGCCAATGCTCAGCAATATAGCCTGTTTCTTCCTCAAGCTCTTTTTTTGCTGTTTCAAGCGGGGAACTACTCTCAGGGTCAATCGTTCCTGCAGGCAATTCCCATCCCCAGCTTTTCATCGCATGGCGATATTGTTTTATACAGACCACCTTATGATCTTCGGTAATAGGAAGGACACAAACCCCCTTAGCGAAATCCAAATAGGAAAAGCTCTTCTCCTCCTTATTGGGGAGAACAACCTGATCAATGGTAATCTGAAACCTGTCCACTTTAATAATGCTTGATTCCTTAATATCCCATTCCATTTTCTTCACCTCTTTTTTCAGCTATTAGAGAAAATAATATTCTATTATAATATACACTAGGATTTTTCACTAAAGAAAAGCTGTATGACCACCATTAACGTAGTGAAAAACTTGAGGATAGACGCGGAAAAATCGGTAATACATACCGAACAAGAAAGGAAATGAACGAACGAAGAAAGTGAAGCACTAGAGGGAACACCCAAAGAACCTATTAATACACAAAGTAAATATATACAGCAAAATACAGAACAAATCGGTGTGGCTGAGAACACTAATGTTGGTGGCCGATATGAAGTCATTGCACCCTTTTAATCTTTATAGGTTTCACCTTTATTATGAACCGTAAATAGACAAGCTTAGGGGGAAATATTATGAAGTTCAGAGAGTTATTGGATATATATTTCAAAAAAGAAAACTCATGAAGAAGTAGAGTGTTCTGGTATGTAAAAATTAAAAAACTCATTAATCCTCCCAATAATCAAAAAACATTGGACATTCCTGTAATAACTGTGACTTCATTTAATAAATAAAGTAATGTTAAATCGGCAGGTACTTTTTATCAATCTTCAAGTCCCCGTTTCTTACTAATACACCAATCTCCATTTATAATTGCAGGCTTGTCAGCTAGGAACTCTATTCCTGACAAAATTTCAAAAGGTAAAGTCCTTCATAATGCGAGTGAAACAAAATGTACCTTTGCTTCTTCAGTGATAATTGGCAATGATTTATTTTTTTCGATTTACTATACTTCCGTTCTAGTCCATGCATAGCACATAAAGCGTGTATCAGAAGACAACCATTTTTGCGCATACGATAAATCGTACAATTCCTTGTGCTCATAAAAAAGCTTCTTAGCATATGGAAGTTTTAAATCCCGGACTGCTTCATTTAGCAAATTCAGCAAACGTTTTTCTTTTTCACTCAATTGAATAAAATCAGCATCTTCCTTTTCTTTAGCAATTACTTTAACCAACTCTTTCGCTTGTGCACCGAGTAACTTGTAGTTTAAAGGCTCTGTAATTCGATTCCATTCCTTTAAAATCATACTCCTTGCATAACTATATTGCTGTTTTTCCATAAAATTATTCAAGTTAAATACAATACTCTCAATTTTCACAATTAGCCCCATCCAAAAGTTCAATATATTTTTATTTAATATATTAAACAGGACTTATGAACTAGTCAATATTATTTAAATATTCAAAATCATATTTGATAACTTTTAAAGAGAACATACATGTTTAAAAACGTTCACGATGGAGAATTTCACCAATGTACTTCAGGATATCAGGACGAATGTTCTCGTTCTGCAAGGCAAACTCAATGGTCGTTTTTACAAAACCCAGCTTTTCACCAATATCATGCCTTTTTCCTTCGAATTCATAAGCAAACACTCTTTGTATCGAATTCAACTTTTGAATCGCATCGGTAAGTTGAATCTCTCCTCCGGCCCCTGTTTCCATGTGGTCAAGGAACATGAAGATTTCAGGAGTCAGGATATATCTTCCCATGATTGCAAGGTTTGATGGGGCTTTACCAAGGTCCGGCTTCTCGACAAGATTCTCTACAAGATAGCGGCGTCCCTCCTGAATGGACGGTTCAATGATTCCGTATCGATGTGTCTCTTCAGGGGAGACCTTCTGGACGCCGATCACAGAAGAACGGGTTTTTTCATATTGATCAAGCAGCTGCTTCAAACACGGCGTTTCACTCTGGACGATATCATCGCCAAGTAGGACGGCAAATGGCTCATCTCCGATAAAAGTGCGTGCACACCAAACAGCATGCCCCAATCCTTTCGGTTCCTTCTGTCGGATATAATGAATATCTGCCAGATTGGTGGAATAGCGCACCTTATCAAGTAAATCCAGCTTCCCCTTATTTTCGAGGTTCCTTTCAAGCTCCGGAGAATAATCAAAGTGATCCTCTATTGCCCGCTTCCCTTTCCCGGTGACAATGAGAATATCCTCTATTCCGGAGGCAATCGCTTCCTCGACTATATACTGTATGGTCGGTTTATCGACAATCGGCAGCATTTCCTTTGGCATGGCCTTCGTTGCCGGAAGGAAGCGGGTCCCCAGGCCTGCTGCCGGGATGATTGCTTTGCGTACTTTTTTCAAGTTGACTCCCCCTTTTCCTTATCTTCTATATGCTTAATATACTGTATTCGCCGACACAATATGACGGACGAGGGTGAACATAAAAAAACTGACAGCCTTCTTAATTAAGGCTGCCAGTTTTATTCCGAGCAAGTTTTTAAGTCTATGATTAAATCTTCCATCAGCTTCTGGATCGTCATTTCTTCGTTGTTCTTTGCTTTTTCATACGTCTTCCTGATGACATCAAAAACAAGTTCCTGATTCAGTTCTGTTGAGTTCTCTTGAGATGATCTCACTACACGATCCTCCTGTTTTCTTTCTACAATGACAATATTCTATTAGAATCAAATATATTTGTAAATAGATTTCCAGATAAACCTTTAACAAATTTCGTACATTTTGCTATAAATTGTCATAAATTTATATATAATGCTATTTTTATATGCTAAAATATATATAAAAATTATAAGAATTGGAGTGTTGACGAAAGTTGAAGAAACAAGCCGCATCTCTCATAACCGCCGCTGTTCTGACTTCTGCCTTCTCGAGTGTCGCTTCTGCAGATACATATATTGTGAAAAAAGGGGATACATTATCCCGCATTGCCATTACATATAAAACAACTGTTGTTGATTTGAAAAAGGCAAATAATTTATCTTCTGATTTAATTTATGTGAACCAGACTATAACTGTTCCAGATTCCAAGGTGGTGTCTAAGCCTGATGTTGCTTCTTCAGTGCAGGCAGCAAAAACAGAAACAGCTTCTGTTTATGTCGTCGTGAGCGGGGATACACTCAGCAAGATCGCTTCCTTGCATAAAATTTCACTAAGCAATCTTATGAAGTGGAATAACCTGAGCAGCCATTTGATTTACCCTGGCCAGAAGCTGAAGGTATCGAACGAATCAGCTTCAACAACTCCGGCACCGGCAACAACACAGCCGGCCCCAGTATCCAGCCCGAAAGCACCTGCAGCGCCAGCTAAGCAGGCACAATCAACATACATAATCAAACCAGGTGATACACTTAGCGGAATCAGCAAGCAAGTTGGCATGTCCGTGAAGGATCTTAAAACACTGAACAACCTGAAGTCGGACCTGATCCATGCCGGACAGAAATTGCTGGTTAACAAGGAAGCTGCCGTTTCCGCTCCTGCAGAACCTGCAAAGAATCCGGCACCTGCTAACCCTGTGCAAAATGATAAAGTTGATGTCCTGACAATTGCCCAGGACCTTCTCGGTACTCCATACGTCTGGGCCGGCAGCACACCTGAAGGTTTCGACTGCAGCGGATTCATCTACTATGCCTTCAACAAAGCCGGCAAGAAGATGGGACGTTATTCATCGGAAGGCTATTATAACCGTGCCTACTATGTGAATGATCCGCAGCCTGGCGATCTGGTATTCTTCGAAAATACTTATAAAGCAGGTATTTCCCACATGGGTATCTACCTGGGCAACAATGAATTCATCCACGCAGGTGATAATGGCGTCGAGATTTCCAACCTGGACAACCCATATTACAAAAAGCACTTTGAAGGCTTCAAACGGTTTTATTAAGTTCTTTTTAAAGACAGGCACCTTGACAGGTGCCTGTTTTGTTATACCTCATTATATTAATTGCGAAACCTTGATTTGGCCGGTTCCGAGCAACACCATCACTACCGTTATAAAAATAACCATTCCTATAAAGAAACGCTTTGAAACACCCGTCATTTTCTTTCCTCCCTATTACGGTCTACACATTCTTAGTCGAGGGAAATGAGACATTGGTTTCAGCGAATTTGTCGATTTATTGGGACATACCACTCTTCTCCAGGTAGTTTTTCTTCATAACCGGATACGCCTTGAGCCTAATCCACAGGACAAAGAGGATAAAGGGGATGGTGAACAGCAGGCCGAGAAGAACGATAGGTCCGTATATGAAAGTTCCTCCGATGATGACCATAGAGTATAAGATGGGAATGATGTATACGATAAGGAATAAAATATTTAAGTACAAAAGGGACATGTATTTTCCTTTATGTAAAACAATTGATGTCTGTTTAGCGAGCAAGTGAAGTTCTTTTATTTCACGAACCGCCACTTTGATAATATTAAGCAATCATTTAGCCTCCCTCTTTTTATTAGTCTCTAAACGAAAAAAATCTCTCTGCTACTTTCTCCCCGTATAGGGAAAGTGGTCTGCTTTCCGCTTCTTGTTGCTGCGTGGGTTCCGACGGGAAATAACAAACGCTTTAAATTTGAACTTCCCGTAAATCAGCAGGATGAATTCTGGCAATGCAATGGCTATTGAATACTGCAATATGATGCAGAGGAAAAGAATGAAGAACATCCCAATACTTCCCTCCATGTTCGATACGGCTCGGGATAGAGAGCCTGCAATCATCACTATTCCAAATATCCCGGCACCGGTCAGGACATTTTTCGTTTCTTTAATATTGTAGAGGCCTTCGCCTTCTTTTCTTAGCTGCCCTTGCTTAACCCTTTTGAAAGCCCGGATTGTCATCAGGAACAATAAAAGAATTCCACCTGCCATTAAGAAAAAACCAGTATTAAATATATACTGAGGTGCATCTTCCAAATCAGCGACCGTAAAAAAAAACAAGTAATAATCAATCGAAAATTTAAACGCCACGAGGGTCACAAAAATTAACTGTAATTTTTGCAGCATATAAGCAACAGGAGTGATGGAAAATAAAATCGTCAATAGCAACTGGGCACCAAAAATAACTGTCGCGACTTTCACTGAGGTTTGAAGTAAAGAGCTCGCCAAATAAAGACCATTGATTACTCCGAATAAGGAAACAATCAAAGCTACTCCTCCAAATACAATCGCCCCCCATAAAAAACCGGGAACACTGTCAGGTCTCAAACGACCGTAGCCAGCCATTTTAATTTTATAAAAATCATCTTCTTTGACTGCCATTGCAATCTCCTAAAAATCGGGAAAGCCCTTTTACACATAGGGGGGGTCCCTTAATTTTATTTAAAGAATCCAACCATAACTTGTTTGAACAGGTTGCGTCTTCCTTCTTCTTTGAATGTCTTTTTGGCTAGTGTGGAAGGTTTTAGTTTGCTGAAGAATGGGCTGTCTACATCCTGGACATTTTCCGGTTTGCGTACGACAAGTTCTCCAGGTTTAGCACCTTTCTTCACTTCGGTCTTTCCGCCAATCTCTATGCCCTTGGTGATTTTACGTTTTTCAACCTTCCCCACCTCATTCAGCACATAGATGTAACTGTTTTTCTTCCCCTTTTCCACCGACCTACCAGGAACAACAGCGGCATTGACTACCTGGTTGGTGACGACGGAGACATCGACATGGGTTCCATGGACGAACTCTTGCTCCTCCTCTTCCAGCTCAAGCTCGATCTCGAACGGAAATTGGCTTTCTTTTTTTACAGATGGATCGATTTCAGGGTGCTTCGCGATTTTCGTAAGAGTACCGCCGACCGTACCCTTGAACAGGTCGGATTTCACATAGACTTCCATGCCTTCCTGGACATCTTTTAGGTCTCTTTCTGAAAAAGTCCCCTCTACTTTCGGAGTGTCCGAGATAATCGTTACAATTGGGTTGTTTAATTCATAATTGATTTTTTTCACAGAACCTGTCACTTCACTGCTGATTTCAAGCTGGTCGCTTCCATCATAGGAATCGATCATATCATCATATTTTTCGATTTCAGCCTCCGCCCTGCTTTTCTCGAGTTCTTTGTCATAAATTTCTTTCTCAATCGATACGTTCATCAAGTCGTTTGACGAACTCGCTGTCGTACCTCCTGCTACAGGCAAGCTATTGTCAGTGGTCGAGGCCGAAACGGTCTGCAGATAGAGAAGCTGCTGGATCTGCTCATCAAGCAATGTCACTTCTGTTTCCAGCTGGTCTTTCTCTGCCTCAAGCCTGGCCAATTCCCGATCGATGTTATCGGATGAATATTCAAAAAGCGGAGTTCCGACATCCACCTCGTCACCTTCTTTTACAAGAAAGCTCTTGAACTCGCTGGATTTGAGGTCATAATAGATATGGTGCTCTTCCTGTGGAGTGACGACACCTGCTGCATGCAAGGTCTCGGTCATCGTCTCCTTCCCTACCTTTGCCCAGCTATTGATGTAGGAGGAGCGTGAGGCTTTGCTGTCATCCTTGAGGGCTAAGTAAAGGTTCCCGGATACAAATAGAATGCCTGCAGACATTAGGATGGCTGTCTTTTTCTTCATGTAATGCCCCTCCCTCAAAGAATTTTATCCATCTGGATGAATGAAAAAAGTGCTGCGAAAAGCCAGATGATTAAGTGAATCGTGAGAATCAGCAGCAAGATGATTTTCGGATTCTTGTCTGTTAGTACTTTTAAATACTTATATTCTATGAAAATAGCCCAGATTTTGAAGATTGATATGTAAGCAAGAAAATGGATAACGAAATCATTTCCTGTTATGTGTTGAGCGATTACCCCGAAAGAGAACGGTGATGATATTTTGGTCAGGCCGAGATAAACGGCCATCGGGACAAACAAGAATTTTTCAAGAAACAAAATCGGCATGACGAATAACTGGATGGTCAGTAATCTTTTGAACTCCAGGTCAGTCACCGTCCAGAAGAACAGCGCCGGCAGGAACAGCATGATGGCGCCAAATACCAGTCCCTGAAGGATTTGCCCTGCAAGGAACAGGGATTTGTTCATTTCATACTCTGCTCTAGGGATCGAGGTGAGTTTTTTCGATAGGTACTCAGAATCCACGCCTAAATAGGCGCTAAAACCAAAAATTAGCCCGCTCAACAGGATGAACAGGATTGTTTTTTTCCAGACTCCAGGAAATCTTTCAGCACCTCTTAGCTTATATGTATAGTGGTTATGGTTGAAAAGTCCGCGGAATACTTCTATTCTGTTCTCCATCTCTAGTCCCCCAGATCGTTATGGCTTGTCTATCTCTATTTTATAGGAAGCATTTCTATAATTGAAATATTAACCAATGCCTCTGTAAAAGTTGGACGATAAGTCCCAGGAATTTGTTTCAACAGATTCCCCTCTCCTCGAATGACCCTTTTTTGGGTATAATAGAAGAATATGTTTTTTTCTTATTCTGATTTTAACAAAGCTTGTCATACATACATGTCGAATTTTGGAATACATTTGGAAAAAGAACGAATAGAGCTGCATGAACGGAGGAATGGCTGTGGCTGTCATACCTGATCACCAGGCACCGATTTTTAAAGAAGCTGCTGAAAAATTGAATAGAATGCTCAAATCGGAGGTCGAGGAGGATGCTCGTCTTGTGCAAAAGGGGCTGATGCTTTATCGCCAGGGGACCGTCCACCATTTGAAGTATATGGTGAAGTCGATCTGGGCGACGGTCCAGGACGTGACACCGGTTCGTGTGTACATAAATGTTGCGGAGCCTGAGGAGAGCAGCTGCACCTGCCCTGCTAATTCCTTTTGCCGCCACCGTCTTGCTGCGTTTTTCCAGGCTTATAGTGATGTGGCCAGTGTTTCCGACTGGGTCGAAGCCTGGCGCAAGCCTGCCAAGGAACAGCTGAACGCGGAAAAATGGGGACTGCAGCGTGCGAAGGATCTGGTGAAAAAGGATACTCGGACGGGACATGATTATGATAGCTGGGCCGCTTCCTTTCGGGAGAGCTTCGAGGACATCGTCAAGGGCCAGGGCGAGCCGAAAGCCTATGTCGTACCTGGGTTGTTCCGTTCCTATATTCGCCGCGTTGAGGTATCCGCTCCGCTGGAGGCTGTTTGGAAAAACCTTTATATGATTGCAGCATCGGTCCATTCTTTTAATCTGCTCACTGATTTGGCCCGTGAATTCGGACACGAAGAAGAGCCGACAATGGATCGCTATTACCGGCCGCTGTTCGAGGATTTGTTCAATGATGCAGAGGAATATGTCGAGCGCCTAGCTTATGGGACAATGCCGTTTTCGTTTGATACGTTTTTGGAAGAGCTAAAGGATGAGAGTATTGGCTTGACGATGCCTGATGCATCTGTTGGCTATGACCGGATTGATTTGTATCGGCTGTTATGGGAAAAACTTTTTAAAAATGGGAGCTGGCGTGATGCCGAGCTGGCACGACTTGAAGCATTTGGCGATGACAAGCGGGATCTGGTCGAGGAGATTGCTTTGATTCATCAACTTGTTCTAGCCAAGCAAGACGTAGAAGCGTTGAAGCGATTCACTGCTCTTCATGTAGGTTCGCTTCCATATATGTTTTATTGGCTTGACGGCTTCCGCGTGCAGCGTGAGTGGAACCGGATGGGACCATTCATCGAATACCTCGTCCAGCAGCTGCGGAATTATCTGAAGCACCTGAGTGATTATTATGCTTGTAAAAAATTCACCCGTTATGCGTTGAAGCTTGTCGGGACTTATACGCGTGAGATCGGCCGCGGCGAACTGTACGACCGGGCGCTGGCACAGGCAATGCCATATAGTTTTTATGAATATGAAGATTCCTTATTTGAAAAACAACAATACGAACAATGGGGCGAATTGCAGTCCTACTTTGGCTTTGAATATAATTCGATTTCAAACGAGCGGATTAAGGTTTTACAAAAAGTAGCTCCTGAAGTCCTGATCCCGCTGTATCACCAGATGATCGGCGATTTAGTTGAAATGAAAAACCGCAGCAGCTACAAGCAGGCCGCACGTTTGCTCAAAAAACTCCGCACGGTCTATAAAAAACTGAAGCGCGTCCCAGAATGGGAAGATTTCTTTGAAAAACTGCTCGTGAGGACAAAACGATTGAGGGCTTTCCATGAAGAATGTATGCGGAGCAAACTGATTGAGGTGGAAGAAGCATAGGGACGTACCTTTCGCTCCTTTAGTTTAGCGAAACGAAGGAAGCGCAGGGTACGTCCCCCTGCTCCAATTTCATGAAGAATGTGCGCAAAGCACGCTGATTGAGGTGGAGTGACGGAAGTATTTAATTTAGCAGAACGACTGGGACAAGAGAACCGTCCCCATGTCCCAAGGAGGTGCTTTTGATGCTTGAGATTAAGCAGATTCATATAGATGTGCTGCCGGTTACGGGCGGGCGGTATTTTTTGAGTGCTGAGGATTTTGAGGGTTTTGACCTTAAGCTCTCGGAGTGGAAGAAGCTTCTCTTTTTCCGCCATAAAGAGAGTTATTATGGGACGATGCTGGAGTCTGACAAATGGGGCGTTGCCGAGGGAGTGACTCTGAGCGCCTGGCAGCTGGTGACTCTGTTTGGCGAGGAGAGCTTCAATCGGCTTGTTGAGTGGGAATGGGATGACCTTGGCGATATTTGCCTGTCGACGGCCCATGCGATTTATGATGCGATCCTCGCGAAGGAGTGGCATCCTGATTTTACCCAGCTTGATGGCGAGGATTTCCGATGGAAACTTCCGGAGAGCGTGTTAGATGAATTCCATGAGCCATTCTGGGAGGAATCGTTGAAAATCAATGACGAGAATTTGCCGGTGCGTGATTTCGTAGCGGACCTATTTCATCATAGTCTGGAGTCCTACTTCCATGAAAATGAGACGATGAAGTACTTGCTTGGCGACAAGCTTGATGTGTTGCGGAAAAAGCAGCTATCAGCTTCGCAGCTGGCTGCTTATTTTGACGAAGATCGCTGGCTTGAATGGATTGGCCTGAAGGACAATCCGGCTCCATTCTCGATTGGGATGCGCCTCGAGGAGCCAATGGATGATCTCGGTGACTGGAAGCTTGGGTTATTTTTGCGTGGCAAGGATGAACCGATGCTGATTGAAGCCCGGGACTATGAAAGCTATCCTGCCGGCTGGGATTTATATAGCGATAAAGTTGAGGATGAAGAGAAGCGGCTGGCATCGATTTTTCCGTGGATTGAGGAGGACGGCCGCCTGAAGTCGACTCTCACCGAGGATGAAGCTTGGATGTTTTTGACCGAGGTGAGTGAAACGCTGATTGCGCTCGGTATTGAAATCCTACTTCCTTCCTGGTGGGAAGCGATCAAGAACGCGAACCTCAAGGTGAAGGCGCGTCTGAAGGGCCAGACTGGCTACCGCCGCTCATTCGTCGGATTGAATGCGATGCTTGATTATGACTGGCGTTTTTCGATGAATGGTGTAGATTTGAGCGAAGATGATTTCCAGCGCCTCGTGAATGAAAAGCGTCGCCTTGTCTATCTAAAAGGCCGCTGGATTAAGCTTGACCATGGCTTCATCCGCCAGATTCAGGATTTGATGAAAAAAGCGGATAAGGAAGGGCTTCACATCCGCGATTTGCTTCAGCAGGAGCTATCTGATGAGGAAGAAGACGGAGAAGGAATCGAGGACCCAAGGGCATTCGCTAAAATTCAGATTGAATTGAACCGCCACTGGAAGCAGATGATGAAGCAACTGTCGGAAACGAAGGAAATCCCCGATATGCCGGTCCCTGCTGGCCTGCATGGTGAGCTGCGCCCATATCAGAAGCTCGGGATGAACTGGCTGCTGTTTTTGCGGAAATATGGATTCGGCGCCTTGCTTGCCGATGACATGGGACTTGGGAAAACGATTCAGCTGATTTCTTATATTCTGTCGGTAAAAGAGCAGGAAAACAGCGATCATCCCGCGTTGATCATCTGCCCGACTTCTGTTCTCGGAAACTGGCAGAAAGAGATCGAACGTTTCGCGCCTGATTTGCGCGTCCACCTTCATTACGGGCCGAACCGCCTGAAGGGCACCATTTTTACCGAAGAAGCTACAGGCTCGGATATCGTGCTGACCTCCTATGGCCTGACGCACCTCGATTTCGAGGATCTTGAAAGCATTGAATGGAGCAGCATCGCCATTGACGAGGCACAGAATATCAAGAATGCCGATACGAAGCAGTCCCGTGCGGTGAGGAAGCTGAAGGGCAAGCACCATATCGCCCTGACCGGAACGCCGATGGAAAACCGCCTGTCTGAGCTGTGGTCGATTTTCGATTTTACCAACCGCGGCTATCTTGGCAGCGCGGGGCAGTTCCAGAAGCAGTTCATCCTGCCGATTGAAAAAGAAGACAAGAAGGAAAAAATCCGCCAGCTTCAGTCTCTGATCAAGCCTTTCCTCTTGAGACGCACGAAAAAGGATGAAGAAGTGGCGCTGAACCTCCCTGACAAGGTCGAACAGAAGGAATACTGCCCGCTGTCTGCGGAGCAGGCTTCTTTATACGAGCAGCTTGTAAAAGACACCTTTGCCCAGATTGAAACGCTATCGAGCTTCGAGCGCAAAGGCTTGATTTTACAGTTGCTGAGCAGGCTGAAGCAGCTGTGCAACCATCCTGCTTTGTATTTGAAAGAGGAGAATCCGAAGCAGCTGGTCGACCGTTCTGCGAAGATGGAGAAGATGATCGAGCTGGTGAGCGCTGTCCTCGAACAGGAAGAAAGCTGCATCATTTTTACCCAGTATATTGGAATGGGCGAGATGATCCAGGCCGCGCTGAAAAAGAAATTCGGCATTGATGTTCCGTTCCTGAACGGGAGCCTGCCGAAGACGAAGCGGGATGAATTGATCACGAAATTCCAGAACCGCGAATTCCCTGTGTTCCTGCTGTCTCTGAAGGCCGGCGGCACCGGGTTGAACCTGACTGCAGCAAACCATGTTGTCCATTACGACCGCTGGTGGAATCCGGCCGTCGAAAATCAGGCAACCGACCGAGCCTACCGCATCGGACAGAGCCGCTTCGTGCACGTGCACAAGCTGATCAGCACCGGAACACTCGAGGAAAAAATCGACGCCATGCTCGAGAAGAAGCAGTCACTGAACGACCAGATCATCCAGAGCGACAGCTGGATCACCGAGCTGTCGACCGATGAACTGCATGAGTTGGTGTTTTTGTCATAAAAAAGAAGCACAGGGAGCAGTTCACAATCCCTGTGCCTCTACCTATAATAAAAATGAAAAACATAATTTTTGTGCCCTGAAGGCGTACCTAAATCTATTCTTCCCACAAAATAACCAGGCTCTTTCGGTAATATGACTGTTTCCAGGTATTCATTCTTAAAATCTTTAAATATAAGCTTTATTTCTCCAGGTCCCAAACTATGACCATCTTTTGTGTACCCCCCAGATACACTCCTTCTTACTCCCCCTCCAGGTCCTTCTTTGAATTCCAGCTCGCCGGACGGCATGATTTTTTTTACAGTAAGCTTTGAACCTATATCAAATTCAGCCGCTATTTTTCCTTCAAGCGCTTCTTCCTCAGTTACATTTTCACATGAACTCGGGCCAACTTCTGTTTTTTCCTCTTTCTCGCTTACCTCTTTACACTGGCCGTATTCATATAGTTTTAACTTTTGTTCACCGACACGGACAACAGGAAGGTAGTTCAAATGGACAAAATCTTTCTCCTGCTCCTTTGCTTCCAACATCCGTTCGTAACCTGTAAAGATCATTAATCCTGCTGCGGCTGCTATAAAGCCTAATAACATTACTTTTTTCATACAGTGCCCCCCTGTGAAATAACTATATGATATATTCGCATAATATAGGTTTAACACCTTCCATAAATTTGAAAACAGAGTGAAATTTTACTTCTGTTTAGGAAACTCCTTTCTTCTATTCAATATTGATTGAGAGATTCGATGTTCAACATAAAAAAACCGACTTAATCAGCCGGCATCAAAATTAGAGGGTTTATTGGAGATCGGGTTTATTGGATTTATCTCTTATAGGTCCTTTGTGAGGGAATGATGAGGAAAAATTCGCAAGTGTTGTTTATTCTTATTTCCGCACATATTCTTTTCTATTGGAATTAGGTCGTGGTGGTTCGGCAATAAAGGAGTAGACTCGATTGATCTGCTGTTCTTTAGAGGCGATTTCGAGCTGGCGGACACGCTTGGTGAGTTCGTCGATCTTCTCATTGTTTTTCCCAACCATTTTAATCAGGCTGACTAGCAGCTTTTCGATTGTGTCGGTTTCATTATGCAAAAGGAAGCTCCTCTCTTTGTGGAACAGGCTGAGGCTGCCGTGGTGCTTGAGGAGCCTGCTGTGTCGTCTCCCTAGTTCCCGCAGGTTTTGAGCTCAAAAATCTGACTCCTTCTGCAACCACTTCTGTCACATAGACACGTTTGCCTTCCTGGTTATCATAGTTTCTCGTCTGGATTCGACCAGTGACACCTAGCACTGCTCCTTTTTTACAGTAATTCACCGTGTTCTCGGCCGTCTTGCCCCAGAGGATGCAGTGGACAAAATCAGCTTCGATTTCCCCGCTGGCATTTTTGTAATGCCGGTTTACAGCAAGCGTAATATTTGATACTGCCTTGCCATCAGGAGTGTACCTGAGGTCTGGATCCTTAGTCAGTCTGCCGACTAGTGTAACTTGATTGATCACCTTTTCATCTCCTTTCTCCTTGATACCTCGATGATATTCCTTTTTAGAGCTGCCGTAAAATGTCGAAAATCGTATTTTCGTCTGCAAAATCTGCGTCACATTAGCAGTTTTATCTTTAGTAATTGAATTTTCTATACACCGGATATCCTCAAAATTGATTTTTAGCAATTCTGGAATTTTTCTTTCGACAAATGGGCTTTTTTTCGCTTTCGAATCATACTGTGTTATAATTTGGACAAGAATTATGGGAGGTGGTTGACATGAAGACGTTTAAGTTGATTTCAATGCAGCTTGCTGATGATGATGCTTTAGTGGATATCGAAATGGAAGACGGCCTGATTATCAATAAAGAGGATGAAAAAGGAACCTGGCTTGTCGAGGTTTTTGCCGATCATAAATACATTCCTTATTTCCAGGATGCTTGCGACAACGACAAAGAAATCATCGTCCAAGTCGTCATCACCAAACCAGAAAACGACCCGGCAGCATTTTTAACAAAAGTATGCTGCGTGAAGAAGCTGAAGGGCCATGCCAGCATCCTCCTAACGGGAAAACTCACCAAACCGAAGAGCGATTATCCGGAAAAATTGCTGGAGTACCTTATGGATAAAGGCTACAAAGGCGAAGAACTGCTAGCAGAATTCAAGGAAAAAATCATAACAAGGCCGCAGATTCTGCAGCCGAAAAAAGTGTTATGAAACTCCCGCTGATATGCTGGAGTTTTTTTATTGGCGAAATCTGCAAAAAGAATGGGCAGGAATTTGCACACCTGCCCTTTTGCCATTATTGATCGTTATTATTCTCGTCGTTCATATCTAGTTGGTCTTCAACAGCATCTTCGCCAGGCTCATTGTTGTCTTCCATCATGTCGCCATCATTTTCAGTGTTGACGTCATTGTTTTCACCATTGTTGCCGTTGTTGTCATCGATCATGCCGTCATCGTCGACATTGCCGTTGTCATCAGCCGGATTCTCGATATCCACATCCTCTTCCGCTGGAGGATCCTGGTCATTCGCACAGCCAGCAAGGAACATAGCCGATAGCAATGAGCCACCGATTAACATTAATAGCTTTTTCTTCATGAGTAAAAGCCCCTTTCATTAATAGGTATTTTTGAGACCTGTTGCACGGGTCTGCAGTTAGATTGCCCACCAATGAAAAAAACTTGCATTATTTTGTAAAAAAATTGCGTTGAGAAATAATTTACTGGATTAAACGATGTTTGTACAAAACAGTTTTCCAAACAAAAGCAAAACCGAACTTCTTTACTACGCAAAAGGCGTAACTTAGAGTGAAAAAACGATTATTTCCGCAATTATGTTTACACTGACCTATAGTTCAGAGGTTAATAGCCTTAAAAAGAGCCAAATACCCTTGCTGGAAAAATTATTCTCTAAATAAAAATTTATAATTGCACGATTTCCCATCTTAATTGCACAAAAATCAGGATTAATTGCACGTAATTCACCAATAATTGCATAAACAATAGCCATAATTGCAGATTCTTCCTAATTATGTAAAAAAAGAACCCAACCATTTAAGTTGGGCCCCTCCAAAGACTTATTTAATCGCATATGTAATCTCTGCTTCACAAGCCAATTCGCCATCTACTGTAGCGACGGCTTTTCCTTTTCCAATCGGCCCGCGCAGCTTGATCATTTCTACCTCAAGGCGAAGCTGGTCGCCTGGCTTTACCTGTCTTTTAAAACGGCAGTTGTCGATGCCGGCGAAGAAGCCGATTTTGCCCCGATTCTCTTCAACCTTTAAAACGGCAACTGCTTCAACCTGCGCTAAAGCTTCGAATTATATAGAGTGGCAAATGTATTCATTTAATGTGTTCATTCAGAAACGATTTTCCTGTTTTATTAATGTAATTTATTTTACATACCTGAAACTTCCTCATATTGCTGATTCCTAATACAACAAAAAGAGACCTACTAAAGGTCTCTTACTTGCTCTTTTTGCTAAGTCTCTCATTGAAATATTCTTTGTTGACATCTAGTTGCTGCTTCAAGATTCTTGCGAATAAGCCTTTGCCTATCTCCCCAGTTCCCTTTGATACCCTAACACGCTTAATTTCCCCATTTGACATAGTTTTTTCATAGATGTCATCTCTGCCATGCCTGACTAGGACATAGCCATCGTTTTCTAAAAACCTTCTCAGATCTTTCCAACTAGCCACGTATAAGACCTTTTACTCCGTCTAAATTCTCTTGAGTCAGAACATTAAGGACATAAGGTAAATGGTCTTTTCGATTAGGGGCGTTATAGTATCGGGCAAAATCTTTGTAGTAATCTTGAGCGTAATCAATTAACTGTAATGCTGCATCTTCAATCATCTCTTCAAATGTGTCGCCATAACAAACGATATCATTCAGTGGCAATAAAGAACCGGAGAAACTTCCATCTTCTTCTTGCTCATACTCGACTGCGATACTATAGCCTGCTAAAAGTTCTAATGTAATCTGCTGTGAAATTGACCAAAATACATCTCGATTGCGCTTAACTGCAAATGGCTTCACATGAACGACATTATCAACGAACCGGCTAAAGTCTGCGCGAACTTGAGTAGCGGATAACAAATCTTGCATTATCATCACTCCCTTTCCTCCTCATTATAGCAAATTATGCCATAATGTACAGTGTGTACATTCTGTACATAATGTACATTTACTAACACTTTATTCATTTCCCTCGAAAAGAGAACTTATACTTCGGAGGATTTTATTGAAAACAAAGCCTACCTGGTTTTACTTGTTGTATGAATTCCTATTAGTAACCCGTTTGGTTTTTATTAATATTTTCCTCCTACGTTTGTTATAATCGGGATAAAAAGGGGGTTCTTATGGAGATTTCAGTATTAACACTTCCTGCTCGCTTTTACATATTAAAGAAAAGGTATACAGCTTTCTGTAGATGTATTTTTGTACAGAATAAGTCTCATATAAACCATGACAAACTGGATGACATATACCTCTTTAGTGGGTCTACTGGCTGGAAAAATTATTCTCTTAGTAAAGGGTAATAATTGCACCGTTCTCCATCAGATTTGCACCAAAATCACGATTAATTGCACCGACATCACCAATAATTGCACAATCAATCGCCATAATTGCACATTCTTCCCAATTATGTAAAAAAGGAACCCAACACTTTGCGTTGGGCTCCCTCAAAATTTTATTTAATCGCAAAGGTAATCTCGGCTTCACAAGCCAAATCGCCATCTACTGTAGCGACGGCTTTACCTTTTCCAATCGGGCCGCGGAGCTTGATCATTTCCACTTCAAGGCGAAGCTGGTCACCCGGTTTTACCTGTCTCTTAAAACGGCAATTATCAATGCCGGCGAAGAATCCGATTTTACCTCGGTTTTCTTCAAGCTTTAAAACCGCAACTGCTCCAACCTGGGCCAATGCTTCCACGATCAGCACACCTGGCATGACCGGATAATCAGGGAAATGCCCGTTGAAGAACTCCTCATTAGCGGTCACGTTCTTGATGCCGACTGCCCTTTTTCCCTCTTCAATTTCAATAATTTTATCAACAAGCAAAAACGGATAGCGGTGCGGGATGATTTCTTTGATTTGGGTAATGTCCATCATTTATTTAGTACCTCCTACTAATATCTACTAACCATTGTACTAAAAAAACTAAATAAAAAGGAAGGGAAATCTCCCTTCCTTTCGAAAAATTATTCTCTATTTACTAAATCAATTATATGGGTCCAGGTTGACTTCTCAAAAACATCCTTCGCTTTGCCGCTGCCCATTACACCATAACCGAACATGGCACCTAGCACGACGCTTGCGGCTAACAGGAGGATCACAATAATAATCCGAAGCCAGATCGGAATAAGGCGAACCCGGATTCTTTTCTTTTTCTCGCGTGTTTGCTTCTTTTCTTTTTTCACTGCTTCACGCGTTATTGCTTCTTGATTATTCTTGTTCAAAGCCATACTGATTGTTCTTCCCCTCTTAACGGATTCCGTTCACTAGTCCGAGCATTTGATCAGCCAGTGTAATCGATTTCGAGTGGAACTGATAGCTCCGCTGTACATTGATTAGATCCGTCATTTCTTTGCTCATATCTACATTTGATTGCTCAAGGACTCCTTGCTGGATGGCGATTTGATTCCTCAAAGGGCCTGTCAGGTTCGTCATGACCTCTTCCTCGGTAACGCCAAGTTCAGCCAGATTGTCTGGTAACCCAAGCAAATTCGCCCCTTTTTGCTCTAAAAATTGAGGCTTATTTATCAATATTACACCAAGATTCACTTCTCGGCTTGTCCCATCATACATTTCAGCTATAAAAAGGCCTTTATCATTAATTTTAATGTTCTTTACATTACCTGTTATCGTGATTGGCTGGCCGTTCTCATCTAGAATAGCATGCCCGTCGCTATTGACAAGCATTGACTCAGTATCAGACAGCGGCGACAGATAAAGGGAACCATTTCTAGTCAAACGCATCGCTGAACTGCCATCTTCATTCTGGACCATCACCCGATAAAATTGCCCTTCTGCCGTAAATGCCGTATCAAGGTCACGTCCGGTCGATTTCAAACTGCCCTGTGAAAGGATCATCTGGATTTGGCCAAGACGCGCACCCGTACCCTGGCGAATGTTAAATGGTGTCATCCGGTTCTGCGGCTCAAGCGCATTATTAGGCTGGTTGCGATATTCCTGCACAAGCAGGTCAGTAAAAGACGCTTCACGGCGCTTGTATCCTGCTGTATCGATATTGGCGAGATTGTGGCTAATCATGTCCATTTGCTTTTGCAGCTGTGATAATGTATTGGTTGCGGTGATCATTGTTCTGTTCATATTTTATACCTCAATACGCTTCCTTGTATAGGTGAGCGATTCCTTTTAAAATTTGATCCAGAATACTATAGCCTTCCGATTTCGTTCGCAGCCTTATCCATGCTTTTATCATAAGCCTGGAGAATCTTCTGGTTTGCTTCGAATGCCCGGTAAGCTGACATCATGTCGGTCATCGTCCTGCTGATATCGACGTTGGATTGTTCGAGGAAACCTTGCTGCATCCTGAATTGGACACCGTCAGCTCCTACAGCAGTTGGCAATTGACCGCCATCTTCTGTACGGAACAGTCCATCACCTTCTTTTATCAACCGCAGCGGATTGTTCGCATAGGCAACGCCAAGAGCCGCAGTTTCTCCATTCTCTCCGGTTAAAATGCCGCCTTCATTTACTGTAAAACGGTCGCTCGAGAGCTGGATTTGTTGCCCAGCTGAATCCAGCACATAGTGTCCGCTTCCAGTTGTTAAATAACCCTGAGCATCTATCGTAAAATTCCCATTCCTTGTATACCGAACCGTGCCATCTGTGTTTCGCACTGTAAAAAACACCGAGCCATTTTCAGGCATATTTATATCCAGCAATCCGACATCCGTCTTCCGCCCTGTTTCGCGCAAATCACCCTGGATGAATTTCGGGATTGCTTCTTGCATGTATACACCTGTATTGATTGTGCCAATCTCCTTGTTGAACGGCAAATTCAGGCCCTTTTCAGTTGGGATATGCTGCTTATCAAAGCGCTGAAGCAGCATTTCCGGAAAAGCCCTCATTCCCGCCTGGTCCGCCTTGTAACCTGGCGTATTGGCATTAGACATATTATTCGTCAGCATTTCCGTCCTGCGCTGCTGTGCAAGCATCCCAGAAGCTACTGTGTAAAATCCTTTGAACATAGTTCCACCTCTATTGGAAAAATCCCTAGTAACCAGGAAATTTTTTCACTACTCTCTATTATAAGAAATATATCGGCAAGAAACATTAAAAATTTGCAGGAAAATGTAGGATTTTGGGTTTTATTCCAGAAATATTGGTGAAAAAGCAAAAAAATCTGGACTCCTGAGGCGGTTTCACCTAGGAAAATCCAGATTTTTTTTATACGATTCTGCGACGTCCTGCAATCTTGTCGATATTATCTAGCATGATACCAGTTCCTATTGCAACACAGTCCATTGGATTGTCAGCTACCAATACCGGCACCTTCAACTCTTCCTGCATCAACTGATCGATGCCGTGGAGCAATGCACCGCCGCCAGTCAGGATGACGCCGCGGTCGATAATATCAGCGGACAATTCAGGTGGAGTTTTCTCCAGCACTGTTTTTGCAGCCTGAACAATCACAGCGACTGATTCCTTCAATGCCTTTTCGATTTCCTCGGAACGAACGGAAATTGTGCGTGGAAGTCCTGACACCATATCACGGCCGCGGATTTCCATTTCCTCGCTGCGGCTGCCTGGGAAGACAGTACCGATTTGAATCTTGATATTTTCAGCTGTTCTCTCACCGATCAACAGCTTATATTCACGTTTAATGTAGTTTAAAATTTCAGCGTCGAATTTGTCGCCAGCCATTTTAATCGATTGAGACGTAACGATGTCTCCCATGGAAAGGACAGCTACATCTGTCGTTCCGCCCCCGATATCCACAACCATGTTGCCGCTAGGCTGGAAGATATCCATGCCAGCGCCAATTGCTGCAACCTTTGGCTCTTCTTCAAGATAAACCTTCTTGCCGCCGCTTTTTTCAGCTGCTTCCTTTATTGCTTTTTGCTCAACACTTGTGATGTTTGTTGGACAGCAAATCAGGATGCGCGGCTTAGAAAGGAAGCCTTTTACATTCAATTTATTGATGAAATGCTTAAGCATAGATTCCGTTACATCGAAATCTGCGATTACTCCATCTTTCAACGGGCGAATCGCTACGATATTGCCAGGCGTACGCCCAACCATTTTGCGCGCCTCTTCCCCAACAGCCAAAACCTTATTCGTATTCTTATCAATCGCCACAACAGACGGTTCATTCAAGACAATTCCACGGCCCTTAACATGGATCAACACATTGGCTGTACCAAGGTCAATCCCGATATCCCTAGCAAACATTCTTCTTTTTTCCTCCTTGACAAATGCGCTGGCTGCGGCTGATTTAGCCTCGTTATCTCAGCTGTCGAAACTCCTCATCTATGTAAAAATAGATCGATGTCCGAGATTACACAGACGCTGCCGCAATCTGCGAACCATATTCTACCCTAATTGTTTATTTTATCACATTTGTAATAAATAAGTAACTAACTGTAAAAAAATTTGAAGAGTTTTGCAGAAATTTGTCATATTTGCAATGACTAACAGGATCTTTTGTAAAATGGTAATATAGAAAAAATGCAGAAAAGAGGAATTCCATGGAGTTATTAATTGCAGCAGTAGTGATCGTTTTGTTTTTCACTTATATAATCATCAAAAATATGCGCAAATCCTCGCAGAGAGGTGATGCACCCGATATAAGCAACCCGTCCTCCGCCCCCGACAGCATCGGCAAGGAAGAACATGATTCGGATGATGATGGAGATGGGGATGGAGATAGTGGGGATGGATTTTCAGGCACGGGTTCCACTATAAAAAAAGAATTCAAAGAGAAATATCATCTCTTTGAATTCTTTTTCCACTATTCTTCTTCCACTTTCACCTTGCGTCTGCGAACAAGCACTGTTGCTGCCGCTCCAAGAAGTCCTACCAAACCAGCAATCGTCCCGCCAAGCAAAGGTTTATTTTCATAAAACTTCACTAAAGCTCCCTTTTCGACAATCTCAAATGAAATCACGGTTGTTTTCTCATTGCCTGCTTCATCATAGGCAGTTACCTTAATTTCGTATGGCTTGATTTCAGCCAACTTGGTTTTGATTACTTGGAAGCCATCCTCTTCTACTACATCTCCGTCAAACATTTCACCGTTGATCATGACAGATTTAATTTTGTCATTCGGATTATTCAGACGGATGGAAATATCAACTGGGTCATAGTATTTCTCTTTATTTTTCACACCTTCATAAACTACCTTTGGCGCGGTTTTGTCGATGATAAACTCGACGCTCAACTGCTGGATATTACCTGCCTTATCCTTAACTTCAAAGAACATGACGTGCTTTCCTTCTTCTTTGATCGGATCGCCAGCTTCATATGGTTTACCGTCAAGCATCATTGCGATAATGTCATATGAATTCATGTCTTCGATTAAAAGCTGAGGCAGAAGGTCGGTGTTGAAATAGTTATTGGAAATAGGCTCTTTAAACTTAATGACTGGCTTTGTTTTATCAATCGTGAAGACGATTGTTCTGGATGATACATTATTCGCCAGGTCTGTAATGACGGCTTTTAAAATATAATCCTGTTCGTACTCAAGTTTGGTGCCGTTTTCGAATGTCTTGCCGTTCAAGGTTACCGATGTTTTGCTGCGATCCAGATGGATATCTGAATATGTCACTTTCGGTGCGATATCCTTATTGAAGAATCCATCAAGTACGCCGGTAATATTCAGCATTGGCTTTGTTGTATCAAGCGTGAAGCTGATTTCCAGTGTTGATTCATTGCCTGCTTTGTCGCGCGCGAGAACTTTGTATATATATTTCATTTCCCTTGCTGCAACAGGAACGTTTTTACCAAGGTTTGCTCCATTGTTCAGAGTCGCAGAAACGATCATATCCTCTGCTTCAGCAAGGGCAAACTCCGGAGTGAATACTTCATTGATATATTCTCCGTCTTTAATGACGCGATTCTGCCCTTTGAATTTTGGAGTGATGACAGGCTTTGTCTTGTCGATCGTGAACTTCATTGTCTTGCTGAAGCTGTTGCCCGCTTTGTCGGTTGCTTCCACTAAAATGTTGTATTCACCTTCGGCGCTGAAGTTATGGCGGAGCGAAGCAAGATTTCCATTCACCGAGAAACCGCCGGCATTATATCTTGCTCCATTCCTGGTCACCGTAATTTTGTTGATATCGAGGTTTACGTCTTTGATTGAAACGTTAACTGGTTTATCAACATTGTAATAGGCATTATTTTCGACACCTGTGATCTCGATTTCCGGCTTGGTTTTGTCGATTGTAAACGTCCTTTTCTCAGCGATTGGACCGTTACCGGCTTTATCCTTCGCATTTGCCTGGATCGTGTAAAGTCCATCCCTGTTAAAATTGTATCCTAATTTAGATAGCTTTCCGGTATTCTTCCAGCTGCCGATAGAGAATGCAGAACCATCTTTTGTTGCGCTGATGCTTACATCATTCGTTTCATAATTTAACTCATCAATTGAGATGGTCACATTTTTGTTTTCTGGATTGAATGAGTTGTTTTCTACTCCATCGATTTTTACGACTGGATTGGTTTTGTCGATGATGAAGGAAAGCTCTTCCTCTTTCTGTGTATTTCCAGCTTTATCTGTCGACTTTAGGTTGATTACATAGTTACCTTCTTCAAAGAATGTATAACTGTTAACAGCAACTGTTTTTGAATCTGCAAGCAATTTCAATTGACCCACATTATATGGCTTGCCATTTTTCTCAACACTTAGAACTGTGTCTGACAGATTGATATTCCGGTCTTCAACCTTCATTTTGACCAGCATGTTTTTGCTATAATTGAAACCATTTTCAATCTCAGTTGCAAGTTCTACTTTGGGTTCTGTTTTGTCAATCGTGAAATTGAGCGATTTTGTATCCGCACTGTTTCCTGCAGCATCCTCTGATTTCACGGTGATTTCATAGTCACCATCCGCTTCAAAACGATGCTTTAAAGTTGTTTCTTGATCATCATTTTTCCACTGAACAGGGTACTTGACTTTTTCCCCGTCGAATTTAAATTCTATTTCAACATTATTATTATCAAAGTTTCGCTCGTTGACCTGAATGATGATTTCTCGGTCTTTGTTACTGAAGGAGTTGTCATCAGCACCGGTGATTTTAATTGTCGGCGGTGTATCATCAACCGTGAATGTCCTTTTCAATGTTGACTGGTTTCCAGCCTTATCCATTGCTATGACGGTGAATTCATAGTTTCCTTCGCCCTTGAATGTATAGTCATTTGTAGTTTTTTCATCCTTATCGGTCCAGGCAAGCTCCTGTTTCTCTCCGCCATTAACCTTGTAATAGACATCTACATTCATAAATTCATGGTTATGCTCATCTATTTCGACGTTGATTGAGTTTCCGCCTTTTACAAAGTCTTTCTCATTTATACCGGTAAAAGTAAGCTCAGGGTTCGTTTTATCAATCGTGAATTGGATTGGCTTAATGGCATAACTATTTCCCTTTTTGTCATATCCTTCGAATTCTAACTTGTAATCTCCTTCTTCTTCAAAATCCAAAACTTGATAAGCCGTCTTCAGTCTTCCTTTGTTTCCTTTTGTCCATTTGTCATATTCAACAAATGTACCGTCTTCTTTAGTCACTTTCAGGACAGACTTGCTCAGATCAAGTGTCAAATCCTCGATGGTGAAAGTAGCATCCTTCAATCCAGGATAGTGACCATTTTGCTGCAGATTTGTTATCGTCAGTTCCGGATTATTCTGGTCAATTGTAAAAAAGATTGGTGAAGCATTCACAGGTTTGTTTGTTGCTTTGTCCTGGATGTCAAAACGAATCTCATAGTTTCCATCAACATCGTAGCTATATTTATATAGTGCACCTTTGAGGCCAACGTCCTTTATTTCCTCGATTACCGGTTTATCTTTTAACTCCTCACCATCCCGCCAAACAGAGATTTTTGTGTTAACTAAATCAAAGTTCTCGTCTGTCACTTTGATGGTGAAATTCTGTACTCCTCCGTATTCTTCACCTTCATTCAAATCCAGAATTTCAAGAACTGGAGGTTTTTGATCCATTATAAAGTTGAATGGACCTTTAGAGCTCTGGTTATTAAAGAAATCATTTGCTGTCACTTCAACACTGTATTTGCCATCTTCTTTAAAAATATGTTCTGTATGAGCAGTAAATAAGAGTTGCGTAAATGGATTATGGGTAACTTCTGCTCCATCCTTTTTTATGTTTAGCGACTTTTCAGTTAAAGTTAAATCTGTGACGAAAAAGTCAATTTGAGTATCTTTGTTAAAATACTGGCCTTCGAGCTGCTCATTCTCAAGACTTCCCGCCTTCATCGAGATGAAAGGACCGGATTCTTTATCGATTTTAAACTTGGTGGTTTCATTCACTTCATTGCCAGCCTTGTCGATGGCAGTTGCCTGAATGCTATATTCACCTTCTTCAGACGCTGTGAAAGTAGTTTTTCCATTTTCAAATCTTGTCGAAATGCTCTTTTCTTCACCGTTAGAATTCTGCATTTTCACCGTTACATTAGATGATTGTATGTTAGTTTCATGCAGTTCAATCTCAACTTCCATACTCTCATTCTTTTGTAAGCTATAATTTTTATCCTTCTCAATACTGTAAGTATATTTAGGCCTTGTATTGTCGACAACGAAAGAATATGTGACAGGGTCATGGAGAATCCCCTTATTGTGATGGTCCTTAACGGTTACTTTGACTTGATAAACCCCATCCGGTTTAGCAGTACCACCCTTTGTGAGGTCATACTCGAATGTTTCTGTTGTTCTTTTTGCAGGAACCATTTGCTGCTCGGGAAGTTCCTCACCATCCTTGATAATGTCCAAGCTTGCTTCCCCAATCAGGATCTCACTGTCAACTTTGATGCCGATTTGCTGTGTTATGGCAAAATCCTTAATGGCTTTTCCGCCATCATTCATGTTGAACACCGATACTACCGGTTCATTGCCCGGCTTAGATACGGTCAAATAAAAGGTTTCCGAAACATTGTTACCTGCTTTGTCTGTTGCTTCTATGATTACTTCATAATTGCCGTTTTCTTTAAAAAGAAGATCTTTTGTATACTTTCCATCCTCTGTAACCTCTGCAGTAAAGATTTCTGCCGCTTCGTCGTTCTTCTTCTTGTGAATCTTTATTGAATCCTGTACAACGTTTGCTTCGTTGACCACTGCAGTTAACATGACATCTTCAGTGTAAAAATCATCGTTAACAAGGCCGTTTGAGCTATTCAACTCTGCTGTTGGATTGGTGGTGTCACGATTAACAGTAAAGGAACCCTCAGAAGCCGGGTTATTCCATTTTTCCAGAGCCACTACTTCGACATCTACCTTTATCTCCCCATCAGCTGCCACTGGTACGGAAACAGTGTATAATCCTTTAAAAGCTTCCCCTGTTCCTTCTGGGGTAACCGTTACGTTATTAATCACGGTTTCCCCTTGTGTTGCTGAAACCGATATTGGTTTGTCAACATCTGGATTAATATTAGTTTTATCCTTGACTCTGCCATAATCATCTCCCAAATTAACTACAAAAGAAATGTTTTCTTTGTTAGTCCATATTTCCTTTGAAGGCTGGGATTCCATTTCCCATTGAAGACCAAGATCATCGAAAGAGATATACCTTTTAGGATCAGTCTGCTCTGAAAGAACTTTTCCATTTAAAATTAAAATTGAGGATATCATCACCAAGACGATAGGAATAACAATTGTCCATTTATTGGGCCGCCTTTTCTTTTTCCTAGGTTCGAGCATTTCTGATTCTCCTTTTTAAATAATAGATTCTGAGTGGACTATCATGATATCCACTTGTTTCTGAAAGCGTGGTTCTTCTTCTGTCAGCAAGGTGGTTTCTTCGAAGTTATCCAATAGTGTTGTTTCACCAAGTAAAGTCGTTTCATCATGGTCTGCCGTCAGGACGGTGGTTTCATTCCACTCGGACAGGATGGTCGTCTCGGTTGGTGAGTCATGAGAAACACTTCGGCTGGATGGGACTGCTGCTGCAATTGGTTCTCGCATTGGAGTTTCTTTTAATAAAGCTGTCGGCTCGAGTCCATCTGGTGATAGCAATGCCGTCGGCTCCAAGCCTTCTTGTTTTAGCAAGGCTGTATTCCGGAAACTCTCCTGGCTCAAAAGAGCTGTTGGGTCAATCTGACCGCTCGCCATCTTTTCCGTTGGTTCCACATACTCACCAGCTGCCACTTCCTTATCGACATTCTTGCGGACATGGATTTCCTTTGTAGTCGGCTTTGTAATTGCATCGGTCTGGTTGCTGGCTGTCGTCTTCCGGGCTTTTCTCCCCGCACCAGGAAAATTCCAGCCCGTCAGATCAGTAATGACCTGGGCAATATTGAGTTTCACGTAGGTCAGAACCGCAATCACTAGCGCGATCACCGCACCTGCCAAACCGCCGTAAAACATAATCTGGTATGCCAATTTTCTTCAACTGCCTTCCTTGGGAGCATGGGGACGTACTTTTTGTTTCTTTTTCGGAAGCAAAAGGTACATCCCTCCGCTTCTCTCTGCTCCCCTAGAGAATATTCAAGTTTTCCATGCGCCTGCTGAGCTTTTTGTACCCTTCGTCTTCCTTGGCACCTGGGAGACTTCCAGCCTTTTCAAAGACTTTTTTCGCTTCAGCGTAGTTCCGCTTGCCTTCTTCTTTGGTTTGTTCGATGTCCAGGAGTAGATTGCCAAGCTTAACATTGGCGTTGATGCTGTCAGGAAACTTTTTCAGCACCGTGTTCCGGAAGTGCTCGACTGCACGGGAGAATTCACCCATCTCCTGATAGATGACGCCAATTTTGACATAGACGTCTTCCTGGTCTGCGACGTTCAAATCAAGGAGGTTGTTGTAATGTTCGATTGCCTGTTCATAATCGTCACGGGCGCTCGCTTTGTCCTCGGAATTCACGCCGCGGCTGTAGTAGGCTTGGGCAAGCTTCTGTTCGAATTCCATCTCGTATTTGAATTGGAGCTGCTCGTTTTCAAGCTTTGCCAGCACTTCCTTCGCCTTCTGGACAATCTCGATTGCCTGGGTATTCGCGTCAGGAATCTGGCTCTTATATGAAATATAAATATTTGCTAGAGAGTTATAGTTATCGATTTTTTTGCTGTCATTGGCAAGACCATCATTGTACTCGTGGAACTCCTGAAGGTCTCCGGCAAACTTCGTATAGTCGACATTCAGGCTGCTCATCGTCGTTGCCAGCGACTTATAATATTTAGCATCCGGCAGTTCTTTTTCATCCACCTGCTGGAAGTATTTCAGCGCATTGTTGTAGTCCCTTTTCACATCGAAAAAGGTCATTCCCATTTTGAAAAGAACTTCGTTATTCTTATGGACTCCGCCGTATTCATCCTGTATGTATGATTCCAGCTTGGCGAGCCCTTCGTCAGTCTGGTTTCTATTAATATATAAATCAAGCAGATTTATGTAAGCCTCCGGACGCCCGTTGTCGACGCGGGTTGCGCTCTCGAGCAGCTTGATCGCCTCGGTCTGCTCACCGTCCATCAACGCGATGCTCGCTTGGTTGACCAGATTCATATAATCCTGGAACTGCTCATTTTTCATTCCTTTGTACCCGAGAACGGAGGTTGTTGAGAATGCCAGGAACAGTACCGCGGGAACAAGGAACATCGCCAGTTTTTTGATCAGCATGTTCTTGTAGCCCTTCGTCAGCCTGTTGATATGCTCGAGGTCATAACTCAGCTCCTCGCAGTTCTGGTAACGGTTCTCCGGCTCGGACTGGGTGCATTTTTTGATGATATGCTCAAGACCCTCGGGAAGCGTCGGGTCCCATTCGCGGATCGGCCTGATTTCAAATGGCGGCTCGCTCAGGTTTTTGCCGGTGACGAGATGGTAAAGCGTGATTCCCAGACTATAAATATCGGTTTTCGCATCCGTCTGCCTGCCGGAAATCTGTTCAGGAGCCGCATATCCCTTCGTTCCGAGATTCGTAGTGTCTGAGAGATTCTCGGTCTTGAATTCACGTGCGATCCCGAAGTCAATCAGCTTGATTTTCCCCTCTGGCGTCAACATGACATTATCTGGCTTCATGTCTCTGTAAATGATCGGGTACGGCTTCCTGGTGTGCAGGTATCCTAGCACATCGCTCAGCTGTTTTGCCCACTCGATCACTTTTTTTGCGGGGATTTTGCCGTCACGCTTGAGGCGTTCCTTCAGTGACTCGCCCTCGATATAGTCCATCACCACGTAAATATCGCCCTCGGACTCGATGATGTCATAGATCTTCGGCAGCGAACCGTGGTCGAGCTTCTTCAGCATGTTCGCCTCGACGACCAGGCTGTTGATCAGTAGCTCATTATTGCTGTTGCTGCGCTTGCGGATATCCTTGACGACGAGCGACTTGTTCAGCCGGTTGTCCATCGCCAGGTAAACGACGCTCATGCCGCCGCGCCCGATTTCCTTCAATATTTCATATCTATCATCAATGATCGTGCCAATTTGTATCAATTTCATTCCTCCCAGAAACGTGGGGATAGCATTCCGTTTTTTGGGTTGTGAGAAACTACCTCACGTCCCGTTTTGCCAGCAGAATCGAGATATTGTCTGTTTCCTGGCGTTCTTTTGCGAGCTCGACTAGTTCAATGAGCTTTTCTTTCATGAGTTTTTCTTCGGTAAAAGACTGCGGGTTCAGGTGTGCGAGCATTTCCTCGTCTCTGATTTCATGGTAAAAGCCGTCGGTGCAGAGCATAAACATTGATTCGTTTTCCACTTCGCCCGACGTGATAACGACGTTGATATCCTTTGTTGCGCCAACGCATTGGAGCAACACATTCCTCCGTGGGTCAATCCTCGCCTGTTCGGCGGTAATATTGCCGCGCTGCAGCTCGCGTTCGACGAGCGTCTGGTCTTCGGTCAGTTTGACAAGTTTTTCGTTGATGCTGTAAGCCCTGCTGTCACCAATCTGAAGAATAAAATATTGCTTGTGAAGGATGAGCAAAGCTGTAATCGTGGTCCCAAGCTTGATGTTCGAAGCCTCGCCATATTCAAGGATTTTCTGGTTCAGCTCGCGGACACGTTCCTCAAGCTTGACGGGAATTTCGTTTTCAGCGATGCCGCCTTCCAGCAATTCGGGCAGTTCCTGATCGAACCAGTCGGACATTCCTCTGATCACCGTGGCGCTTGCCAGTTCACCGTGAGACAGCCCGCCCATGCCATCGCAAATGATAAACAGGCCGATTTCACCTTCAAGAGTCTGGGCTGTTTTCAGCAACATGCCATCCTGATTCGTTTTTTTCTTGATTCCTATGTCAGTATGATAGGCCACTTGAAATGCCATCCTTGTTCCTCCTATCAATCTCAGTAAAGCCTGAAAATGAATTCCTCGTTCGCGAGCTTGATTTTATCTTCATGCTTGATTTTGACTTTCTCCTTTGGCGAAACCTTGACTCCATTCACAAAACTGCCGTTGGTAGAATGATTGTCTTCCAGGAAATATTCGCCGTTCGATACAATCACATGTGCATGGACCCGGCCGATCACTTTGTTTTCCGATGCAAAGTCCGCTCTCATCGGATCTCGGCCGATTTTGAAAAAGTCCTTGGCAATCGTGATTTTTTCATTCTTGGAAACAGCCAGTAAAAACGGCCTGCGGATCGAATGTCCAAGAGTAGTCGTCCCTTCATCCTCATCCGCCATTACACCAAGTACAGTGGTGCCTCCGTCCTCCTGTTCAATGCTGCTGGCAATTGCCGGCTGGATATTGATTGAAGTACCGCTGCCGAGTGCCGACGCCTCTTTTAACAAAGCGTTATTGTCACCAAGCTCAGCCCTGGTGATCCGTTTGTAGTTAACCTCTTCCTCGATTTCGAGCTTGCGGCCTGTTTTGACATCCTTCTTCTGGCTTGTATATTCCGAAGTCAGCACGCCATTGTCGACGCTCGTTTTCATGGTGTGAACCTCGCTGCCAGGGCTGTAGAAATTCGGGTTAATCAATGGTGTTTCGAGCTCTGGTTCTTCTGTCGGGCTTTCTTCATCCGTTTGGACAGGTGCAGATGGTACTGCTTCCTGCTTCGGTTTTTCTGGCATCTTGTAAGGCTGGCGTATGAGTGTTTCCTCACCAGCCAGCTCATTCATTTTTTCCAGCAGGTGTTCTGGCGTTACGTCCTCCGTTTGCACCAGGTAGTTATGTAGTTTGATGAAGAACGCGGCATCATCATTTTCTTCGTAAGGAGCCGAAAGCAGCAATTCACGCAGAAAGTCTTTAAGTGATACCTTTTCAAAAATATTATTTTTTACAGGAAGATAGATAAAAACTAATCTGTTTGAAAAATTATCAATAAAGATCTCACGCTGGCTGAACACGAAATTCTCGATATCGAGGCCGCTTGCCTGGGCATCCACCAGCGTCTCGGCAATATTCAGGAAGCAGTTGAAGAGACGTTCCTTCGTCGCCGGCGTGGAATTCAGCATCTCAAGCGTGTTATCGGAAATCATGTCATAGCGAAGAAAGCAGTTATCCCCCTCTAAAATCGCATTGCACGTCAGGATTCCCGGAACCCGGCTCGCTCGCAGCAGCTCCACCTGTCCGCCATCGATATCCGCCTTGCTGGCTGCATGATAATAAAGGAATTTCGAGATTCCGTAGCTTTCCAGTTTCAATTCCACCTGTTTGATCATTGCGCTTCGACTCCAATTTTGAATTTATGTATGGTTTGGTTCCACCTAACCTTTTTTTTAAAAAAAATGACTTTATTTACCGTGGAATAGTTTTATATCCGGTTGAAGTACTTTTATCTCCAGTTGAGAGGATTTTATCTCCAGTTGGTGAGCTTATATCTCCAGTTGGTGAGCTTATATCTCCAGTTGAGAGCTTATATCTCCAGTTGAGAGCATTTTATCTCCGGTTGATTATCTTTTCCCAACGGTTGGACCCCTTTTTTCCTATGCAGGGACCCATTCTACCAGCTGAGTCAGGGTTACTTCCTGCTGATACGCTTTTCATCTTCGTTTACCTGCGGATAATCCCCGTTGCACCGATTTTAATCCCCGTTGGATGTTGGATAATCCCCGTTAGGTCACAGATAATCCTCGTTAGGTCACGGATAATCCTCGTTAGGTCACGGATAATCCTCGTTGGGTGACGAATATTCCACCTTGGTGGATAGAGATCCCCATTGTGTCACAGATAATCCCCTTGAATGCTCACCGCCACATCACAGGGGTTTTTTTACAGAAGGGCAAACTGCATCAGCTGCTTGCCCCCTACCCTCTGTAAAAAGTGATTACTTAAAAGAGCTGGCGTTGTTGTTGATCGTTGTTTCTGCAGTGTTGTAGTTTGTGACAGTGTTATCTAAAAATTTGGCATAGCTGTCGACAACCTGGCGATATTCTTCAAATCGCGGTGCCAATGAGTTGAAGTTGCCGCGGATTGTGTTGGAAGCGTCTGAGTTCCATGATGACGATAGTGCGTTCATGTCCTTCTTGATTTCTTCCAATCTAGTAGATAATTGCTGGTTCAAGTTGCGGATTTGGCCCGCCGTTTTGCTAACCTCGCCTAGCGAGATTTTGATTCCATCTCCTGCCAATGTATTTCACCTCCTGCGTTATGTTAAGGATTAGTTGCTCAATCTCTTAGCCTGGTTAATGACTTCGCTTTGCGTGTCGCGGTATGTCTTAGCGCTCATTTTAAGGAACTCTGAGTACTGTCTCATCAACTGAGTCATTTTGTTGAAGTCGTCCATGAAGCCTTTGATTTGCGCAGTGTACGCCTGGTTGTCAGCACCCTGCCAAGCAGCCGCCATCGCTTCGACTTCACTGAAAAGAGCTTTGTAATTTCTTTCGTAGTCAGCTGCCTGCTGGTCAATCTTGTTAGCAGTCGTTTCAAGCTTTGCTGGTTCAACAGTGATCGATCTTGCCATTCTTTTCACCTCCTTTCAAGTGATGTCTAATAGAGTCATATTCTTCTTAACTTATAGCTTACATAGCGGTATTTCTCCGCAGAACGCCGCAATCCTGATGCCGCTTTTACCGTACCAATCCCCTTAAATTCATGGCTGAGGCCATTCGAGATATCCTCCAGCTCACGGGCTATCGCATTCGCTTCCGCGGCAATTCTATTAATCTTGCTTCTCACTTTCGGATCCATTGTTTACCCCCTGATTGAACCGGCTTTTCCGGCAAGATACCTTTCATTCTGCTGTAAAAGTTCTGCCGTGCGATTCAGGTAGTTGATACTTTCTGGTACCCGGATATCAAAAGATGATGCGATATCCGCTGCCAGGACATTATCCAGTCCCATGACACCCGCTTCCCAATACAGATCGTCGATCATGTCATTGAGCTGTGCGATCCGCCTTTGCACCGAACGCAGACGGTTTGCATAGTAGATAAGCCTTGGGATATCTACTTTTATATAGGGTTCGATTGGGAAGTTGTTGCCGTTAACATAATCAATGGCTTTTGTTATAAAGCCTTTTGCCCTCATGGCAACAGTTTCAAAGAATTTCCCCACCTTGCCAACTAATTCCCGCCCGGCTTGATGTACTTTGGAAATATACATCAATGCCTGCTCTTTTACATAATTGGCCTTGGCCACTACTCCCTGCCAGGTGTTATAAATAATGTCCAAGGTCGCTGCGCCGATTACTATCCATGCCTTGGCAATCTGCCTTGGTAGGTAATCCCGCATACTGCCAAGTGAATGGAACACATCCAAAGCCATATCGGCTACTCCCCATGTATCCGCACTTCGAGCTGATGCGAAACTGCCATCCTTGTTGTATACTCCGCTGGTCTCATAATGCGGATAAAACGGATCCCAATAATCTCCATGCTGTTTATTGATCGACACAATCTTATCTACATACGGGGCAAATCCCAGATGGGATACGATATCTCCATTAAAAGTGATGAAGGTAAAACGATCACCTTTCATCGCATTTTTCTGACCCTCATCTAAATCAAACCACCAAAGCGGAGCCCCATTTAAGATATAGGCATTGACATTTGAATCTTGATAATTATTCACAAAAACCCATGAACCAAGGTTTCCGCCTTTAGAATGACCATAAATCGTGATGTCTCCATCCAGGTTCTTCATATTCGCTTCATAAAAGGTGAGAGCTTCGTCATGCTGCTTGGTTTCAATACTCATACCAGCGGCTAAATTTCCTCCCCAATCTGTTTTAAGATGGCCCCAGTTAAAGGGATTCTCACTGCCGCGGAATAACACTGCACCATTGCCATCCCCATCCTTGATTGCGTAACCAACAAAACCGGAGTTTGATTCACCCTCTGTATTGTTCGCCTCGTTTGGGTTGTGATTTTGGTAGCCTGTTAATTTAATATCTTTAAGGCTGGTATTTGGATTATCTCTTAGGAAGTTTTTTATATTGTCAAATCGATCAGAATCGACTTCTATTTCGTTATCAGATATTTGTATTAACACCTCATCAATGGTAAGAGTTGATTTATCACTAACAGTAAGTTCGGGCGGCAAATCCAAATATGATAACTGCAAAAGAATACTTTTTTCTTCGTCTGTCAATTTATTCAAGGACATCTAATCACTCCCCGAATGGCTGGTAATTAACAGCAATTCTTTCGGGTCCGGTTAGTACAAGCGACTCATCAACCATTCCCGAATTGTTTTCTGGATCAAAACGGTAATCTACATTAACTTCACCATAAACTTTAGCTTTTAAATTTGACCAGGCAATATTATTTACAAGTGATGTCCTTATGTAATCTGAGATATCTTCTGAATTGTCAACGAACCCTACTGAAACTGTATATCTCTCTGTTCCTACAGATTTCATCAAGTTGTACAAGTTATAAATATTTTCGTTAAATTGACTAACCTCTGGTTTTCCCTCCGTCTTAATACCTGCCTTTAAAACCACAGAAAAATCTTGATCGCTTTTTTCTAAATACTCATCAAATGACATATTAACCATGGACTTATCATATTTATCTGGCGCAATTCTTAATAAAACTTTGTACGGAGTTCCAGGAGGGAGTTCTTTCTCAATTTGATCCGCAAGCTTTGCTTTTAATTCTTCAGCCCACTTAGCTAGGACATAATTATCATTTACAACTTCTTTGTCATCTTTGTCCTCTTGCGCCAGGAAAACTGCCTCAGGATTCCCTTCCGGATGCACAGTCAGCTTATCCTTACCATACATTTGAGCAAAAGCCTTGCTGCCTTCTTTGACTCCTTCTATTGAGAACTTTTGGTTATACTTTTCTTCTAATTTAGCTAAAACTATACTCTCCGAACTCATACACCCCGCACCTCCCATGATCACGAAAAAAATTGCCGCACTCAGCTTGATCCACTTCTTCAAGTTCTCCACACCTTCCGTTTTAAAAAACAGGGACCGTCCGGTTTAAAAACCGCCCCTAGATCCTGTATTCTAACTAATCGGCACTCGAGAGTTATCATTTGTCCCTATATGCTTAGTTATTACTCCTCATAAACCTCATAATATTCGTTCATATCCTCAGGTTTACTTATTTGAAAGCTATCGTTTACAACTACAGCTCCATATGCTCCCTTTAAATTAGACCATGGAGTATTGTTCACATTGGAGGTCCTTATATACTCGTCACTATTCAAGGAATCTTCTACAAACCCAACTGAGAGTGTATAAAAATCAGTGTTTAGGCTTTTTAACTTTTGATATAAAATTATATAGTCCTTCATTGTAGGCCTTCATATCTGGTTGGCCAGAGGTTTTTATGGCAGCAACCAATACAACCTCAACTTCCTTATTTAAATTCTGTATGTAATCATATATGGAAGTATCAATCATACTCTCATCGTATTTACTCTCTGCTATACGCAGATAGAACTTAAAGTCGCCAACATCAGGAATTTGTTTTTTCACTTCCTGTTCCATAGTCTTTCCAAGCTCTTCTCCCCATCTGGCCAGTATATAGGTATCGTATATTTCCCCTTCTCTGTTCTGGCTTTCACCCGCTACAAATATTTGCTCAGGCTTTCCTACGGGGTAGGCAAATATTTGGTCTTTCCCAGAAAGTGAAGGGAATAATGCACTAGCCTTATCAACACCCTCTACTTTAAACTTCTCACCGTATTTATTTTCCAAATGCTTGATAACCTTACTCCCGGAACTCATGCATCCCGCTCCAACAAAACTACAATTAATATTGTCGCAGTCAACATGATCCACTTCTTCAAATTTTCCACACCCTTCGCTTAAAAACAGTGACGGATCCTCCGGTTTTGAAAAACGGCCACTAAGGTTATATGTTCAATTCTGCGAGACGTACATAAGTCCCTACGTCACACTTTATAAGACACAAGAACCGACCCAATGTCGCTCACTTTTTAACAACTTTATAGTAGTTTTCTACATCATCAGGATTATTCAACTTTGACGCCCGATTATAAAGCACTGAGAACCCATACAGATTACCTCCATAATTTTCCCAAGGAAGGTTGTTAACATTAGAAGTCCTGATATAGTCAGTAACATCTTCTTTTTCATCTACAAATCCAGCTAACAGCGTATAATCTTCAGCTCCGATTTCACCAATTTGTTGGTAAAGATTAAATAAACCCTCTTTATATCTGTCTAAATTCGGGGTATCTTGAGTTTTAACAGCTAGGTTAAGAACAACCTCAGCGTCAGTGTTTACATTTTGAAAATAATCATAAATTGACATTTCCTTCATGCTTTCATCATATTTACTATCCGCAATCCGGAGGTAAATTTTAAACTCACTATCACCGGGAATGTGTTCTTTTATTTTTTGTTCGAATGCCCTCTCCAGCTCTTCACCCCATCTAGCTAGAACATATGTGTCATATATCTTCCCTTCAGTATTCTGGCTTTCACCAGCTACAAATATTTGCTCAGGTTTTCCTTCGGGGTAGGCAAATATTTGGTCTTTCCCAGAAAGTGAAGGGAATAATGCACTAGCCTTATCAACACCCTCTACTTTAAACTTCTCACCGTATTTATTTTCCAAATGCTTGATAACCTTACTCTCGGAACTCATGCATCCCGCTCCAAACAAAACTACAATTAATATTGTCGCAGTCAACATGATCCACTTCTTCAAATTTTCCACACCTTCCGTTTAAAAACGGGAATGGTTTACCATTCTTTGAAAACCGCTCCCATGGTCTTATGTTAATTTCAAGTGAGACGCGAGAACCGCTTTGAATCAGTCTGCAGCTTGGCATCCAACTCTTTATCTGTCGGCAAATCGTAATATGAAAGCATTAATAAAACATTCTTTTCCTCTTCAGTCAGATTATTAATGGACATAAAATCACCCTTCAGACTTATCGTAGTGTTGGGCTATTTCATCTGGAGAATTGATTCCAGTTAAATTGTCTACCATTATAGTGCCGTAGACATTTGCCTTCAGGTTAGACCATGGAATATTGTTAATATTTGAGGTCCTAATGTAATCTGATATATCCTCAGATTCGTCCACAAACCCTACTGACACTCCATAAAATTTCGTATTTTCTTTTTTCAGGGTCTCCAGAAGATTATAAACAGGTTCTGCATACTTAGAGATATCCGGCTCTCCATCTGTTTTAATCGCGATTTTAACAGTAACATCAACTTCTTTATTCTCTGTGACATACTGTGAAAAAGGAATGTCAATCATGCTTGGATCATATTTATCTCCCTGGGCTAAGAGCAAGGTTTTATATTCAACCTCTTGGCCAAAATCACTTTTTATCTGGTCACTATACTTAGCATCCAACTCTTTTGACCACTTGGATAGGACATAGGTATCGTAAAACACCCCTGCCTCATTTCTGCTTTCACCCGCAATGAATACTAATTCAGGCTTACCCTCAGGATGGGCAATTACTTTGTCTTTTCCGTACATTTCCGGAAAAATGTCACTGCCCTCTTTGGTACTTTCTACTTCAAACTCTTCTGCGTAAACCTTCTCTAAATGATCTACTACCTTACTCTCAGAACTCATACACCCCGCACCTCCCATGATCACGAATAAAATTGCCGCAGTCAGCTTGATCCACTTCTTCAAGTTCTCCACACCTTCCGTTTTGAAAAACGGGAACGGTCCTCGGTTTTGAAAACCGTCCCCATGGTTATGTTCTTTTTCATGTGAGTTACAATAACCTTCCCTATGTCCACCATATCCCTAAATCAACATCAACTTCGCCCCGTTCATCAACCCAACTTCTTCGACAGTCTGGTTGATGTTCAGGATGGTGCCGGTTTTGCGGTCACAGAGGATGGTGTCGTGTGTTGCTGAGAAGTATCCTTGTGACAGTTCGGTCATGGTGCCGGCGAGCAGGTAGACGACTTCGTGCAGTTTGCTTTCGAGCGGCAGGAAGACGTCGTATGATTTTTCAGAGGCGGGGATGAAGACCTCTACTAGCACCTTATCCATGGTACGCTACCTCCTCTTGCATGCTTTCTACTGAGGATAACAGCTTCACGAGTGTTGGTTTTCCTTTTTTGACGACATAGCCGAAGCCTGGCGGGATTTCCTGGTACATATCGTTTGTTACCTTGCCGAGCTTCATGACATACTGATCTGTTATGCCATTGCCTGACCAGATGAAATCGCTAAGCGATACGTGCTGTTTGAACCAGGCTTCAAAGGAAATCGAGCTCAGCTTATCGGCACTGTCGGAAATGATCAGATTCACGTTGAGGCCATTGCCTTTTTCAAGGAAGACCTTGAGTTTATCCTGTCCGTCCGGTGACAGATACATCATCAGATCAGTGAAGGAATCGATGATACAGGTGATGTTTCCGAACACTGGCGGCTGTTCACCTGCCTCGATGGCATCCTTCGTCGTATTGTTGCGGTGCACGAGCGTGTTGAACAGGTAGACGATGATATCTTCAAGTTGTGACGCCTCGGAAATGTACTTATAATCCTGCGTGCGGCCCGCCTTGATGTGCTCATTAGGGTCGATGACAATCAGCTCCCTGCCTTCAGATGCATTGAAAACTTCAGCAGCACCCTGCATGAAATCCGAACATTGATCATTCTGCGCGGCAGTCACCACATTCACATAGTTGCCAAGGAAATCGAAGTAGGCAGTCTTCAAGGAATTTTTCTCGATTCCGACCGGCACTTTATTGCTGCTCATATTCCTTGCTTCATCACGCAAGTAGTCAAGATCCACTTTTTCAGGAAGAATCGGCACTCGCGTTGCGGCCGGCTGCGTCCATGTATCTCGCTGGCCTATGCAATAATCGGTGATGAAACTGTACATATTGTCAATATCGCTTGTGATATGAGCCGTCTGGAATTCATATGTCGTATCACTCTTAAAAATGCCGCGCCCCTTCGATTTGGATGGATACACTCCGTCTGTATTGCCCAATACGCCCGAGTATTCACTCTGGTCATTCAGCTGGAGCACATACATCTGCTTGAAGTTCTGCAGCAGCCTATAGCGTATCGCCCCCGTATTGATTGCGGTGACGATGAAATAAATGCCATACTTCAGGCCTTCACGCGTCAAGAACGAAATGCCTTCCTCCAGCTCCTCGAACATTTCGGAGAACGCCGCGTAATTGTGGATCGCCACAACAATCGATGGCAGGCTCTCACCCGACATCTCGTTGTAGGTGATAAAATCGCCGCCGTAATTCGAAAGCAGCTTCTTCCTCCGCTCAATCTCACCTGTCAGCATCTTAAACAGATTGTGGATCTTCTCGCTTTCATGCGACAGCATGACATCGCCGACATGCGGTGCTTCACGGAACCAGGCAAGCGTTTCGGAACCGAAGTCAAGAAGGTAAAAATTCACTTCGTTCGGCGTGTGTTCTTCCATTAGTGAGTACAGCATCGTTGTCAGGAATGTTGTCTTTCCGCTGCCGGCTATGCCGTAGATCACAGCGTTTCCGTCCTGAGTGATTGGCATGCGCATGACCATTTGCCTCTGGTTCGCCGGATCATCGTATTCACCGATAATCGGGTTCAACGCAAAACCTTGCTGGATAACGTCATACTTCTTCTTCAATTTATCAACGTAGATGAGTTCAGGAATCGGCTCAAGCCACAGCTGGCGGACCTTGATGTTCTCCTGCTCTGCCATTCTCGCCAGGTATTCCGTAATTTCATCGATTTGCTTCGGCGGATTCTTCACCTTGGATTTACGCTTATCGATTCGGGCATTTTTAATGACGCGGCCGAGATCATCGATCACTACGACACTGTCATCTTTATGCTTTTCGACTCTGTCGGATGGATAATAAGGTGCGCCAGCCCATGCCGATTGCCCAAGTTCGAATAATTCATTGAAGCCGACCTGGAGATAGAAGCGTCCAGTTTGCTTAAGTTCCGCAGCATCAGGGCGTTTGATGACTTCCATACTGTCTGCTTTTTCTTGCACCTTTAAGCTAATACGGAATTTACTGTTGCTCCAGATCTGGTCGTCGACGACACCTGATGGCTTCTGTGTCGCCAGGATCAGGTGGACTCCAAGGCTTCGGCCAATACGCGCGGCACTGACAAGCTGCTCCATGAACTCAGGCTGCTGCGCCTTCAATTCGGCAAACTCGTCGGAAATAATGAACAAATGCTGGAGCGGCTCTTTTACCCTGCCTTCGCGATATAACTTCTGATATTTATAAATATCAATATTACTCTGGTCAACGACCCGGCTTGTTTCGCTAAAAATGGCCTGCCGGCGCTTCAGCTCACTCTGGATCGAGATTAATGAACGGTTGACCGCGGCTCCATCGAGGTTCGTGATCGTCCCAGCCAGATGCGGCAGGTCTTCGAAAGCATTCGCCATGCCACCTCCTTTATAGTCAATCAGGATGAACGCAATTTCGTCCGGATGATAATTGACCGCAAGCGACAAAATGAACGTCATGATGAATTCACTTTTACCCGAACCGGTCATCCCGGCAATCAATCCGTGCGGACCATGGTACTTTTCATGCAGATCGATCATGAATGGATCGCCCTGCGTATCGACACCGATTTGCGTCTGGATCGTATGAACGGGATTGTTTTCCTTCCACTTGGTCAGTGCATTCAGATGTTCAATCTTACCCACGCCAAACATTTCCAGGAATGTCAGCATATCAGGCAGGGTATAGGCTTTCTGTGAGGTATTGAGCTGGATATTGGCCAATTTCACCGCCAGCTCTTCCGCATCCTCCTCCAGATAGCTGTCTGCGTTGAAACCTACATATTTCCCGGAAATATCGTCCTTGTCATAGATTTTCGAAAAACTCTTGTCGAGTTCAATGACATTCGTACATTCCTTTGGAAGGTTTTTCAGCTCGTCATAGAGAGTGACCAGGCTGAATCTGATATTCTTCTTTTCTTTTAAAATCTGATTGATCATCTCGGCCTTTGAAGCGAGGCTCTTGCTCATCGAGAACACGACATAATGCTGTTCGATTTCCGCAAGGTCTTCCTCATCAAGCGCCTGCCGTGCACTGACTTCTTTTTCAAAATAAGCTGAAAGCTCTTTGATTTCATTGGCATCTGTGGCGACGAAGCGGATTGCCTTGCCATCATCCCAGACATGCGGCAGCCATTTCACGAAATTCCATGTATCATGCTCATGTTCATCGTAAATGAACACTAGCTTTAACTCGTCATAGCTATGCAATGATGTCAGCTGGAATATCAGACCCTGGACAAATTTCTTCACTTCTTCCCTTCTGCCAATGATTCCGCTGATCCGTTCCTCCGTCAGGTCGACAGTGACCGGCACATCCTTCAATATCTGCGGCTTCTCTACGATCTGATAAAGCTCATCCTGAAGATTGTCATCCTCAAGCATAAAGCGTTTTTCAGGATACTTGATTTCCGCGTTCAGCGGCAGGTCTCCAATACCCAGGCGTACTTTAAGGAAATCATTCTGCCCGATGCCGCGCTCCCAGAGATTGCGCTGGCGACGCTTGATTCTTGTCAGGCAGTTTTCAAGGGTAACGTGGTTTTCAAACAGGATCTCGCTCTGGTGCTTGCACTCATCCTCAATTACTTGCTTCATTTCCGCCAGGTATTTCGAATATTTTTCCTGGCGGATGCCCTCAAGCTTGATGCGGCGCTTTTTTTCATATTTCTTTGTTAAAATCGGCCAGAGTACGGTTCCGATCATCATGCTGATTGACATCACAAGCGTTGGCATCGCCCTCATGATATCCCCGTCAGTGCTCATTACGTTTTGCAATACTAAAAGGCCTGTGAACAGGGAAGCCATCCCCATCGTGATTGATGGTCCCAACAGAAGCATCAGCGGTGTTTCATCAATATTTGGCTGCGGCGGCGGCGGATCGATTTTAATGGTTGTTTCTTCAATATCACGCTTGAAGCGCGGCGAACGGTAAAAAAGTTGATCATTTTCTTCTTCAATATGTATTTCATCTAGGTTGAGTTCTTTTTCGACCACAGGTTTTTCTGCAATGAATGAATTGAATGCGTTCCGGTCGAGGAATACCGACTTATGCGGATTGTTCAGCGACAATAGACGGCCGTTGAAAATAATTTTAAGACCCATGATGAAAATGACGTCACCAACAGCCAGTTCCTTTTCCCTGATTCTTTCTCCATTGACATATGTACCGTTGGAACTGTTGAAATCCTTGATGACAGCCTTGCCATTGCTGCTGTACTCGATGACGCAGTGGGAACTCGATACCAGTTTGTTCGAAAAACAAATCTGGCTTTCCTGCGAACGGCCGATTTTAATGGAATTGGTGGTTGCAATATGTTTAGTGAATTCATTACGGTCTGCTGTTTGCGGCTCGACATAGACTAAAGCGGATTGATGATCGCTGCGGTGAATGCTATATGTTTTGAATGGTTCAATGAGGACCTTTGATTGTATTTCGTTGGCGTTATCCTTTAAATATGCATTTTTATTGGATTTCAGGTACCACTGGCCTTCTACCGCTTCAACTGCCAGCATATCGACCGGGTTGTTTTCTTCATCTTCCGTATTCAGTATGTACCTTCCTGTGACTCGTTCAGGCAAAACGAGATCGAATACCCGATTCCGGTCAAAAAGTGTGAGAATCAACTCAATTCCTCCCCAGCCCTAGATATCTGTATTTCTATAGTATGTAAAGTGAAAACTTTATATTTTTTACCATTTTATCTCAAAAAGTGTAATTTTACATCAACCCTTAGGTGCATCTCTAAATATATAAATATCTTACAATATTAGGAATTATATTCAACTAATTACCCCCTTAACTGGAAAAATAGGGATTTTAGTCCTATTATCACTTTTAGTTAGTAAGGATATTATGGTGTTAATGTACGAAGTCACTAACTTACATACAGAAAACTAGTTCTTTTTACCCCAACAAAATCCATCTCAAACCAATTACATCTAAAATATTCCAATATTTTTTACAAATTTTTGAAGGTTTTCATTGTGATTTTTTCAAAAGGCATACTATAATCAAAGAATCTAAATAAATGAGCAGGTGATTCAAATGAAGATTAATGTGGGCCAGGCGTATTCTCAGGCAAATAGAATCAGAGATTACGCCCAGGAATTAAATGAAATCAAAAGCAGGCTGCAGGACTTCAAAGGGAATCTTAACAGCGGATGGCAGGCACAGGAAATGACGTACATCAATAACGCGATCAATAGCATCAGCAGGGAGATTTCCGAGCTGCAAACGCTGCTTTTTTCGATCGGACCTGATATCGTCGCAGCAGCGAATGAAATCAAAAGGGAAGAAGAAGCAAGAGAGGCAGCGGAACGGGCAGCAGCAGAGAGAGCCGCGAAGGAAAGGGAAGCAAGGCTGAATAATACCGGCTTGCGATAAGACAAACGGGACATGGCGTCAAGCGTTCATGCCTGTCCCCCATTCGCCATAATAAAAAGGCGGCAGCCTCCGCTATGAAAAAAAGCAGAATCATACACGCCTTTTGTGGCGATGCCCGGCTTTACTCAATCTAAGCTGGGCATTTTTCATTTTGTTGTAGGCAAAAGTCACACTGCTGAATTAAGGTCCCTCCAATCTGTTTGTTTCAACCTTTTTTCACTTTACCGGCTCTTCTTCCCTTTCCTCTTTACGGTATTTCATTTTCGTGGCTTCGCCGCCTCTCAAGTGGCGGATCGATTTATGATAATCAAGGATTTCTTTTACTTCATTGGCAAGGTCAGGGTTGATCTCAGGCAATCTTTCTGTCAGGTCTTTATGGACTGTACTTTTGGATACGCCAAACTCCTTCGCTATGACGCGAACTGTTTTCCTCGTCTCCACGATATACTTTCCAATCTTGATTGTTCTCTCTTTGATGTAATCGTGCACACCACTCGCCCTCCCTAAATTGGATGTGAGAAGTGTGAAATGAGACTCGCTTTTGTCTGCTAATACTGTTTTCCGCAGAAATTCTGTTGCGGCAGAAGGGTGATCCTTCTGGATATTACGAAGATTAATCATGTCCCCGGCTGAATCCTCATATTGTTCAAACGATTCCTCACCTCAAACACTCTCTTTGTCAGGTTTGTAACATTTTATTAGCTTGGTTGAGGATATATGCACGAAAAAAGCAATAGGGACAAGGTATTGTTAAGTTTTTTGAAAAATTCAACTATTTTAGATAAGAAAAACTTTCCTGCATACCCAATTATATGTACATAAAAACCTATTTCTGCTCGAATTTCTGTTGAGGAGTTTATTTTTATTGGGGGAGAAAAAGACTTGATTACCTACAGACAGACTAGAAAACAGAGAATCAGAGAGCAAAAACGCAAAGTAACCCTGAAAAGAAACAGAAAACTGATCGGTGCTGCTATAGCCGGTTCAGTGGCGGCAGGATTGCTGCTGGGCTTTGCACAAAAGAAAACAGATGCCGTCGGAACCTTTTATACCGTAAAAAAAGGAGATACACTTTACAGCCTGGCAAAGAAATATGATACATCGGTCGATATGTTGAAGGAAGTGAATTCACTATCTTCAGATTTCATTAAGGCTGGGCAGCGACTTGAAGTTCCTGTAGAGGCAGAGGCAGGAATTTATACTGTCAAAAAAGGAGACACTTTGTTTTCCCTGGCCAAAAAATACGGAGTCTCCGTTAAAGTATTGAAGAAGGAAAACGAATTGGTTACTGATTCCATTTATGTTGGACAAGTCCTTTCAGTACCGACCCATGGATTCGTAACGAATGAGGCTACCTACATTGTCAATCCCGGTGATACACTGTTCAACATCTCCCAGCGATTCGATGTCAGCCTGAAAGAATTAAAGAAAGCTAACGGATTGAAGCAGGACATGGTACTGATCGGCCAGCAGCTTTTCATTCCAGGCGATATCGAATTCATGGAAGCAACCGTTAACGGGGCAGCAGATAATTTTACCGTAGAGTTTGAGGCGGACGGTAAAGCCATTCCGTTGAAGGTTTCTTATAAGACCGCACGTAAGTACGAGGAACTGGCAGGACAGCGGGTTGTTGCTGCTTATAAAAATGGTGCATTAATCAATATTCAATAATAAAAAAATGCTTAGAGCAGTCTAAGCATTTTTCTTATGCCCATATAAGATAATAAACACCGGCCATTAAAACTGCGAACAACATTAATCCGACACTTTGTTTAACACTTTTATCCAGGTGATCGAGACCACCATAGAACCACCCAATGAATAATATAGCTGCCCCGATATGCTGAATTACGGGAATGGAAGCAATCATCCCTGTGAACATCAATAAAAAACCTATATACCTAAATCCATCGTCCAGATAATATAGGGGATTCTTTAAAGAGGCTTTGATTTCCGCGTGCTCCTCTTCATTCATCTTCCGGTATTCCTGTATAAAACGGAAAATCGGCACGCCCCATAACAATACCAAAAACACAATTTGCACGGCATCCATGCATTTCCCCCATTTTCATAACAAGCAGGTTTGAACTGACTTTATAAATATATTCTTACACTACCAACATTTAATGAGATCATCAAGACTGATTCTAGCTCGTATCGCCGGGCGATGCCTTGTTTAATGGCATTGACACCGTTTAGGTGACTGTCATGCCTATTAAAAGCATCGCCACCGTTTCGAAGGGAGATATGCCTTTTCATCCTAAAACTGCATCGACCTCATCTGGCTTTCAGTTGCCTTAACCAGCTCGCCCCATGTGGAATGCCCCCGGTCTTTGAACTGCTGCAAGAGTTCAGTAAATAGATAAGCTGTCGTTAATGCATCGCCCACTGCGCTGTGGCGGTCATATATTCTTGTTCCGAATGCCATTGCATATCGCTCTAAATCACGCATATCATAGGACGGGGCAACAAAGCCAATCAGGTCAAGTGTATCGATGGTGAACAGCTTCTTTAGCGCCAGCTTTTCACGCTTCAGCTCGCTTTTCAGCACAAGGTGATCAAAGCCGACATAGTGGCCGACAAGACATACCGCCTCATGTGACCCAACATAGTCAAAGAAGGCCTGTATCGCCTCAGGTGCCAGCGGTGCACCCGCAACTTTTTCATCCGTAATCGAAGTCAGCTCGATTATTTCCCGAGAAATTTGTCGCTCAGGGTTAACATATGTCTGAAACCGGTCATTTTCCATCACCTTCAACCCTTTTACCGGAACACCGCCAATTTCAATCAGCCGATCATGGGTTGCCACCTGGAATCCCGTCGTCTCCGTGTCGAAAATTATGAATGTCAAATCATCGATTCCAGTCGATAAAGGAATCTTTTCATACATAAGCGGGCAGGAAATACTTCTCCGTTGAAAAAACATGCCAGCCTCCTTTCACGGTGCCTTTTTCAAGGTGCCTGTCACCGCCCGAATTTTGTCGAACTCTTCATTCACGAGGGTTTTCACCAATCCTATAACTTCGGGAGGTGCCTGTCACCACCCGAAATATGTCGAATGCTATTATACGGAGAATCTGGCAAATACCATTCCCTGTAGTTCGCGGAGTGTTCGTAGGCTTAGGATGAGTTCGTCTTTTTGTCTGGTGGACATGGTGGCGAATGATAGGATGGAGCTTCCGTTTTTATTTCCCCATCTATGACTGATATAAAGGTCCAGTATATGGTTGAAGGCTTCTTTTAAATCTTCGGTGAATCCTTCGGTAATAACTCCCTTCTCTCTTAAGCTAGCTATTTTCTCCAGCGGTGTCCCTGGTATTTCTCCATAATAAATTGATAGAATTTGCAAACTGTGATGGAAGGGAAACAAGATTTCTTTTTTTATATCGATGCTTTTCCTTCCGAGCTTGAACAGTGCGCGAATCGGTTCATCGAGCGTCGGGATTTCCTGTTCTCTTTCGGCCTGAACCATCCGATACAAGAAAATTTTCGAACGGTCGAGAAGTTCCGCGATTTTGGCTTCAAACTCTCCATTTACCGATTCACTCCCTGCCACGAAACGGTAGGAGAAGAAGTTATGAGCCAGCAGAAGGTTTTCATTCGTCGATTGAAGCATCCATTTACGCACGCGATCCTGCCACTGCAGTACGGTCCCCCTCCACTGGTCCTCACTTGACATCATCAAGCCCTTGCAGCGAGCGTAGCCGGCAGACTCCAGCCACCCGGTGATTTCTGCCCCCAGTTTTTCAAAGTAGCTGTGATCCCTTGTGTCACCATACACAAGGAAATGATCCTGGTCTGTCAGCATGAACTGTTCCCCGCGTCCGGCAGAGCCCATTAAATAAAAAGCGAATGGAACAGGCGGCTCGAACCCTTTCTTGCGAAGTGCCGCAAGAGACAGCTCGACCGCTCTTCCTATCAATCGATCGTACAGCTTCGTAATGATGTCCAGCAATGCGATTGCCGGAACCCGGTCTCGCAGCAGCGTCTCGGTAATTTCATAGATTGCTGCCTTAACCTCAGGCAAATTCTTTTCATCAGCCTCATCGATCTTCTTGATCGTCCTCATTACACTGTCGTTCTTTTTTCGGAGCAAATCGGTCAGTGTGATTACCCCCGAAATTTCCCCATTATCAACAACAGGCAAATGCTTGATCCCGTTCAGTAAAATTTCAGATAGAGCATCGTAATAGTAAGCGAACCTCGATATCGTCACAGGATTTTCGGTCATCACCAGCCTGGATGGACCTTCAAAGGATATCCCTTTTGAAACGACCCGGCCAACGATATCCCGTTCTGTTATGATTCCCTTCAGCTCACCATCCTCGACCACGAGCACGGAACTAGTTTTACTTTCTACCATTTTCTGGGCTGCTTCCTGAATGTTCGTATCAGGAGTAACAGACGCCACTTTATCACTCATTAAATCCTGAACCCTCGCTAATATTGTTTCACCCTCGCCTATTCCTTTTGCCATTTTCACCTGCTCTGCAAGCGATCCGTACACATCCTTCAGCCTGATCGAGACCTGGGACAGCAGGTAATCATGGACATCCTGGTCATCCCATCTCTTTGCGAGTACGGAAAAAGGGATCAGCAGTGCCTGGACCCCGTCTACAGCCCTCACCTCTACATTGGCCTGCATTTTATCGGCACTCGTAAATCCCAGGAATTTTGCCAGACTTGAAAATCCTACGATTTCACCTTTTTTGATGACTTCAAGAACTTCTTCCTGCCCGGCTGCATTTTTTACGAATACCTCAGCATTTCCCTGTAAAATCAACAAAAGCCCCTGACGAGGTGTATCCGCCTTGAGCATCATTTCGCTTTTCCCAAAGGTAAGAGCTTCACATTCCTCGACAAGTGAAAGGGCCGTGCGTTCATCCACCCCCTGGAATAGGGGGTGGAACTGCACAGCCATCCAAATTTCCTTATACTGATTTTGTTGCATCGTCATTCATCCAAACTTCGCCGTTCTTATAGGTCATCTGTTCAGGATAACGAAGGTCGAGTACTTCCTCCTGAATTTTTTGCGAAGGTGCTGGAGTTGCAAGCGATACGATGACGTTCGCAAGGATTGCAGCCGTAGCGCCGAATACACCAGCTCCAGTATCGATGATTCCAAGAATCGTGAAGCCGCCATACTTCGCCGCGAAAATGTATCCCAATGTCACAGCAAGACCGACGAGCATACCTGCAATAACACCCTGTGAATTTGAGCGCTTCCACCATACGCCAAGAATCAAGGCCGGGAAGAACGTACCACTTGCCAGTGCAAAGGCCCAGGCAACTATTTGCGTGATCGCTCCAGGAGGGTCAAGGGCAATCAGACCAGCAAACAATGTAGCGATAACGATTGACAGACGCGCTACATTCAGACGTGTTTTTTCCGTAGCATTTGGCTTCATGACACGGTAGTATATATCGTGCGCAAAAGCCGAAGAAATCGCGATCATCAAGCCGCCGGCAGTTGAAAGTGCCGCGGCCATAGCGCCTGCCGCTACAAGCCCGATAACGAATACGCCAAGGTTAGCGATTTCCGGTGTCGCCATTACGACGATATCGTTTGAGATGATCAATTCACTCCACTGAAGGACTCCGTCGCCATTACCATCGGCAACCTGCAGCTTACCTGTATCGACCCATGTTTTCGTCCAGGCAGGAAGCTCACTGATTTTGCTGCCGGCAACCTTTGTCATCAGGATGAAGCGTGAGAACGCTGCATAAGCAGGTGCTGACAGATAAAGCAAACCGATAAAAAGAAGTGCCCATGCGCCTGACCAGCGAGCAGCCTTCATCGTTGAAACTGTATAGAAGCGGACGATTACGTGCGGAAGACCCGCCGTACCAGCCATCAATGTAAACATAAGGGCAAGGAACTGCCATTTCGTGCCGTTCGTAAATGGCGCGAAGTATTCCGAAATACCGAGCTCACGATCGAGCTCACCCATTTTTCCTACGAGCTCACCATAGGAAAGCCACGGAAGCGCGCTGCTTGTCACCTGGAGAGACATAAAAATGACAGGGATCAAATAGGCAATGATCAAAATGATATACTGTGCAACCTGTGTCCAGGTAATCCCTTTCATACCACCGAAAGCTGCGTAGAATGCAATCAGGACAACCCCAATCATCGTACCGAGCTTCGCATCGATTTCGAACAGTCGCCCGATTACCACACCAGAACCGGAAAGCTGGCCGATTGAATACGTAAAGCTGATGATGATCGTTGAAATCGCCGCGATGACGCGCGCTGTATGGCTGTTGTATCGGTCGCCAATAAATTCAGGTACCGTGTATCGCCCGTACTTCCTTAGCTGTGGCGCCAATAGGAAGGTCAGAAGCAAATATCCGCCCGTCCAGCCCATGATATACGCAAGGCCGTCATAGCCGAGCAGCATGATCGTACCGGCCATTCCGATGAAGGAAGCGGCACTCATCCAGTCAGCGCCAATCGCCATCCCGTTGAAAACTGGCGGTACGCCGCGGCTGGCAACGTAGAAGTCAGACGTCTGCTTAGCTGTATTGTAAATCGCAATTCCGATATACAAACCAAATGTAGCTAAAATAATAGATAATGAGACCAAGAATTGTGTATCCAAAGTTCTCCCCCTTATTCAAACGCTCTTTTATTCTTTCTCCGTGGCTTAGTGGTCCAGGCTCTTACCTTCGCTCAGCTTGACGTTCTTCTCCTCGTCAATACCATACTTCTTGTCAATGCCATCGCTAACCTTAGCGTTGACAAACAACAGGATGATGAACGTTAACACTGCACCCTGCGCTCCCATGAAATAGTGGAACGGGAAGCCTCCGATTGAAAACTCGCTCAGCGGTTCTGCGATCATCACCGCACCGAACGAGACAAGGAACCAGATGATGAAATAAATGATCATATTACGGGTTTTCTCACGGAAATACGCGTCAGCTACTGACTTATCAATTTTCTTCACATTTACACCCCTTTGGTTTTGCTAATCCCCTTTGTATAATCCTTCATGAATGACAGACACAGCATTGAATCAAAAAGCTTGCCCCACTCCCTTTTTATGGATTTAAATTATATGAACCTTGCGCCAGGCAAAGTTTATACCGATTAGAAAAGCGCAAGCGCCTTGGTCAGCCCCGACAAGCGCTGGAGGGCCGACCAGTGAAGTCGCTCTTTGACTTCATTGGGCGGACCGAAGCGACTCGAGGGGATAGGCGCTGAAGCTAGACACTAAAATAAGTTAAAAGTTTATACTTTCTTATAACTCGAGAATGGAATCTTGGTGGTTTAACTTAAGCTGAAGATGAATTTCACTGTTTCAAAGAAAGGAGCCGGGACCATGATGATCTGGATGAGGAAGTAGAGAAATATGCTCAGGAACGGGACTGCCAGATAAACTAACTTATTTTTTCTTAAGCCCATGAAAAGGCTTATGCCGGTAATCACCAGCAGGCCGATTAGAATGATCACGTTGATTCCTCCTGTTAAAAATTATTTTGTATATGTATGAATAATTATTTATTTAACTAAATATTTAGAAAATTTAATTTAATTATCCATATAATGTCCAGGCAGGTCAATACGTTATTTTTAAAAAATGTAATCGCTTTCTATGTCGATTTTTTACAGGCCGTGCCAAACCCGTCAGTAATGGTACGGTTTTGGAGGGCTACATGACAATCGAGTTTGTCGAAAAAAAATTTTTGCTTATTTCCATAGAATTGCTGGGTCTGTAATGATTTTACAGAATAGTAAAAGGAACACTCGCCTTTGAGTGTTCCTTCATTAAAATATAATTTATTTACCAGCAGGCAATTGCGCCATCGGTTCTCATTTCCGTTCCGCCGGTCAGGACGCCGGTTTCCGGATTGCGGACGATGACCTGACCGCGGCCAAAACCTCCGCCATCATATGCTACCTTCATTTGATGCCCTTGTCTAGCAAGCTCTTTGACGATATGATTCGGGAAGTGGTGCTCGACTTCGATTTGCTTGCCTTCAATCCACTGCCAGCGAGGTGCGTCAAGTGCCGCCTGAGGATTCATCCCGTAATCAATCAGATTCATCGCCACCTGAACATGCCCCTGTGGCTGCATATAGCCGCCCATCACGCCGAACGGTCCTACTGCCTGGCCATCCTTCGTGATGAAGCCAGGAATGATTGTATGGTATGTCTTCTTGCCTGGAGCCAGTGCATTCGCATGATTCGGATCTAGTGAGAAGTCATGCCCGCGGTTTTGCAGTCCGATTCCTGTTCCCGGAACGACTACTCCTGAACCGAAGCCCATATAGTTGCTCTGGATGAAGGAAACCATATTGCCTTCTCCATCCGCAGTAGACAAGTAGACTGTTCCCCCTTTAGGGAGCTGGCCAGGTTCCGGCATTCTCGCTTCATCAGAGATTTTCGCGCGAGCATCCTCTCCATACTTCTCAGACAGAAGATCTGTTACCTTCGTCTGCATCGTCCTAGGGTCTGTCACATACTCCTTGCCATCGGTGAACGCCTGCTTCATCGCTTCCAGCTGAAGATGCACACCCTGTACGTCATCACGATGAGTAAACTCGTAGCCTTTTAAAATATTCAATGCCATCAAGGCAACGATTCCCTGTCCGTTCGGCGGGATTTCCCACACCTCGTGCCCGCGGTAGGACACAGAAATTGGCTCCACCCATTCAGGATGATAGTTTTCGAGATCGGACTTACTCAGGAAAGCACCCGCTTTTTCGGATGCCTTTGCGATTCTATCAGCAAGCACCCCCCTGTAAAAGCTCTCCCCATTCGTTTCAGCGATTTCCTGGAGCGTGTTCGCATGATCCTCCGATTTCCACATCTCTCCTGCCTCAGGAACCTTGCCATCAGGAGCAAAGACGCGGAACCACTCATCGTACTCCTCGCCCTGGAAGCGATTCTTATAGGCATTGTAAGCACCCTTCCAGTATTTTGCGAGAATAGGAGTCAATGGATACCCATTGCGCGCATAATCAATCGCTGGCTTCAGCACTTCAGTAAGCGGCAGGCGCCCAAATTTTTTCGATAGCTCCGCCCATGCTGATGGAGCTCCAGGAACCGTGACCGGAGTCCAGCCATGTGAAGGCATTTTTTCATGGCCCAGCTCCTTCACCTTTTCAATTGAAATGGATTGTGGTGCAGGACCGCTCGCATTCAAGCCATACAGCTTATCTTTCACCCAAACAAGCGCGAATGCGTCACCGCCAATCCCGTTGGATGTTGGTTCCACAACCGTCAGGCAAGCCGCTGTCGCGATTGCCGCATCAATCGCATTTCCGCCCTTTTTTAAAATATCAAGCCCCGCCTGCGCAGCAAGCGGCTGTGACGTAGCGACCATCCCATTGCGCGCCACCGCCGCCATCCGCTGGGAAGGATAAGGATATGTATGCAAAGACATTCAGATTCCCCCTAATAATTTTCGTCTTACGAAATATTATATCAAAATAGCTGAAAATTCGAAATAGAGAAATCTCAATTATAAAAGCCCGGCCATATTCGGCCGGACTTCCTACATTCCACTCTGCAATCTTAGTTCATAGAACTCTTTCACCCGTGTCACGACCTCCTTGGATCCAGAATCCTCGATCATCATCGCGACGATCATATCGGTGGACTGCGGTTTATAGGCGACGAACCAGCCGAGTTCCTTGCCCTTTTCGCCTTGTTTTTCCTTGATTTCCGCTGTTCCGGTTTTACCGGCGAGCGGATAGTTAGCGATCAGTCCATTGTGGGCGGTTCCTTTTGGATCGGTGATGACTTTTGTCAGCATGCCATTAAGAGCTGCTGCATTTTCCGCGCTGACAATCCCTTCCTTCCATACCTGTCCCTGCTCATCCTCCATGTTCAAGATCGGTTTAACAAGGTTGCCCTCGTTTACCAAAGGTGAATATGTGGTTGCAAGATGGAGGATATTCATTTCTACCTGTCCCTGGCCATAAGCAGAATCGGCCAGACTGATTTCGCTGTCAATTTTGCCGATTTGGGACGGCTCGATTGGATAGAGATATTCCGGTTGATCTTCAAAGCCGAACTTCTTCAATCCTTCTGTAAAAGTATCCTGACCCATTTCGAGCGTAGATCGTGCAAAGTAAATGTTATCTGAATAGATCAGCGCTTTTTCCAGGTTGATGCTGCCTTTTACATCAGAGTATCTTGTCACCTTGTACTTGCCCCATGATGCGTCTTTTTGCCACTGTTTCTCATTGATATCAAAAGCAGTATCCAGCTGGAGTTTTCCACTCTCAAGGCCAATGGCGGCTGTGATTGGCTTGATCACCGAACCCGGCACATAGGTCAACTTAAATCTATTAAGCGTTGGTTTAAACGGATCATCTTCTAGCATTTTGCGTTTGTTTTGCGAGATTCCGAGCGCCATTTCATTCGGATCGAAGCCTGGCGCGCTTACCAATGCCAGCGTCTCACCTGTCTTCGGGTTGATTGCCGATGCTGTACCCGCTTTTCCTTTTAGCTGGTCATATAATTGCTGCTGGGCGACAACATCGATTGTCAGCTTGACATCCTTTCCGTTTTCCACCGGCTTTTCGGCAAGCGTCTTGACGGTTCCATCCTCTTTAACAATCGAAATCCTGACTCCGTTTGTTCCTTTTAATTGTTCTTCGAGGACCTGTTCAAGACCGCGGCGTCCAATGAGGTCGGTTGCGGTGTAGCCTTTGCCCTCCAGTTCTTCTAGGTCATCGGCAAGGATCGGACCGACATATCCAATTAAGTGGGACAATGCCTCTCCGTATGGATATTCACGGGCTCCCACCATTTGGCTTGTCACTCCATCAAGCGCAAATAATTTTTCATGAAGCCCTTTATCTGTCTTCGAAACTTTTTTCAGCGGAACGAACAGTTCAGGTTTTACCCACCCTGCGTTCATGGCTTTGTTGATTTGCTCTTCTGACATTTCTAGCAGCTCCGCAAGCTTGGTGATTGTCTGCTCTTTTGGTTCACCCAATTCACCAGGTACCACTCCGATCTGGACAGCTGTTCCATTAATCGCAAGTCCGTTCCCAGCACGGTCAAGGATGCTGCCGCGTTCTGCCTGGACATTCTTGAAGCTGATTTTATCCCCTGCTTCAAGCTCCGGGAAAATATAAGTCGTGTTCCAATCAACATACCAATTTGTTTCTTTTTCACGCTCTTCTTTTACAAGAGTAGCATTGTGGTCGAATGCAATTGGACCAGCGACACTATTCATTTTTGCTAAAAAAGGAAGTTCTGCATTTTCTTCATGTTCCTGCTCTTCCTTAGGCTGCTTGTAGCTCACCTTCAGCTCATTGATCTCTAAATCTTTGTAAATTTTATTATAGCGAGAGACGAATTCCTCCTTGGAGATGGAATCCTTCGCTTTTTCTGATAAAAATCCATACATCTCTTCAAACTTCTGATCATTCCATAGCTTTACATACTGGGAAAACCGTTCTTCGGGAGTCGGTTCCTTGCTGCAGCCGGAAATGAGTGCGGCAATTACGACCGACAAGAGTATAATCAATGCCCGTTTCATATGTATCCCTCCTCTTGTCTGATTTTACCATAGAATTGGCAATTAGATAAGTTTGGAGCTTTTCTGATTAATCCAATAAAAAAACCCGCCTTTATAGCAAGGCAGGTTCCATAAATTTCAGATTTTATTAAGAGTTGGTTGAAGTATCAGAGTCAGTTGAAGAGTCTTTGTCTTTATCTTCTCCTGCATCCTTATCTTCGTCTTTTTTATCAGAGCCGCCTTCTGCAGGCTTGTCTTCTGCTGGAGTTGTGCCTTCAGCATCTTCCTCTGATGGAGTCGTACCTTCAGCGTCTTCCTCCGAGCTTCCTTCTACATCTTCCTCGGCAGCATCTTCAGACTTGCCTGCATCTGCATCAGAAGAAGCTTTCTCTTCTGTCACATTTGCATCCTGCAATGCGCTTAGAGGCTTATTGAAGTACTCATGCGGATTGACTGGTACATCGTCCTTGCGGATTTCAAAGTGTACGTGATTGCCAGCCTTCTCATTGATCAGGCTTGTTCCGGATTTCGCAATGACTTGTCCTTGCTCAACCTGGTCGCCAACCTTAACTTGGTAGTCTTTCACTGACTGATATTGTGTTACAATACCTTTGTCATGCTCGATTTCAATGACGTTTCCAAGCACTGCATCTTCCATGACATTTGTGACAGTACCACTTAGTGATGCGATTACATCAAATTCCTTGCCTTCTTTTGCTGCAATGTCCAGACCAGTGTTCGGATGGTACGTATTATCATAGAACACTAGAGCTGCTTCTTGCTCAGCCGCGTCGCCGTCATTGTCATAGAATCCCATTTGGACGACTGCATCATCTTCATTCACCACTGGCATTACAAAGTTCTCCATCGCGCGGTTCACTTCAACTGCTGGCTGGTCATTCATCTTTTTGCCAGGCATGTCAGTCGCTTTGTATTCCGACTGATCCAGCTGATCGGTTCCGCTGTTTTGATACCATAGGACACCAGTTAGAATGATTGCGGCACTAGCAATATAAACTGTTGGATACACCCACCGCTTCTTGAAAAAGCTGTTCTTGCTTTTGTCTTGAGAAGATCTTTTTTCTTCCTCTCTCATTTCCATCACCTCAGCAATCAGTTTGAACAGAAGCGAAAAAATATATACATAGAGTTGAAAAATTTTTTACTGCTTATTTTTCGACAAAGGTGAAGAAATTATGCAAAAAAGTTTTTTTGGGGGGTAGTGGGTTAATTTAGCCCCGCCATCCCATTGGACGGATTCCTGCTATATTGCTGATTCCTTTAATAAATGGAGTTACCTATATTGCTCTTTCCTTTTAATGAATGAGTGTTTGCTGTTTCCTTTTAATGAATGAGTTACTACTATATTACTGTTTACTGAAATGAATGAGTCACTACTATATTGCTGTTTACTGAAATGGATGAGTCAATACTATATTGCTGTTTACTGAAATGAATGAGTTACTATTATAAAGCGAGGTATTAAGATGAAAAAGTTATTAGTATGGTTTTTACGAATTCTGCCGCTGCTCTACATGGCCGCAATCTGGATCATGTCCAGCAATCCTGCAGATGCTTTGGTCGAACTGCCCAATCAGGGAATTGACCGTTTTATAAAAGAATCACTCCATCTCGTAGAGTTCGGAATCCTGTATGTGCTGCTCGTCCTGGCTGCTTTAACTACCGGGCGCTTCACACCGGTGATGAGTTTTACCTTCATGGGCGTGGCCATCCTGTACGGCCTGCTCGACGAGATTCACCAAAGCTTCGTCCCGTACCGATCAGCAACATTGATTGATTTTATAAAAGACGTAATTGGGGTTTTAGCGGCCTCGCACTTTATCCATCACGCCTACTTCAGCGGCAAGTTCCCGCGGCTGGGGAGAGTTTTGCGTCGGATTGAAGAGAGAGTTCGGAGGATTTAGTTGGATTTAGTATTTAGATAGTTACTAATTACGATTTTTAAGGGGCTGGCCTTGGTATTGGGGCTGGCTTTTTGTGCTTTGTGTCACATTATCCCGTTGTTTTTTGCTCAACTGGTATTATATTCGTTTCAACTGGTATTAAAATGCTTCCAACTGGTATTAAAACTTGTGCAACTGGTATTAAAATCCCCCCAACTGGTATTATCTTTATTGTTCTTAAAAATTTCACATAATTTATCTAAACAACACAGGTTTTTTCTTTCAATTGTAGAATTTTTAATGAAAATCTATTGAGGAAGTGACACTTTTGATCGAAAAAGAACGCTCCTACCCCATTCGGCTTCTCATGTATGAAGCATTGATGGAAAATCTGACAGAAAACCACCCTAAATTCCCAATTATCGAGCAAGATTATAGAGCTTGGCGAGCTGGTTATAAAGGTGAACTGCAAACTGATTACCGGTTAAGTTTTTTACCGGAAAAAGGGTATCATATCTTACGGGATTTACGCCTAGCCGATGAAGAATGGTATTTTCAGATTGATACCCTCATCTTAACACTTCGCTATATCCTTCTTATTGAAACGAAAAACTACTCTGGCATCCTTTTCTTTGATAAAGATTCCCAACAGATCATCCAAACAAAAGATGGGCAGGAAAAATCTTATGATAACCCTATTAACCAGGTTCGGATGCAAGCCTGGCACTTAAAGAGGTGGCTAAAGAGCCATAAACTCAATGTCCCTCCCATATACCACCTTGTTACGATTAGCAATTCCTCTACTATAATTAAAGTGAGTGACCGTTCCTTAAATAACTTGATTGTGAAAGGAGATGCCATATTAAATAGAGTGATTCAAATAGATGAAATTACTTCAAACCCTACCTATAATGATAAAGAATTAAAGAAGTTATCAAAGTTACTCATAAAGAAACATACTCCTCACCATCCTGACATTTTAAAACCATATTCCCTCACCCAAGCAGATCTACAAAAAGGTATCCAATGCCCCTCATGTTTAACCTATGGAATGCAGCGTGATAAATGGACTTGGAGTTGTCCAGTATGCAATCACAAATCAAAATCAGCACACCACAAGAAGATTAAAGATTCCTTTCTTCTTTTTAAACCCTCCATTACAAACCAGGAATTCAGGGAACTATCTAACTGTCTATCGATTAGAGCAGCGACCAACATCTTACTTTCAATGAACCTCCCCCACACAGGAACCAAAAAAGGCCGCATCTACCACATGCCACCTGACATCGAAGCATTCTTTAATCCCGCGAAAAAATAAAAGTTTCCTGCTCACAGCCCAAACGCGCTAAAAAGCCAGGGCGCTTTTTGCCCTGGCCTGGTAATTATTTCTTCGCAGTAACCTTCGTCAGCATGCTCTCTGCTTCGCTGATCTCGACGCCTTTGTAGTAGTGTTTGACGATGTCTTGATAGTTCTTGCCTTCGGTGGCCATGCCATTGGCTCCGTATTGGCTCATGCCGACGCCGTGGCCGAAGCCTTCGGTGGTGATGACGACGTTATTGCCCTTCAGTTCCCAAGTGAAGTCGCTTGAGCGCAGGCCGAGTTTATCACGAACTTCTTTTCCCGTCAGGACTTTACCTCCGATATCAATTTTAGCGACTCGGTTCCCAGTGGTCCTAGAGATGACTTTACCTATCTCCGGAGAATTCGGCAGCTTGACACCAAGCTTAGCCTCCACATCTGCCACAGTCATGACCGTTTGGTTACGAAACTTAGGTGACTCTAAATCCCATGGGCTTTCCACACTCCGCAAGTAAGGCAAGGAATTAGACCAGTATTCCTCTGAGTTCTCGGTAAAGCCGTTCGATGTCGAGAAGAAGGTTGCGTCGATTGGCGCACCGTCAAATGTTAGCACCTGACCGTCAGTTGCCTTCACTGCCTCGGCGATTTTCTTCATCTTCCATTTGTAGTCGACGCCCCACTGCTTTTTCAATTCTTCCTTATTTTTAAACACCTGGTGGATTTCCGTATCATTCAATTGTGCGCCTTCAGGTACGCCTACTTTATTGGGAATTAGCATTTGTCTTACATAATAAGTCCTTGCCGACAGTGCCTGTGCCTTCAACGCCTCCAGTTCGAACTCGGCGGGCATTTCAGCTGCAACGACTCCGATCAAGTATTCATCAAGCGGAAGCTTTTCTGTTTTGGATAGAGCTGTCCTGTAAACAGCTACCTCAACTGCGGAATCTGCAGTCGGGACAGCAGCCGTATCCTTCGCCTCTCTCTGCAACTCTTCCCCAAGCTTTCCGCCTGCCTTATCTTCCATAAAAGGGAGGACGAGCAAGGATGGAATCAGGAGTGTGACAGCGAATAGGATAGCAGCTAGTACGATGATTGGTTTGAATTTTAACATAGAAAAAGCCTCCATTATGAAATTATTCCGGTCGAAAACCGTCTCATTCCATTCATATGGAGGCAGACAAGCTTTTATGACAGTTTTCAAAAAAGCTCAGCATTTGTATATTTTCTTTTAAAACGTACATAATAAGTCGGTTGAAATTGGACAGATATTTTTAAAATAGATGTTGATTACTATTTCAATCAACAGATTAAGATTAAAATATACCTGATAATAAATCAAAAAACCGCAGAACTATACATTAAAGCACAATTCTCCGGTTCATTGAGTAGTATTCTTTATCGTTCATGTCTGAGACTAATTATCTTACGCGTTCATGTCTGAGACTAATTGATCTGTTACTGGCTGTTCTTCTACTTCGCTGATGCGTTCGATGTCTGCACCAAGTGCTGCAAGCTTATTGTGGAAGTTCACATAGCCGCGATCCAGGTGGTAAAGCTCTGTCACGCGAGTTACGCCATCTGCTACAAGACCAGTCAGGATCAGTGATGCTGCGGCACGCAGGTCAGTTGCTGCCACTTCTGCTCCCTGAAGGTTGGATGGTCCATTCATGATGACAGAACGTCCGTCGATTTTGATGTTTGCATTCATGCGGCGGAATTCTTCTACGTGCATGAAGCGGTTTTCGAAAACAGTTTCTGTGATCATGCTTGTTCCCTGAGCACGCAATAGCAATGCCATCATTTGAGATTGCATATCTGTTGGGAAGCCAGGGTGCGGCATTGTCTTGATGTCGACTGCTTTCAATTTTTCAGGCCCGATGACACGAAGGCCCTCTTCTTCTTCAATGATCGTAACGCCCATTTCTTCCATCTTGGCAACCAATGAAGAAAGGTGTTCCGGAACAGCGCCTTTTACAAGGACGTTGCCGCCAGTGATGGCAGACGCAACCATGAAGGTTCCTGCTTCGATACGGTCAGGAATGATGTTGTGGTCAGCACCGAACAGTACTTCCACACCCTCGATCTTGATTGTGCCAGTGCCAGCGCCTCTTACCTTCGCTCCCATTTTGTTCAGGAAGTTGGCAAGGTCGACGATTTCTGGTTCTTTTGCGACGTTTTCGATGATGGTTGTGCCTTTTGCAAGGACAGCCGCCATCATGATGTTTTCCGTAGCGCCAACGCTAGGGAAATCAAGGTATATTTTAGCTCCATGCAGACCATTGACTGCTTCGGCTTCAATAAAACCGTTGCCTACCTTGACTGTCGCACCCATCGCTTCAAAGCCTTTAAGGTGCTGGTCGATAGGACGGGAACCGATTGCGCAGCCGCCTGGCAATGCTACGCGAGCACGGCCATTCCTGGCAAGCAGGGATCCCATTACTAATACAGAAGCACGCATTTTACGAACATACTCAAAAGGTGCTTCTATTTTTAACTCTCTGGATGCATCTACTGTAATTGTGTTATTTTCAAACTCCACTACGGCGTTTAAAGAACGTAATACTTCGTTGATGGTATATACATCGGAGAGAGTTGGCACATCACGAATTACGCTTTTTCCGTCACTTGCTAATAATGTTGCAGCGATAACAGGCAAGACGGCATTCTTAGCTCCTTCAACCTTTACAGAACCGCTTAGCCTTTGTCCGCCGCGGACGATGATTTTTTCCAAGTGTATTCCCCTCCGCGTCCAATTTCTCTATATTAATATTCAATCGTTATGATGGGTGTGCCAACTACAAGGGTAGTCTTTGCGCCCAATCGATCAGTTTTCCGTAATCCAAGCTGCATATTCATCTCATGGTCATTGCTCAAGGATTTGTCGAACAAAGGCGAAACAGCGGATGTAGATATAAATGATTCCTCTTCTACTCCTTCGACTTCCTCAGCTTGAAAAGCCTTTAGCAATTTAGTTTTATAAACAGGTAAAGCCGATTTTATCTTATCACTGAACTCGCCTTCAATACAAGAGAAAGTTGTGGCATTTCCGCGAAAAATGTCAAATATTCTGCCTGGTAAATTTTTGTTTAAAAATCTTTCTGTATTTTTATTCCAGTAGTGACCTCTGACCTCATACATCACATACGTATGTATCAGCCCATTTGTGTCCGTCGAAACAATTTTAATTTTTTCCTGAATCTCAGAAGAATTCGAAACAGCTGTAAGTTCTCCATCTCGGTGCTTCCATGTCCAACTCGGAAGCTGGACCTTCAATTCTTTTACCAAACCTTCGACACTTTCGTCTTCCAACGTTTCCCTTGCATATAAAGACCAACCCGTGATCAAAATATTTTCGTCCTGCAAAACTGAGGCCAGAGTTTTGATTTCATGATCAGCGTCAGCTACAGTCGTCTTATTCCCAGCTTGGAACACAATAAAACCAATAATGCCAAAAATTGATAAAATAAATGGAATCTTTTTCATATGTCTCTCACTCTCCCCTTATTACCATTCTTACCAGGAGAGCAAATCGCATACTTGGGAATTCTCGTCACTTTTTGACATCATTCTATGTACCAACTTAACCGGGTGTTCATTTGTTTGTGAAAAAATAAACATGCCTTTGCAAAAAACAAGCACAAAAACAATAATACTCAAGTTTTCGCGTTTTGGAAACATGTATGAAGACCTAATTTTTTACCAATTTGTTTAGAACTAACAGCAGATGGGCTAAAAGGTTGTTACTAAGCTATTTTTGATTGAGAAGTCACAAAGTTTACGAAAAAAAAGAACCTTACTGAAAAATCATCGGAAGCTGCTGTGACCATTGGAGGTAATCTAGGAAGAAATTACTTACTGTGGATCCCAGTGCGATGGAAGCAAGAATATATAAGACACGGGCCTGAAGTACATGGTTTGCCCTAAGCATTTTATCGAATTGGAGTGCTTGCAGAGCCCACCAAGAAATGGCGATAAAAACAAGATGTGTCAGAATGCTGGTCAGCGCAAAGCCGCCAAAACCTGTAATCATAAACGGTCCCCCCTTACCATGTCTATTTTAACATAAAATAGATGATTACCTGTTATTTTAGACGTTTCAGAAGCTCGAAAGTTTCATGTGATCTTAGTAATTCTCTATACAGTAAAAAAACTGGCCTGCAATGATTGCAGACCAGCTGAATTTACCCCTTTGTTTCCATGAATAGATTTTCCCCAAAACCCAAACATGTTAGTGCTTTTTGTTACTAAAAAGCGTTTACCTCATAAAATCCACAAACTGATTGAAGTTACTATGCATGAAGTCGATTGCCAGGTTTGGCAAGACTCCGAACAGGATTGTTCCGACTACTGTAATCAGGATGACGGCAATTGTTCCTGCTGGCAGCTGGATTTTTTCGTCGCTTGCTGCCGGGCGGAAGAACATTTGCGTCATGATTCCGAAGTAGTAGAAATAGGATACGACTGTTGTTGCAATCATGATCGATACTAGGACGTAGTGTGCCTGGTCGACCATCAATGCGCCCATGAAGATGTTCAGCTTACCGATGAAACCTGCTGTACCCGGGATTCCTGCGAGTGACAGGATGAAGATTCCCATTCCCACTGCGAGCAGCGGTGAGCGGCGGTAGAGGCCGGCGAAGTGGCTGATATCTTCTGAGCCAGTTTTCATTGTGATCACTTGGATCACAGCGAATGCACCAAGGTTCATCAACACGTATGCGAGCATGTAGAACCAGATTGCATCGAATGTCACGAAAGACATGGCAGTCAATGCGACAAGGATGTAACCCGCATGCGCGATACTTGAGTAGGCGAACATGCGCTTGATGTTGCGCTGTCTCAAGGCGATGACGTTACCAATGATCATCGTTGCTCCCGCCAGGAATGCAATGTAATCCTGGACTGCGAACAGCAATGGAATTGGCTGCCCATCTTCTTGTGCGACAGGAATGTATCCAAAAATCGATAACAGGATTCGAAGGATGATCACGAATCCAGCTGTTTTTGAGACGACGCTCAGGAACGCAGTCACCGGAGTCGGAGCTCCTTCGTATACATCCGGTGCCCACATATGGAATGGCGCCGATGCGAGCTTGAATGACAATCCGACGAAAATCATGAAGAATGCCAGTCCAAGAATGTAGATATGCTGAGGGTCACTCAGACCACCAAAGACTTGAGCGATTTCTCTTAAGTTTGTTGATCCGGCGATTCCGTACACATAGCTCATACCGAACAATGTAATTGCCGAAGAAATTCCGCCGTTTATGACGTATTTCATAGCTGATTCATTCGATTTCAGGTTGCGCTTTCGCATCCCTGCAAGGACATAGGACGGAATGGACAGCAATTCAAGTCCGACAAACAAGGTAATCAAATCGCCGCTTGATGCCATGAACATCGTACCAAGCAATGCCGTCAGGAACAGATAGAAAAATTCTCCCTTGTATTCCTCAAGTCCGTCATTCGTCCTGTAATCGATTGCCAATAGCATGACAAGTGCCGCTCCAAGTAGAAGGATCAGCTTGAATGCAATCGCAAACGAATCCAATCTGAATGTATCGTATAAAATGGATGTTGTTTCAGTACCAATCAGCGATACCAGCGAAACCAGCGCCAGTACGATACCAGCGAAACCAGCCCAGCCAAGGACTTTCCGGTCAACATGCTTTGGCATGAATAAATCAGCGACTGATAAAATTGCAATGACACCAAGGATGATGAATTCCGGAGTCATCGTCCCCCAATCAAATGATAGAAGTGTATCTAGATCCATCCTTCATCACCCCCCTATTCCCATCAAGATAGTCTCTAAAGTTGCCTGAAGCGGTTCACTAAGAACAGCTGGATATACACCGATCAGAACGATCAAGCCGATGAGCACCAAAACTGGAGCCCATTCAAATGAACGGATGTCTGAAATTCCAACGAATTCGCGCTCTGCCTTGCCATATGTGATGGCGAGGACTGCACGCAGCAGGTAAACTGCTGTCATGATGATGCCGATTGTACCGACCGCAGCAAGGATCGGCATTTCCTCGAATAGTCCAAGGAAGGCCATGAATTCGCTTACGAATCCGGACATGCCAGGCAGTCCAAGTGATGCCATCGCGCCTGCAAGCAGGAAGCCTGATGCAAGCGGCATTCCTTTTGCCATGCCGCCAAGGTTCGCAAGTGTTGTCGTATGCGTGCGCTCATAAAGAACTCCAACAAGGAAGAACAATAGAGCTGAAATCAAGCCGTGTGATACGACCTGGAAAATAGCACCTTGAATTCCTGCTTCATTTAATGCTCCAAGTCCGATTAAAACGATCCCCATATGGGAAATAGAAGAGTAAGCAAGGACCATTTTGAAATCTGTCTGGATAAAAGCAAGGAACGCTCCGTAAAGCAGGTTAATGACACCCAGTACTGCGAGCAGTACGGCTAATTCTGCGAATTGTTCAGGGAAAATCCCCATCCCGAAGCGAATCAGACCGAATGCGCCGATCTTCAGCAAGATCCCTGAGTGGATCATGACGATGGATGGCGGTGCTTCAACGTGGACGCGGAGCATCCAGCTGTGCAGCGGAAAGATTGGCAGCTTTACACCGAAAGCCACTAGCAAGGCAATCAATAAGCCCATTTTCAATGACTCAGATACGGGCGCAAATAAAGGCGCGTTTTCTGCGTTCATCATGACTGACAGCATTTCGATATTGGATGTGCCAGTTCTTGAGAACAGCACCATGATGACGATCAGCAGGATGGCCGATCCAAGTCCGTTATAAATCAAGAAGCTGTAGGCAGCCTTTTCTTTGTCGTAATAACCCCATTTTCCAATCAGGAAGAACATTGGAATCAATGTGATTTCGAAGAAAAGGAAGAACAGGATCAAGTTTTGTGATGTGAATACTCCAAGCATCCCGATTTCGAGAAGCAAGAACAGCATATAGTAGCCTTTCCATTCTTTTTTGATATGGAAGGAAGCGACTGCCGCAAGCGTCGCGATCACCGCTGTGAGAACAACCATGACCAAACCGAAACCATCAATGCCAAGTTCGTAGTTCACTGTGAAGATGCCCTGTTGCTCGGCACCCTGGCCGCCGAATTGGATCCAGCGGAATTTTTCCGAAAAATTGGCGAGATCATTGCCGCCGCGATACGAAAAGTATGCAATCAATGCAAGGATCAATGACGGCAGTGTTGCCAGTACGCCAAGCATTTTGATGCCTGATTCATTCGCCTTTGGCATGAAGGCCAAAAGCAGGATTCCTAGTAAAGGGGAGAATACCAGTAAGGTAAGAAAATAGTTGAAATCCATTATAAATACCCCCCTGTTAACGCATAGATGACAATCAGGACTGCAAGGCCGACAAAGGCGATCGTGCCGTATGTCTGTACCTGGCCGTTCTGGATTTTCGCACCTGTTTTACCAAGTCCCTGGACAGCTGCTGTTGTCAGCTTGACGAGTCCCTCAACAAGGAAGACCTCGATGAAGCGCAGGAACAAGCTGATTCCCTTCGCAGCAAACACGATGCTTTGATTGTAAATTTCATCGATATAGTACTTGTTTTTCACGATGCCATAAGCGATTGGCGCTCTGCTGGATAGCCAGTCGCGGGATACTGATTTCTTGCTGTACATCATCCATGCAAGCAGGATGCCGAGCAAAGATACAGCTGTCGCGACAATCATGATCCAGCCTGGGCCTTCGATATGACCGTGGCCAAGTGCTTCGTTTCCTTCAACAAGCCAGTCGCCAAGGAATGCGCCGAACCAAGGTGTGTTCACATAACCAGCAACGACTGCCAGTACAGCAAGCACAACCATCGGCAGGGTCATGACGGATGGCGATTCATGGACATTCTTCATTTCGCTTCGTGCTTCACCGGAGAAGACCATGAAGAACAGGCGGAACATGTAGAATGCTGTGAAGAACGCTGCGATCACTGCCAGCCAGAACAAAGTGTAATTGCCATGTGCCCATGCAGCGATCAAAATTTCATCTTTACTGAAAAAGCCTGAGAACAATGGGACACCACTGATTGCCAGTGTTCCGATCAGGAACAGAGGTCCAGTGAAGGTAAGCTTTTTCCAAAGCCCGCCCATTTTTTCAATATCCTGAGTATGTACAGCATGGATGACGCTGCCTGCTGCAAGGAATAACAATGCTTTAAAGAAAGCATGAGTCATTAAGTGGAATACTCCAGCAACATAACCGGCAGATCCTAATGCAAGCATCATATAGCCAAGCTGGCTGACAGTCGAGAATGCAAGAACACGCTTGATGTCAGTCTGGACAAGACCGATTGTTGCCGCAAAAATCGCTGTGAAGGCACCGATGATCGCAACAGTCAGCATAGCCGTTTCACTCGCATTGAATAGCGGGAACAGCGATGCGACCAAGTAAACACCGGCCGCTACCATCGTCGCTGCGTGGATTAACGCAGAAACTGGCGTCGGGCCTTCCATCGCGTCTGGAAGCCATGTATGAAGCGGGAACTGACCTGATTTACCAACTGCACCGATGAAGATCAGGATTGCAGTAAGGGTAATCATCGTACCTGAAATCGCGCCTTCTTCTACTGCGGCGAAAATTTCATCATATTCGAAGCTGCCAGTCTGCCAGAATAAGAGAATCATCCCGATCAGCAGCCCGACATCCCCGATACGTGTCATGATGAAGGCTTTCTTTGCAGCCGCTTTGGCGCTTTCTTTGTAAAAATAGAATCCAATCAACAGGAATGAACCTACACCGACCAATTCCCAGAAAATATAGGTCTGCAAAAGATTCGGCGAGATTACAAGACCAAGCATTGCAAAAGTAAATAGTCCTAGATAAGCATAGAAAACCGGGAAGCGCTCATCACCATGCATATACCCTTTTGAATAGGTATGCACAAGGAAGCTGACAAGAGACACGATCACCAGCATCAATGCGTTTAATTGATTTACTTCAAAGCCCGCAGTAAGTTCCAGATTCCCGATTGTCAGCCACACGGCTTCAGCTTTGAATGTAGACTCCGATAAGCGCTCGATCAGCACAAGGATGGAGTATACAAGAGAGGCAAGCGTCGCAAGAATCCCAACGAATGCGCTCGCTTCTTTAAGCTTTTTACCGAACAGCAGCAGGAATAGAAAGGATACAAGCGGGAACAGCGGAATGAGCCAAGCATTCTCCATTAATATCACAATCCCCTTTTTTGAACGCGCGCTATCTATCATATATACGCCCGTCAGATTGAGGCCCGTCTTTCACGGGGCAGTCCAGCTACAAGAAATCTTCTGGTTTTAACGGCAAATGCCGCCTTTGAAAAATTCAAATGGTCTATGAATCTAATTTTTCAATTGATCCATTTCATCGATATTGACTGTCCTGCGGTTGCGGTAAAGCGAAATCAGGATCGCCAGTCCTACCGCTACTTCAGCTGCTGCCACCGCAATCGAGAACAGCGCGAAAACCTGGCCAGTAATCGAAGGGTTGACTCCGTATTTACTGAAGGTTACCAGATTGATATTGACCGCATTCAGCATCAATTCGATGGAAATCAACACAATGACTGTGTTCTTCTTTGTCAGCGCACCATAAAGTCCGATGCAGAAAAGAATAAGTGCGAGCGCCAGATAGGCTGAAACCGGAACAGAACTCATTCCTGATCACCCTCCTTATCGTCATCCCTGCGCGCAAGCACGATTGCGCCGACAAGCGCAGCAAGCAGGATCACGGATGTCAGCTCAAACGGGATGATGTAATGCGAGAACAATGATACCCCGATTTGTTCTGTGTTATTTTCATGCAGTGTATTTGGTACTGCTTCGAAATTCAAATCGTAAATTCCAAAATACACAGCTGCTCCAAAGCCAATTACGCCTAGCAGCAGTGCAAGCTTGCGAAGGATTCCGCCCTTTGGTTCTGCTTCATCACCATGGTGGCGGGTAAGCATGATCCCGAACAGCATCATGATCGTGATGGCGCCGGAATAGATCATGACTTGGATGACCGCCAGGAATTCAGCGGACAAGAGCACATAAATACCTGCAATACTGACGAATGTAAAGACGAGCGCTACGACCATGTGGATTACCTTGGTAAGGTTCAATAAAAGCACGCCGCCGATTACCGCCACTAAAGCAAGTGACATAAACGCAAAGAATTCGCCTGTTAACGTCATGCTTTATTCACCTTCCGTATATTCTCATCATTTTCGTCAAGCCATTCCAGGTTCTTGAATAAATCATCCCGGCTGTATTCAGCAAGCTCAAAGTTGTTCGTCATGATGATCGCTTCAGTCGGGCAAACTTCTGTGCACAGGTCACAGAGGATGCAAAGTTCGAAGTTGATATCATACGTATCAATGATTTTGCCTTTTTTCGTTGGATCAGGATGCTTTTTACCAGTCAAATTAATGCAATCTGTCGGACAAATATTGGCACACTGGTTGCAGACGATGCATTTTTCAGGATAAAACTTCTGGATTCCGCGGAATCTGTCAGGAAGCGGAATCGGTTCGTTTGGATAATCGTAAGTCAGCTTTTCGCGAGTCAATTGTTTAAGGGTATAAGCTAATCCTTTAGTCCATCCTAGCACGTAATTCACCCCTTTAATGCAGGAAGCAATGGTGCTTCCGTTCTTATTTTAGAAAAAATTCTTTAATCAAAGCAGTAAGGAAGATGTTTGCAAGCGCTACCGGCAGAAGCACTTTCCATGCGAACTCCATCAATTGGTCGGCGCGGATACGCGGGAACGTAGCACGGAACCAGATGAGGATATAGACCACCAAGCTGAACTTGAGCGCGAACCATACAGCTCCTGGGATGAAGCCAAGGAACGGCAGCGGAAGCCAGCCTCCAAGGAATAATACAGTGATCAACGCAGACATTGCGAACATATACACATATTCAGCAAGCATGAACATCGCCCAGCGGAAGCCTGAGTACTCTGTGTGGAAACCGGCTACAAGCTCGTTTTCCGCTTCAGCAAGGTCAAACGGAACCCTGTTCAACTCAGCAGTAGCTGCGATGAAGAACACGATGAACGCGATTGGCTGCCACAGAATGAACCAGCCATTGTCACCTTGTGCTGCAACAATTTCATTAAGATTGAGGCTGCCTGTCAGCAGGACGATTCCAAGTACGCTCATGACCAGCGGGATTTCGTAGGAAATCATCTGGGCCGCGGCACGCATACCGCCAAGCAATGAGTACTTATTGTTGGAAGCCCATCCTGCCATCAGCATACCGACAATTGTCAGACCTGAAATAGCGATATAATACAGGAAACCAACATTCAAGTCAGCAAACTGCAGTTCGTCAGTCAAAGGAATCGTCGCCATGACCATGAAGGACGGCGCGAACGCGATGACCGGTGCGATAATGAACAGCGGCTTATCTGCTGCTTTTGGTATTAAGTCTTCCTTTACTAGTAGCTTTACAACGTCGGCAACGGATTGCAACAGCCCCCATTTACCGCCGACATGGGATGGACCATAACGGCCCTGCATGAAACCAAGCACTTTCCGCTCTGCCAGAATCGCCATCGTTACGAATCCAAGGATTACGAACAACAGGACGACGGCCAGGACGAAGAAGATGCTGAAATTCATAAGGCCTGCGCTTGATTCGAGTAGCTCCTGAACCATTATCCGTCTACCTCCCCAAGAACGATATCAACCGCTCCTAAAATTGCAATCAGATTTGAGATGCTTTCACCTTCGAGCAGTTTAGGGAGGATTTGCAGATTATAGAAGCTCGGTCGTCTGAACTTGAGACGGTACGGCTCTTTTTTGCCATCGCTGGAAATATAGCAGCCGATTTCGCCACGTGAGCCCTCGATCCGGACAAACGCTTCCCCTTTTGGAGCCTTGATGATTTTTGGAACCTTGGCTATGATTTCTCCGTCTTTCGGGAATTGCTGCACAGCCTGTTCGATGATTTTCAGTGACTCTTCGATTTCACCCATCCTTACATGGTAACGGGCAAGCGCGTCGCCTTCATCGCGAGTGACAACGTCAAAATCGAAGCGGTCATAGATTGAATACGGCTCATCCTTGCGCAGATCCCATTTGACGCCTGTTGAGCGCAGGTTCGGTCCGCTTAATGAGTAATTGATTGCATCTTCCTTTGTATATGTACCGATGTTCTTTGTACGGTTGAGGAAGATCTCGTTTCCTGATACCAGCTGGTGGTAGCCTTTTAACTGTCCTCTTAGATAAGGGACGAATTCAGCGACCTTTTCAATCCAGCCTTCCGGAGCATCCCATTTGACGCCGCCTACACGCATGTAGTTGAACGTCAGACGAGCACCAGACAATTCATTCAGCAGGTTGAGGATCATCTCACGGTCACGGAATGCGTAAAGCAATGGGCTTGTCGCACCGAAGTCGAGGATGAATGTGCCCCACCACAGCAGGTGGCTGGCAACCCTGTTCAATTCCATCGCCAGTACCCTTAGATACTCGGCGCGTTCAGGTACCTGTAAGCCCATCATCGTTTCGACTGCATGGACGATTACATAGTTATTCGTCATTGCCGATACGTAGTCCATCCGGTCTGTATACGGAATGATCTGTGTGTATTGCAGGTCTTCGGCTAGTTTTTCAGTACCGCGGTGCAAATAACCGATGACCGGCTTCGCTTCAACGATAATCTCACCATCAATTTTCAGAACGAGGCGGAATACACCGTGTGTACTAGGGTGCTGCGGGCCCACGTTCAAGAGCATTTCTTCTGTGCGTATCACGGGCTACACCTCCACATCATACGGTTCATAGTCTTTTCTTAATGGGTGGCCTACCCAGTCTTCACCAAGCATGATGCGATGGAGGTTTGGATGGCCTTCAAATTTGATGCCAAGCAGGTCATACGCTTCACATTCCGGCCAGTTCGCACCTGCCCACAGGTTCGCCAGTGACTCAATAACCGGCTGGTCGCGGTCAAGCTTGACCTTTAATGCAACGGACTGCCTGTTTTTGTATGAGTACAAGTGAACATACACTTCCATATGTGTCTGGAAGTCTGTTCCGTGAATCTCTGATAGGTAATCAAACCCTAATAGTTCGTTGTACTTCAGGAATTCAGCCAATCGGTAATATGATTCTCTCTTAGCGACAAGCGTCGGGACATCTTTTGAAAGAGGATTAATATACGAATCTTCCAAAATATCATCGCCTAGATTGTCGGTGATCGCTTTAACGTATTTATCTAAGTAAGGCTGGTTTGGAGATGGCTTTTTCTCTTCGACAGGCTCTTCTGCTCCTGTTTTTGCACCAGCTGCTGACTTAGCCTTTGCTGCAGCTGCGGCTTTTGCTTTGGCTGCGGCAATCGCTTTCGCTTTCTCGTCGTCAGCTGATCCACCGCCGGCTGCTGCGGCTTTCGCTTTTGCTGCTGCGGCCGCCTTCGCTTTCGCTACAGCTGCGGCTTTCTTTTTCGCAAGATCATCATCGTCTCCGGCTGAAGCGTCTGCTCCTCCAGCTGCCTCTTGAGCTTTCCTTTTTGCTGCCGCTGCTGCCTTTGCCTTCGCTACGGCTGCGGCTTTCTTTTTCTCAAGATCATCATCATCATCGCCTGCTGGAGCATCTGCCCCTCCAGCTGCCTCTTGGGCTTTTCTTTTTGCTGCCGCTGCTGCCTTTGCTTTCGCTACGGCTGCGGCTTTCTTTTTCGCGAGGTCATCGTCGTCTCCGGCTGAAGCTTCAGGCGCTGCAGATTCGTCAGTGCTTTCCTCTGCCTGGCCAGATGCCTTCATTTTAGCAAGAGCGGCTGCTTTCGCTTTTGCCGCTGCGGCTGCTTTTTTCTTGGCTAATTCAGCGTCTTGGCCCTCTACCGGAGCTGACACTTCCTCTTTCGCTTCCGATGCTTCTTCAGCCTGGCCACTTGCTTTCATTTTTGCCAGTGCAGCTGCTTTCGCCTTCGCTGCTGCGGCGGCTTTCCTTTTCGCAAGCTCGGCATCGTCACCTGCTGATGCTTCAACATTAGCGTCTGTTTCTTTCACTTCAGGTTCTGCGACTTTGTCGGCAACCTCTTTCGGGTCGTTTCCTTCCCCTGCCTGTTTAGCAGCCTGGCGCTGCTTCGCAAGCTCTTTCGCCTTTTGGGCTGCTTCTCTCTTTATCTGCTCTAAATCCTTTTCCCCGCTCATCGGTTAGATCACCTTCTTCCCGGTTTTCGCCTCATAACGGATTTTCTCTTTCAATTTATTAATCCCGTAAATCAATGCTGCAGGATTCGGCGGGCAACCCGGTATGTAAACATCGACCGGCACAATCTGATCGACACCTTTTACAACTGAGTATGATTTTACATATGGACCGCCTGCTGTCGCGCATGATCCCATCGCGATAACCCATTTAGGTTCTGCCAATTGGTCATACAGTCTGCGGACAGTCGGAGCCATTTTTTTCGTAACAGTGCCTGAAACAATCATGACATCGGACTGACGAGGCGAGTTTCGGTAGAATGTCCCGAAACGGTCCAGGTCATAGTGAGCCGAACTCGATGCCATCATTTCGATTGCACAGCACGCAAGGCCGAAAGTCATTGGCCACATGGAGTTGCTCCTTGCCCAGCCTTTAACCTGTTCAAGAGTTGTCACGAATACGTTTCTTTGGAGTTCTGCTACTTCTTCAGGTGAGAAATCATCCAACTTTAAATCCATTTTAGCACCTTCTTTTTCCATGCGTAGATGAGTCCAATCAGAAGCATCACCACGAAAATCAGCATCTCGATCAATGCGAAGATTCCCAGCTTCTCATAGGCGACAGCCCATGGATACAAAAACGCTGTTTCTACATCAAAAATAACGAACATAAGAGCAAAAACATAATAACGGACATTAAACTGGACCCGCGCATCACTGAACGGTACCATCCCGCTCTCGTAGGTGGTATATTTCCGCTCGTCCTGCTTGTATTTCGGCCGCAGAAGCTTAGCCGCAAACAAAGCTACGATTGGAAGCAATACCCCGAGACATAGGAACACAAAGACTATCAAATAGTTATTTTGATATAGATTCAACTGCTCCATGCCCATCCCTCCAATGTTGTGAAATTTTCATACTTTTTAATCTTGTAACCGATAACAATTATACCATTGTTACAATAGTGTGTCGACAAGCCTTTGAACAATCTGGCAACCTTCTTCCATGCCCTTTTCAATAGAGAAATAGTTTCTGAATTGAGGTGATTTGGACTGGAAAAAAGACGGCTCCCCTTTCATACTTAGTTGCTTGGAAGGCAATATATTCTTACTCTTTTGCCCAGGCTTTTTCGGGCGCCTGCCGGTTTGGAGGGTGCAGCCTCCTGATCATGCGCTTTTAAAGGTAAAACGTAGCAGACAATCGGTTACATTCTATATTTAATCCAATTTGGTTTAAGTTGTCAGTGACGTTTGTCAACATTGGGGAATCTGTTAGGTAGAGTGATTTTGAATTGTTTTTTTGGCGATTTGTTTGGTGATTTTTGCGGCTGAAGGAGGAACGAATGCAGAGTTCTGCTAATTCTGCTTCCAAACTGGTTGATTGGAAGGAGGAAATCTTCTGATTTGGCGAAAATTTGTGGGTGAATTAAGAAATTCTACTGAAAATTGGAGAGTAAATTGGCTGGTGTTTAGTTTTATTGGCGGTTTTCACAATTTTATTGGCGATAATTTCGTTTTATTGGCGAAAAAAATTTTTTATTGGCGATAATTTGATTTTATTGGCGATTTTCACTACTTTATTGGCGAAACGGAATCTGCACCCAGATTTATAAGGTTACTGGCAGCAGATTCGCAATGCCACGCACATCAAAAACACCCCCCAGCATCGCCGGAGGGTGTTGTAGTATCTTAGATTCTGCGTTCTGCAACTGAAATACGGTTGATCGCACGCTGCAGGGCAAGCTCTGCACGCTTGAAGTCGACGTTCTCCTGCTGTCTTTCACGCAGGCGCTGTTCAGCGCGTTCTTTTGCTTTAAGTGCACGTTCAAGATCGATTTCAGATGATTGTTCTGCAGATTGAGCAAGGATGGTTACCTGCTCAGGACGGACCTCGAGGAAGCCGCCGCTGACTGCAATGAACTCGTTTTTGCTGCCATTTTTTAAACGGACAGCGCCAATTTGTAGCGGTGCAACCATAGGAATGTGGCCTGGCAAGATTCCAAGCTCGCCTGTGCTAGCTTTTGTGCTTACCATTTCAACATCTGATTCATACACCGGCCCATCGGGAGTAACAACACTGACTTTAATCGTCTTCATTTTTTACCCTCCTGGTCCGTTATTAGACCTCTACACCCATACGTTTTGCATTCTCGATAACTTCTTCGATTCGGCCAACTAGGCGGAATGCATCTTCTGGAAGGTGGTCATATTTGCCGTCAAGGATTTCAGCGAATCCTTTAACTGTTTCTTTAACTGGCACGTAAGAACCTTTCTGTCCTGTGAACTGTTCTGCTACGTGGAAGTTTTGTGACAAGTAGAACTGGATACGGCGAGCGCGGTGTACAGTCAGCTTATCTTCGTCAGAAAGCTCATCCATACCAAGGATCGCGATGATATCCTGAAGTTCTCTGTAACGCTGCAATGTTTGCTGTACGCGACGAGCTACTGAATAGTGGTCTTCGCCAACGATTTCAGGTGTCAATGCACGTGAAGTCGAAGCAAGTGGATCCACCGCAGGGTAGATACCCATTTCAGAAAGCTTACGCTCAAGGTTCGTTGTTGCATCCAAGTGAGCGAAAGTTGTAGCCGGAGCCGGGTCAGTGTAGTCATCGGCAGGTACATAGATCGCCTGGATGGAAGTAACAGAACCTACGTTAGTAGATGTGATACGTTCCTGCAATTTACCCATTTCAGTTGCAAGAGTCGGCTGGTAACCTACCGCTGATGGCATACGGCCAAGTAGGGCAGAAACCTCAGAACCTGCTTGCGTGAAACGGAAGATGTTATCCATGAAGAAAAGAACGTCCTGTCCTTGCTCATCACGGAAATATTCAGCCATTGTCAAACCAGTCAGGGCAACACGCATACGTGCTCCTGGCGGCTCGTTCATCTGTCCGAATACCATCGCTGTTTGCTTGATAACGCCGGAGTCAGTCATTTCGTGGTAAAGGTCATTTCCTTCACGTGTACGCTCACCAACACCTGCAAATACGGAGATACCGCTGTGCTCTTGAGCGATGTTGTTGATCAATTCCTGGATAAGAACGGTTTTACCTACACCGGCACCACCGAACAATCCGATCTTACCACCCTTGATATATGGAGCAAGAAGGTCAACTACCTTGATACCTGTTTCAAGGATTTCAACCTCAGTTGAAAGCTGTTCGAATGTTGGAGCTTCCCTGTGGATTGAATCGCGGCGTGCATCAGCAGCAACTGGAGCGTCAAGGTCGATTGACTCACCCAATACGTTGAATACACGTCCTAGTGTTACGTCCCCAACCGGAACGGAGATTGGAGCACCTGTATCTAATACTTCCACGCCACGCTTAAGGCCGTCTGTGGAAGACATCGCGATTGTACGAACTGTGTCATCGCCTAAGTGAAGGGCTACTTCAAGAGTTAGTTCGATGTTCACATCCGCATCGCTGGTTACAATTTTCAAAGCGTTATAGATCTCTGGAAGATTGCCGCTTTCAAACTTAACGTCAACAACCGGACCCATAACCTGGAGAACGCGTCCTTTGTTCATCTTGTTCCCTCCTATCGTACTAGTTGAAATATATACATCATGATGGGATGCGGCATCAAGCCACATCCCCGATTTTCAAATGAAAAATCTATTCGAGCGCTGCAGCTCCACCGACGATTTCGGTGATTTCCTGGGTAATAGCAGCCTGACGCGCACGGTTGTAGCTCAAGCTGAGGGAATTGATCAGCTCTTTCGCGTTATCCGTTGCGTTTCTCATGGCTGTCATACGAGCAGCGTGTTCACTTGCTTTACTGTCAAGCAGTGCTCCGTAGATCAAGCTTTCTGCGTATTGAGGCAAGAGAACTTCCAGGATCTCCTCAGCGTTCGGCTCAAATTCATAAGAAGTAAGCTTTGTTGAAGCTGCGCCAATGTCCGTTAACGGAAGCAGCTTCTTCTCAGTTACTTCTTGAGCGATCGCGCTGACGTAATGACTGTAGTAAATATATAATTCATCAAATGATCCATCTGAGAACATGCCAACTGTGTTGCTGGCGATATCCTGGATTTCTGCGAAGGACGGCTGGTCTGCAATGCCGACGATGTCAAGGACAACGTTCATGCCACGGCTTTGGAAAAAGTCACGGCCGACACGCCCGATCGCGATAATCACAAACTCATCATTTGATTTATGGCGTTGCTGGATCGTCTGGTAAACCTGGCGAAGGACGTTACTGTTATATGCCCCTGCAAGTCCACGGTCAGATGTGATTACTAGATATCCCGTCTTCTTGACTGGACGGCTGTTGAGCATTGGGTGGTTGGAATCCTTACTGCCCATTGCGATTGAGGCAGTCACTTCCTGGATTTTCTCCATGTAAGGAACGAATGCTTTCGCGTTCATTACTCCACGGTTCCATTTAGCTGCGGATACCATCTCCATTGCCTTGGTAATCTGGCTCGTCTTTTTAGTCGAAGTAATACGGTTTTTAATATCGCGTAAAGATGCCATTTCGGTTCTCACCACCCTTTTACATAGATTGTTAGTCCAAGTATAAGCAGGAGCCAGGTCCCTTTTAAAAAAGGAATACTGGCGCTGCTACTTATTCATGATTACTCAGAAACTGCAAACGTCTTTTTGAAAGCGTTGATTGCAGCAGTCATATCGTCGTCTGAAGGAAGTTCCTTCGTTGAACGGATATGATCTAACACCTCTGTATGGTTGTGGTCTAACCATGAAAGGAATTCACCTTCGAAGCGGCGGATATCCTGCAATGGAATATCGTCAAGGAAGCCGCGTGTCAATGCATATAGGATCGCAACTTGCTTTTCAACAGCAAGCGGCTTGTTAAGATCTTGTTTAAGTACTTCTACCGTACGGGCACCGCGGTTAAGTTTAGCCTGAGTCGCTTTATCAAGGTCAGAACCGAACTGTGCGAATGCTTCCAATTCACGGTATGAAGCAAGGTCAAGACGCAATGTACCAGATACCTTCTTCATCGCTTTGATTTGAGCGGATCCACCTACACGGGATACAGAGAGACCTGCGTTGATCGCTGGACGTACGCCAGAGAAGAATAGGTCAGACTGCAAGAAGATCTGTCCGTCTGTGATTGAGATAACGTTCGTTGGAATGTAAGCAGAAACGTCGCCTGCCTGTGTTTCAATGAACGGAAGTGCTGTGATTGAACCTGCGCCTTTAGCGTCGCTCAACTTAGCAGCACGCTCTAGTAAGCGTGAGTGCAAGTAGAATACATCCCCTGGGTAAGCTTCGCGGCCTGGAGGACGGCGAAGTAGCAAGGAAAGTTCACGGTATGCTGCCGCTTGTTTTGAAAGGTCATCATATACGACAAGAACGTGCTTGCCATTGTACATGAATTCTTCACCCATTGTTACACCAGCGTAAGGAGCTAGGTATAAAAGTGGTGCCGGCTGTGAAGCAGATGCTGTAACAACGATAGAATATTCTAACGCGCCGTGCTTACGGAGAGTTTCAACTGCGTTACGTACAGTTGATTCCTTCTGTCCGATTGCAACGTAGATACAGATCATGTCCTGGCCTTTTTGGTTAAGGATTGTATCGATCGCTACAGATGTTTTACCAGTCTGGCGGTCACCGATGATCAATTCACGCTGTCCGCGGCCGATTGGCACAAGAGCGTCGATCGCCTTGATACCAGTCTGCAATGGCTCATGAACGGATTTACGGTCCATAACGCCCGGTGCACCGTACTCGATTGGACGAGTTTTAGTTGTGTTGATTGGACCCATGCCATCCACTGGCTGTCCAAGAGGGTTTACGACGCGGCCGATAAGCTGTTCCCCAACAGGAACCTCCATGATGCGGCCCGTACGGCGTACCTCGTCGCCTTCGCGGATGTCCGTGAAAGGTCCAAGGATGATGATACCGACGTTATTTTCTTCCAGGTTTTGTGCCATACCCATAACGCCGTTTGAAAATTCAACAAGTTCTCCAGCCATGACATTGTCGAGGCCATGAGCACGGGCGATACCGTCACCAACACTGATAACTGTACCCACATCACTCACTTGAATTTCCGACTGATAATTTTCGATTTGCGATTTTATCAGCGCACTGATTTCTTCAGCTTTGATGCTCATGAGTTTCACCCCTATCTACGAATCTTAGCCTAGCAATTTACGTTCTAAGCGGTCTAGCTTGCCACGCAAGCTTCCGTCAAAAATGCGGTTTCCAATGCGAAGCTTTACGCCCCCAAGTAAATTGGAATCTACAATGTTTTCAATTTGAAGTGCCTGTTTGCCAACCTGCGGAGCGAACGAAGCTGAAAGTGCTTCAGCCTGCTCAGCCGTCAAAGGCTGGACACTATAAACCTTTGCTTCAGCCACGCCTTTTGCGTCATTAGCAAGGGCGATGAACTGGTCAGCAACGTCTGCGATCTGGTCTTCGCGGTGGCGGTCAACCAGGATCATCAGTGTATTAAGGACATACGTGCTTACAGATCCGAAAGCTGTTTTCAAAACCTCTTTCTTCTTCTCGTTTGGAAGCTTCGGAGACTTTAAAAAGGCAGTCAATTCCGGATTGTTCACAACAACTTCTTTTACTGTGCGAAGCTCTTCCTCAACCTGTGGGAGAGCCTGCTTTTCAGAAGCGAGTTGAAAAAGTGCCAGGGCATAGCGCTTTGCTACTGTCGAGTTGCTCATCGGGCATTACCCGCCTCTTGAATGTATTCATTGATGAGCTTTTCCTGGTCAGCTGCAGAGATTTCCTTCTCGATTACTTTAGAAGCAATCAATACAGAAAGTGAAGCAACTTGTTCGCGGATCGCCGCAACAGCCTGCTCCTTCTGCTGCTCGATTTCAAGCTTCGCAGATTCTTTGATTCTGTCAGATTCAGTGCGTGCCAGTGCAATGATTTCTTCACGCTGTACATCGCCCTGTTTCTTTGCGTTTTCAATTAGGCCCTGTGCTTCTGTGCGTGCCTGCTTAAGCATTTCACGCTGTTCTTCCATAAGTTTCTGTGCTTCAGCACGGCTCTTTTCAGCCGCTCCGATTTCGCCAGCAATATGCTCTTCACGTTCCTTCATGATGCCCATCAATGGACCCCAAGCGAACTTCTTAAGCAATGCTAACAAGATGAGGAACATAACTAGCTGGAACAAGATATCTCCAGTGTTAAGGCCGGAAGCCGCTCCCAATACAAAATTCATTGTTAACACCCTCGATTCACTCCCTTCAAGAGTTGTACCATGATTAAAAAAGGTCCAACATGCGCCACCTGGCCATAAGCCAGGAGTTAAAAGCCAACGCTATGGCTGCCCGTTCTAAATGCCGGGCTTGCCCGATTTTATTTCAAACGATTGCTTACATTCAAATTCAGGTCTGCTCCCGCCGTATTGAAACGGCATGAAGCCTACATAATAGAATGGCGAAGGTTCGCGCGGAATGATCTTCGCCATTTTAATTTCTTATACTTAATTAATTATCCGCCGATAACCATGAACGCGATAACTACAGCGATGATAGGAATCGCTTCAACCAATGCAACCCCGATGAACATTGTAGTTTGAAGCATACCGCGAGCTTCTGGCTGACGAGCGATACCTTCTACTGTACGTGACACGATCAAACCGTTACCAATACCTGCACCAAGTGCTGCTAAACCGATTGCGATTGCTGCTGCTAAAAGACCCATTATAAAGTTCCTCCTTTAATGTATGAAAAAATGTTTTTTTAGTTTTGTCCATTAAATGAACAGGTATATATTAATGGTCATGGCTCACTTTATGGGAGAGATAAACCATCGTTAACATTGTGAAGATAAATGCCTGGATTGCTCCGACGAAAACGGAGAAACCTTGCCATACAAGCATCGGTACTGCTGCGGCCAATGTGGTTACAGCATCTGTTGCGAGTCCGGCTGCAAGCAGACCCAACAGGATCTCACCTGCGTAAATGTTACCGTAAAGACGCAGACCAAGTGTGAGCGTGTTCGCAAACTCTTCAATGATCTTGATCGGGAACATGAACCAAAATGGCTTAAAGAATTCCTTGCCGTATTCGGCTGTACCTTTAAGCTTGACGCCATAATAATGGGAAAGACCTACCACCATGACTGCAAGAGTCAGTGTGATGACTGGGTCAGCTGTTGGTGATTTCCACCAGAGTTGATTGTCTACTACGACAGAGAACGGAAGTCCCAGCATGTTGGAAACAAACACATACATCAGCAATGTGATTCCCAGGACATGGAACCTTCCCCCATCCTTCCAGTCCATCGTGCTGTTGATGATTCCTTTTACGAAATCCATGATCCATTCCATGAAATTCTGGATTCCTGTCGGTTTCATCGCAAGCTTACGAGTGGAAAGTACTGCAATGATGAAGACGATAGCACTAGCTACTGTAATCATCAGCATGTTTGCCAGGTTAAAATAAAGTCCTAAAAATGGAACTAAAGGAGCTTCATGATGCATCAATTATTCACCTCTCTTCCCCGCTATTTACGTGATTGAAAAGACTGGACAAAAAAATCTATCATAATGACAATGTAAGCTGTCATTAATCCCAAAATTGCAAACACAAGGTTTATGTGATCCGGGTATTCCATTGCAACGATTACAGCAAGTGCTCCGGTAGCAAGCCTCGACATCGAGCCGAGCGATCGCACCTTCTTCCCCTGTACCACCGAATCCCCGAAGTTGTTCATTTTCCTCGCAAGCAGCCATAAATTAAAAAGGCTCAGGCTTGTACCAAAGATCAATCCCGCAAAAACAGATTGATAGCTTGTAAAGCCGTACCCGAGTACGTATAAAGACAACAAGGTGAATATGTATTTGCGCTGGCGAGTAAACAAGTCCTTAATTTCCATAGATGGCTAGTCTCCCGAAAAGAAGTGTTGGATGAGGCGGAGCATGGCATAAACACCTGCCGCCAATCCGATCAGCAATCCGAATATTAAGAAAAGTGGCTCTGTACCAAGGGTACGGTCAAGCCATCTTCCGGAGAAAATGCCAATTAAAATGGAGCCTACCAATTGAGATAGTATAGCGGACATGAGTGCCATCGCTTGAAAAGGGTGGCGTTTGTTTCGGCGCATAAAAAACGCATCCTCACTTTTGAGAATGGGAGCTTCAGGGGGTGAAAAATCATTTTCCGAAAAAACAATATTTTCACAAAAAAAAGCTTGCATATCAACATTGAAAACCTTATCATTTTATGCCCTTTGTAAGCATACAATAGGCAAATGTCAATGTCAATCCATTGGGGTGAAAAAATTCACAAAGTTTTCACTGTGAATATATACCATTAACCCTATGTAAGTATTATATTATAAAAACTAATTTTAGGTTGCGTTTTCATCTCGATTTCTTTCAAAATGCCCTTAGCTAGGGCCACTGAAGACCATAAATAATTTCATAAAAATAAGGCTCTGTTAAACTGGGCTGTTGATTTTCGTTCCAGGCGCTTCGCTTTCCGCGGGCAGTCGGGGAGTCTCCTCGGCGCTTCAAGCGCCTGCGGGGTCTCCCCAGGACTTGCTCTTCCCGCAGGAGTCTACGCGCCTTCCACTACAATCAACAGGCTTAAAACTACATTGGTCTTTAACAGAGCCAAAAATAATCGAGTAGGAGGGGGTGACTAACCCCCGACCTCTCACACCACCGTACGTACCGTTCGGTATACGGCGGTTCAATTAAGTGTGACGTAGAAATTCATATCTTTGATATAGACTTTTGAGCCCTCGATGACTCCAATAAGAGTTATCGAGGGTTTTGTGTAAGATTGGACTTGAGGCAATTCTCCAAAATTTCTTTCTGGAATTTCCCCATTCGTATGCCTTTTGGTCTGGAACGCCAAGACTTTTGAGTTTTCTTACTCTTGTCTTCGGGTTCTTCCATTGTTTCCATTCAATCATACGGAGTCTTCTTCTAATCCACTCATCAAATTCTTTGAATTTACTTGGTGTATCAGCTAATGCAAAATATCCACACCATCCCGTTAGAAATTGATTCAATTTCTCAATTCTAACTTCCATGGGGATTGGTTTAGAACGGGATGTTAACTTTCGTATTTTAGCTTTTAGCCTTTTAACACTTTCGTTGGCTATTCGAACCTTCGGTTTCTTATTAACCGTAAAGCTAAAGCCAAGGAATTTTCGTTTCCACGGGCGGTCAACCGCTGATTTCCCTCTGTTTACTTTGAGCTTTAATTTCTGCTCAATGAAGCATGTAATGGAGTTCATTACTCGTTCTCCAGCTTTCTTCGATTTCATGTAAATATTACAATCATCGGCGTATCGGACAAACTTGTGACCTCTCCTTTCTAGTTCTTTATCAAGCTTATCCAAAAGTATATTCGAAAGAAGAGGGCTCAGGGGACCTCCTTGTGGTGTTCCTTCTTCTGCATCGTAGACTACACCATTTATCATGATTCCTGCTTGGAGATATTTTCGAATTAGCTTCAAGACCAATCGGTCTTGGATTCTGCTTGCCAATATCCCCATCAGCTTGTCATGATTCACTTTGTCAAAGAACTTCTCCAAGTCCATGTCAATCACCCATCTGTAACCTTCACTTATATATCCCCTTGCTTTACGTACAGCGTCATGGCCTCTTCGGCTTGGCCTAAACCCATAACTATGTTCCGAGAAGGTTGGGTCAAAAAGCGGAGTTAAAACTTGGGCGATTGCCTGTTGGATGAAACGATCTATCACGGTAGGTATTCCAAGTAACCTTACTCCACCGTTCGGTTTCGGGATTTCGACTCGACGTACTGGGTTAGGTTGATAGGTACCTTTCCTTAAAGAATCACAAAGGGTGTCCCAGTTCTCATAGAGATGTCTTCGTAGGGATTTTACGGACATTCCATCTATGCCGTGACTCCCTTTGTTCTTCTCCACACGTTTAAGTGCTTCTATTAAGTTTTCCCGTGATAGAATCAGATTCATTAACATGTGATATTTCCTTTCGACGTGAACGTAGAAATCTAATTATGTTATTCCTGCTCCACCCTCATGAAGTCCCCTGTGGATTCACCACTTCCTCCTTCAAGTAAGTCCTTTCGGATTGTCTGCTTCTACACAGGAATTGTATGCCTAGTTCTCGTTCTTCCTAATTGTTCAGTCCTTCCCTTACCGTCTCGAGCCGGTAAAGTACTATGACCTCTGCTGACTTCTGATTGTTCAGCTATCTATTGCTAGATAGGTTACCAAGTGTACTTGGCTTTCCAATCAGACCTCCCCGGGTAAGAGTACAGTCTTTCCCTCCATCTATCTGCTTCATTTACTCTGTACCACCTTCGGCAGTAAGGACTTTGTTTTGTTCTGCAAACTCATCCAATGGTACCTAGCCTTATATGAAGTTCGTGTTCCTCAGACCGGAGGTTTGCCGCTCGCTTCCTTCAGATTCCGCGTCACCGCGGACACCCTTGCGTTAAGCTAACCACTACTACTGCCTTCATGGCTCGGGACTTACACCCTATAGACTGCACCCATGCCGGGCGCACAAAAAAGGCCCGGAAAGGAATCATCTTTCTCCGGCCCTAGCAGTTTTACATAAGGAATGATCAATCGTGATTTCCGCCCCTAGCGTTTTTACATAAAGTACAGTTCAACTCGCTTTCCCTTGCATTCTTTTATAAAGCAATGTTTCAATCGCGCTCTTCTCCCCTTACATTTTTACTAATAAAAATCATTGTATCGATCGTGCTCTCCTTACCCTGCTTTCTCGCAAAAACCTTCGCCAGGTACATCCCTTCTTCCGGCAAGTTTTTGAGAGGTATTTCTTTTCCAACCATCCCTTTTTCCAGCTTCCTTCCCCAATCAAGGAATCCGACGAAACGATATTGGTCCGGATCAAAAAGTGCGATGCCAAATTCCTCTGCTCCACCCGGCAAATAGACTTCATAGCGGTACGCTTCCCCATTATCAGCAGGAGCGAAGTCGAAGCCCATCACCCGTGGGTAATCCGGTTCTTCCACAACATATAGATAGGGGATGCTGATTTTATTTTTCCCATCATCTATAATCAATGCGCCATCGTGGATCTTTTCCTTTAGCAGGGAAGGGCTGGCGACCATTGCAAGCTCCACGTCTTTTGTTTCTTTCGGTTCCAAAGTGAAACTCATTGGAAGCTCCCAGTCTATTCCCTGTTCTTTTTTTGGAATGGAAAATGAATAGGTCCTAGTAGATGTGCCTGTATTTTTAACTGTCAGTTTCGCACTGTGCTCATGCATGCTGTCGGCAAGCTGAAATTTCCCGAATTGGAGGGAACCAGGACTGACCAGGGTTTCTGAATTGATTGCAGCCTCTAACTGAATCCTTCCTGCTCCTTGTTCGAATGTCCGATATCTTTTGCCGTTTCGATTGGTAATATCCTTAGCCGTATTCATGATTGCCGCCTTGATCTCAGCTGGTGTCCAGTCTGGATGGGCCTGCTTGATCAATGCTGCTGCTCCTGCAACATGGGGAGCAGCCATGCTCGTGCCTTGAAGCGGGAGGTAACCTCCGGGGATCGTACTGTTGATCGCCACCCCTGGCGCAACGATATCCGGCTTGATTTCCCATGTGACCGTCACCGGGCCGCGCGAGCTGAAGTCGGCGAGAATATCTTTTTCTTCTATTAAATTAATTCGGATCAGCGTCGAGTTTTTATCGAGTTGTTTTTTCAGCGCCAATCCTGCTTCTTTGCTGATCGCAGCCACCGGGATTGGCATGCTTTCTTCCAGGTTCCCGAAGAATGTTCCCTTCGTGTTGTTATAGATGATTACCCCGATCGCTCCAGCTTCATATGCGTTCTTCGCTTTTTCGGTAAAAGTTAGCTTACCCCGTTCAACCAATACAAGCTTATCCCTAACATCTTTCATTTCCTCTTTCGTTCCGAGACCTGCAAATACCAGGTTCTCACTTTGGGTAATATTCCAATTGTCCGAACCCTGTAAAAGTTCAAGCCTAATCTTGTTCGATAGGCCTGTAGCGTCGAGGTAAGGCACTTGCATCGGAGGTGTTGACGCACCAACCGAGATTGCCTTTGAAGCGGTACCTGGCGATCCAACCGTCCAGCGATTAGGGCCAGAGTTCCCAGATGAAGTTACAGCGACGATTCCTTCGTCCACCGCCTTGTTAAGCGCGAGACTGATGGGCAGGTCTGGACCATTGACATCGTTTCCGAGAGATAGATTCAGGATGTCAACCTTATCCTTTATCGCTTCATCAATAGCAGCGATCACCTGCTCTGTTGTACCGCTTCCTCCCGGCCCTAGCGCCCGGTAAGCAACCAGTTTCGCATCGGGAGCGATCCCTCTCATCCTGCCGTTTGCGGCGATGACGCCAGCCACATGCGTGCCGTGCAGGGTGCTCCGGAAACCGGCTCCCTTCGTTTCCATCGGGTCATCATCACCATCCACCAAATCATGCCCTCCGGCAAAACTTCTCCGCAAGTCAGGATGGTCATAATCAATTCCCGTATCAATTACCCCGATTGTTACACCCCTTCCTGTAAGGCGATTGCCTTTTTCATCAAGAATCCCATGGACCGCATCCGTTCCAATCAATTCGAAGTTATCAATAAAGCTATCGCTTGGTTTGTAACGGTTTGGAAGATGGGCGGAGTTTTCCACCTTGTAGGTATTTACTTCGGATAAAAATTGGATGTCGGTTGATTTTTTTAACTTCTCAAGCTCAGACACCGGCCCTTTAACAGAGAAACCATTGATCGCATGTGTAAAGATGCGGCGGAGCTTTGTGTTCTTGAGTTGTTTTAACTGATTATTGATATCCTGTTCATTGGGTTTTTGCTTTGTTAATACAATCGCGATTTTTTCCGTTTGGGGATCTTCTTGAGGAATCGGCGGAAGCTGCAGCTTTTGCGGTTCGAATGCAGCAAGAATCAGCAATATTGGAAAAATAAAGATTAGAGAACGCTTGATCAAGACGGAATCCCCCTTTTTCCGTTTAGCGTTTCAATTGGGGTGCGCTATTATACTTCCAAAAATAGGGTGACTGTGCAATTAACCTGAATGTCCGTGCAATTGTCGTTGTTTTTCGCACAATTATTTGAGTTGAGTCTGCAATTATAAATGATATATGTGCAATTATTGCTTTTTGGTAATTTTAAAATTCTTCCAAATGGTATTTCACCTTCACCCCAACCACAATACACATAAAAAACACCCCTTTTTTTTAAAAAAAGAGGTGTCTAAAAAGTGCTTATTTATATTGTTCAGGACGATTTTCAGTGCGTTTGAAATAGAAACGAATGGCTTCACAAATTCGTTCTGATGCGCGTCCATCTCCATACGGATTGGAGGCTTTGGCCATTTTTTCATATGCTTCCTGGTCTGTCAGCAACTCTGTTGCCATTTCGTAAATTGGCTGTTCTTCGTTACCGGCGAGCTTCAGCGTTCCTGCCTCGATGCCTTCCGGACGCTCGGTTGTATCACGAAGAACGAGTACAGGCACACCTAAAGAAGGTGCTTCTTCCTGCACGCCGCCTGAATCAGTCAGGATGAGATGCGCGCGTGAAGCGAAGTTATGGAAATCAATGACGTCAAGAGGCTCGATCAGATGGATGCGCGGGTCGTTGCCCAGCACTTCGTCAGCCAGTTCGCGGACCACAGGATTCAAGTGAACAGGGTAAACAACTTGTACATCACGCTGTTCATCCACGATTCTTTTGATGGCACGGAACATATTGCGCATTGGCTCGCCAAGGTTTTCGCGGCGGTGTGCCGTCATCAGGATCAGGCGGTCATTGCCTAGCTTATCGAGAACTTCATGCTGATAGGTCTCTTTTACCGTCGTCTTCAATGCATCGATGGCAGTGTTACCGGTTACGAAGATATTTTCTTCAGGCTTGTTTTCCTGCAGCAAGTTAGCTGCTGATTTGGAAGTAGGGGCGAAGTGAAGATCTGCCATTACTCCTGTCAGCTGGCGGTTCATTTCCTCAGGGAACGGAGAATATTTATTCCACGTTCTCAAGCCTGCCTCGACATGTCCGACAACAATCTGGTTGTAGTATGCCGCAAGACTGGCCACAAACGTAGTTGTCGTATCTCCATGCACAAGCACGATATCCGGCTTGACTTCCCTCATTACTTTATCCAGGCCTTCTAAACCTCTGGTCGTTACATCGATCAAGGTCTGGCGATCCTTCATGATGTTGAGGTCGTGGTGTGGTGTGATATTGAAAATGTTCAGAACCTGATCCAGCATTTGGCGGTGCTGGGCGGTTACCGTTACGATTGATTCAAAATGTTCAGGGTGTTTCTGTAATTCGAGGACAAGCGGTGCCATTTTAATTGCTTCTGGCCGTGTCCCGAAAATTGTCATTACTTTAATAGGCTTGTTCATCGCAAACACTCCTTATTTAGTCCCGAATAAACGATCTCCTGCGTCGCCTAGTCCAGGTACGATATATCCATGGTCATTCAGTTTTTCATCGAGTGCAGCGATGTAGATGTCAACGTCAGGGTGCGCTTCTTTTACCGTTTCTACCCCTTCAGGAGCTGCAATCAAACACATGAACTTGATGTGCTTCGCGCCGCGCTTTTTAAGGGAGTTGATTGCTTCTACTGCAGATCCGCCTGTCGCAAGCATTGGATCAACGACAATGAAATCGCGCTCTTCTACGTCACTTGGAAGCTTTACATAATATTCAACCGGCATCAATGTTTCCGGATCGCGGTAAAGTCCGATATGGCCGACCTTCGCTGCCGGGATCAATTTCAGGATGCCGTCAACCATTCCGATACCTGCGCGAAGGATCGGGATGATGCCAAGCTTTTTGCCTGATAGTACTTTGGATTTTGTCTTTTCGACTGGTGTTTCAATTTCAATTTCCTCAAGCGGCATGTCACGCGTGATTTCGAACGCCATCAGCGTTGCTACTTCATCTACAAGCTCGCGGAATTCCTTCGTGCCTGTGCTTTTTTCGCGGATATAAGTAAGTTTATGCTGGATCAATGGATGGTCAAATACGTATACTTTTGCCATGTGTATCGCTCCTTTTAAAGGTAAATGAGTTGTGAACACCTGTCTGTTATATGTAAGATCTGTTGAATCACACTTCGTATAATTTTACAGAAAAACCTCTGTACAAGCAACCGCTACAGCGTAATGATTTTTACCAGAAAAAACGGCCCTCATACATCAAGGGCCGCCGGGTGAAATCTTATCTCTCAGGATATAGTTCGAACTTGCTTGTTAATTCTTCAACTCGTCTGCTTGCTTCTGCCAGCTTCGCTTCGTCTTCGTGGTTTTTCAATGTGAAGGCGATGATTGAAGCGATTTCGTCCATTTCCTCATGACCGAAGCCGCGGCTTGTGACGGCAGCTGTACCGATACGGACTCCGCTTGTGACGAATGGACTTTCCGGATCGAATGGAATTGTATTCTTATTGACGGTGATGCCGATATCATCAAGCACCTTTTCCGCCACTTTCCCAGTCAGGCCAAGTGAGCGCAAATCAACCAATAGCAAATGGTTATCCGTACCGCCCGATACAAGGTCGATTCCTTCTTTCTTCAAACCTTCAGCAAGGCGATTCGCATTGGTAATGATATTTTGCGCGTATTCTTTAAAAGAGTCCTGTAGCGCTTCGCCGAATGCTACTGCTTTTGCAGCGATGACATGCATAAGCGGTCCGCCCTGGATGCCAGGGAAGATGGATTTATCGATTTTCTTCGCGAATTCTTCTTTGCAGAGAATCATGCCGCCGCGCGGGCCGCGAAGTGTTTTATGAGTAGTTGTTGTAACAAAATCAGCATATGGCACCGGATTCTGGTGCAGGCCTGCTGCGACAAGACCAGCGATATGCGCCATATCGACCATCAAGTATGCGCCCACTTCATCAGCGATTTCACGGAAACGCTTGAAGTCAATCGCTCTCGGGTATGCACTTGCGCCGGCAACAATCAGCTTCGGCTTGTGCTCGCGAGCTTTTTCAAGAACGACATCATAGTTGATTGTATGTGTATCTTCGTCGACACCGTACTCAACGAAGTTATACTGGATGCCGCTGAAGTTGACCGGACTACCGTGCGTCAAGTGGCCGCCGTGTGAAAGATTCATCCCAAGCACAGTGTCCCCTTGCTCAAGAATCGTGAAATAAACAGCCATATTGGCCTGCGCGCCTGAGTGCGGCTGGACATTGACATGCTCTGCGCCGAAAATTTCCTTCGCGCGGTCGCGGGCAATATTTTCAACAACATCGACATGTTCGCATCCGCCATAATAGCGGCGGCCAGGATAACCTTCTGCATACTTATTCGTAAGTACAGAGCCCTGCGCCTCCATTACCGCTTCGCTGACAAAGTTCTCTGATGCAATCAATTCGATTTTCGTACGCTGACGCTTCAATTCATCCTGCATTGCAGCGTATAGCTGGCTGTCCTGCTGTGACAAGTGCTTCACTTAAGTTCCCCCTCTTTATGTATTGCCTTATTCCGTTATTAGAAAATTCATTCTTATTTTAGCCGATATTATAATGAAAGGAAAGGCAGAAGGTAAAAGTAGATCTGAAAATCAGGCCTGCAGTTTCCTTCATCGCCTTTCCTCTGTCAGTAAAACCTAGTTCCCCAATTCTGTCAGCAAGACTCGTTTTCTTTTGTATGCTCATAAACCGCCCTGGCGCCTCCGATCAGCTTCGGCCTCGTCTTCGCCAGCGTCACATGCGCATGGCCGATGCTTTTCTGCTGAACACGCACTGGTACAGCGACATGCTTCATTTGCATGCCGATCAGCGTATCGCCGATATCAATGCCGGCGTCAGCTTTTATGAACTCGACAACCACAGCATCTTCGAGATTTTTATAGGCGTAAGCTGCCATTGCGCCGCCCGCGTTCCTCACCGGAATTACCGTAACTTCTTCCAGCTGCTTCTTCTCAGCCGTTTCCCTCTCGACGACGACCGCACGGTTCAAATGCTCGCAGCATTGGAATGCCAGCTCGATACCCGTTTTATCCTGCAGTTCGCGAAGCTGGCCGAACACCATTTCCGCTACCTCATCCGTACCGGCTGTGCCAATCCGCTTGCCAATAATCTCGCTCGTGCTGCAGCCGACAACCAGCACCTGGCCCTTTTTCAACTGCACCTGCTCATTAAATTCAGTAAGGATGGAGTTCAATTCTGCTTTCCATTGTTGTATAGACAGTTGTAACACCTCCATTACATTGGTATTTTAATTTCGGAGTACTCCGGACTATTTATTTTCATACTCCTTGATTTTACCGACGCGGTTTTCGTGGCGGCCGCCTTCGTATTCTTCTGAAAGCCATACTGCTGCGATTTCACGCGCAAGTCCAGGTCCAATTACGCGTTCACCCATCGCCAGGACATTGCTGTCATTGTGCTGGCGCGTTGCCTTTGCGCTGAATACGTCATGCACAAGTGCGCAGCGGATTCCTTTTACCTTATTCGCGGCAATGCTCATGCCAATCCCTGTTCCGCAAATCAGGATTCCTTTATCGAACTCTCCGTTCGCCACTTTCTCGGCAACCGGAAGCGCATAGTCAGGATAGTCAACAGATGTACCGCATTCGCAGCCAAAATCTTCATACTGAATATTCATTTCGTCCATCAAATTCTTGATTTCTTCGCGGATATTCACTCCGCCATGGTCTGAAGCAATAGCAACTTTCATTGTAAAATCCTCCTATGTATTCCCGGCTTGCGGGGCGATCAAATCTATCGTTATTTTCTCATATTCGCTCTGAATTATAAAGAAAACCGGTTTTTGCGATCGAATTTTAGCTGGTAGATCATAATTATTATGTTTTATAGCGAGTTTTCATTTTTTATAGCGACTTTATCATTTATAGCGAGTTTTTATATAGCGACTTTTACGATTTTATAGCGAGAATTTCATTTATATAGCAAATTGGAAATTCCAAAGGATTTTTTCCAGTTTTACAAAAAAACCACAGCATTCCCCGCTGTGGTCCAAAAATTATACTGAAAACTTCGTAATCGTCCCTTTTAATTTTTCCGCCTGATTCTTCAGGTCTACCGCCAAATCTTCGACATTCGCGATGACTTCTGCTTGCTGCTCTGCGGCTGATGCTACACTAAGTGCTCCAGCTGAGGTTTCCTCTGCGATTGCCGCCATTTCCTGCGATTGTGTTGAAGTGTGCTGGATAGTTTCCATTTGGTTCTCGACAAGCGCTGTGATCGCATGGATGACCTCTGCCATTTCATGGATTGTCGATGTCATTTCGTCGATCACCTGGTTCGTTCTCTCACCTTTTTTCGCTTCGCCATTCGCGGTTTCAACCTGTCTGCTGATCTGGCCGACCACATTCCGGACTTCAGACTGGATGTTCTGAATCAGTTCTGATATTCCCTGGACAGCGTCCGCACTCTGGTCCGCAAGCTTCCTGACCTCTTCGGCAACCACTGCAAAGCCTTTTCCATGCTCACCAGCACGCGCTGCTTCAATCGAAGCGTTCAATGCAAGCAAATTCGTTTGCGCTGCGATATCGCCAACAAGCTGGATGATTTGCTCTACCTTAGCCGCGTTCTCTTCCAATCTTTTTACCGTACCAAGAGATTCACGGTTATCATTTGCAAGTGTTTCAATGCCTGAAATCAGTGAGTGGATCGCATTTTTCGATTCCTGCAGGTCTTTGACCATTTCCACAGAGATGGATTCAGATGCACGTGCTTTTTCCTGGACATCCTCGGCGATGCGGATGACTTCATCGACAGACTCAGCAGTTGTCTGTGTTGACAATGCTGAAGAATCAGCTCCTGCAGCGATTTCTTTAATGGTTGTCGAGATGACGGACGCCTGCTCAGAGGCTGCAGCAGATTGTCCGGAAATCCGGATGACTTTTTCATTTGTTTCTTTAAAGTTACTATCAATCTGGCTCACCATTTCACGTAGGTTTGCGAGCATATTATTGAAGGCCAGTCCCAAAGAACGGATCTCATCATCCGATTTTGAAACTTCTGCATCCTCGCCAATTTCACCTTGTGCAGCTTTTAAAGCAGACTGCTCAAGCTTTTGCAGCGGCTTGACAATCAGCCCCGCAGCCATATACGCAAGCAGACCTGACCAGAAAATTCCCATAGCTAGAATTGCAGACGTATAGACGACCGAATTGATTTGGATAAAATTTTGAACATAAGGCTGCAGGAAATAAATGAAAATTGCGCTCGTTGAATACGTGATGATCGCCAACACAGTCGTCAGCATGACCATTTTCTTTCTTAACCCCATTTTGTAGCTGCGTTTAGACCCCACTGATAATCCCCCTGAAAAAATAATAGAATGACGCTTTAACATCATTGCGCTTTTCGGATCGATCGTGCCAGAACCGAAAAGAATTTCTCAAAGGTATTATCGGATTTTATCTAGGATTCTTTCGATACTTTTTTGAATTTCTTTAAAAGCTTCGCGATAAATTTGTTCATTTCCGCCAAACGGATCTGCCACATCCAGATTTCCCGTTTCCTCCGCGAATTCTTTCAAGGTAAAAGTTTTATCTGCAGCGAATGGATACTGGTTCATGATCAAACCCTTATGGCTTTGCGTCATCGTCAAAACCAGGGTTGCCCAGTCAATCTGTTCCCTTGTCAGTGTCGAGGAGCGATGATCATGATTGATATTGTTTTCCGTGAGCACGGTCTTCGCGTTGACCGAAGCTTCCGCACCATTCGGAGCATATACTCCGGCCGATTTCACCTCAACTCCAGGCAGCTGCTTGCTTTTTAAAATCGCTTCTGCCATTGGGCTGCGGCATGTATTTCCGGTACAGACAAATAAAATGCGCGCCATGCTTGTCCCTCCTGTGAATAACTTTTCTTCATTATATATAAATTATTGCGCATTTTCATTTTTGGCAAAAAAAATACACCTGACGAGCAGGTGCAAAAATTTTTATAGCGGGAGGAGCAATTTGAGCCCGAATGCGAGCAGAATGCTGCCACCCAATGCTTCACTGTATGTACCAAGCCATCCTTGCACTCTTTTTCCGACCAGGAGGCCTGCCCATGTAAGGACCATTGCCGCTGCACCAAAACAGATCAGCACAAGCAGCGTCCTTGCTCCGTAGATTCCAAGCGTCAGACCTACCGAAAAACTATCAAGGCTTACGCTGAGGGCAAAAATAAATAAACCCTTGCCTACCGGGGTGATCATGCTTGTCTCATCTTCCTTGAAGCTGGCCCAGATCATCTGGACACCCAGCACGATCAGGAGCAGGCCGCCAATATACCCCGCGATCGCCCCGAATTGCTCGGACAAAAATCTCCCTGCCACCATTCCCAGCAGCGGCATCCACACATGGAATAAACCAATCGTGACGCCAATTTTAAATATATGCCTTTTCGTCAGTCTGAACATGCCCATTCCGAGACCAACGGAAAATGCATCCATCCCCAACGCGAATGCCATCAATATCAGTGTGAATAATTCGCCGGCTATTGCTGCCATGTCTTCGCCCCCTCGGACTTGCTAATTCAGCATATGCACGTCCAAAATGATTTAGAAGCAGGGAATTTTCAGTTTCCGAAATGATATTATGCCGTTCGCAATACAAAAAGCGCTCCATAACCGAAGCGCTTCCCTTAGTGACTTATTTTTTAATGATTGGCAGTCCTGAAGCCTTTGACAGGCGGTTCATGATGGCCTGGCCCACACCGTGTTCGGGAAAAATTTCGCCGAAAATGATATCGAGGTCTTTTTGATTGAAGGCCCGGAGTGTGTCATATAGTGCTTCTGCGACTGTTTCCAGTTTCGCTCTTTCACCGCAGGCGATCACTGTGTCGGAGTCATAAAAACCCTTATTTTCCTTTGTTGTCATCACACCGACTTTCTGGCCATCTCTTCGCTTTTCATTCACGAGCTGCTGGATTTCTTCTTTTGTTCCGTCAACAAGATAGAATGGTGCATTCGGGGCATAGTGGCGATATTTCATCCCGGGTGATTTTGGCGCCTGGTCTGAATCCTTCAGAGCCGGGTCTACCGCTACTTCACCGACTACTTCTTCCAGCTGTTCCTTCGTTACGCCGCCCGGCCTTAAAATCGCTGGAATCTCGCCGGTACAATCAACAACTGTGGATTCGAGGCCGACACCGGTCGCTCCTCCATTCACGATCCCGGCAATCCTGCCAGTCAAATCATCTGCAACATGACCCGCTGTTGTCGGACTTGGTTTGCCTGACAGATTTGCGCTTGGGGCAGCAAGCGGCAAGCCTGACGCTTCGATAAGTGCGAGCGCTACTGGATGGTCGGGCATCCTGACGGCAACTGTGGATAATCCGGCAGTTGCTTTTTCAGAAAGCGCACCTTCCTTTTTTTCCAGGATAATCGTCAATGGACCAGGCCAAAAAGCATCCATCAGCACCGCTGCCTGATCGGGGATATCCTTTACAAAGGAATGAATTTGCTCAGTATTTGCAATATGGATAATCAACGGGTTATCCCCAGGTCTTCCTTTTGCTTCGAATATTTTCAAGACGGCTTCATCGCTTTTTGCGTTGCCGCCGAGGCCGTAAACCGTTTCTGTCGGAAAAGCGACTACTTCATTTTGCTTCAGTTTTTGTGCAGCTTCTATTATTTGTGGATATGTTTTTAAATTATCCACATTCTTATCCACTGACCACATTTGAGTTTGCATGTACATCCACCTTTTACTTCTCGCTATACTAGTCTATTTCTATGAAAGTATAAAAGAAGAATAAGCAGAACTCAAGTTTTTATCCACAAATTGTGTATAATTTTAACGGATCCGTGGATAACTTTGTGGATTAATCCACAATTTACAGAATTATTTTCATAATTGCGGAGTTATCCACAGTTAGAACTTGTTTTAAATGGCTTTTTTCGAGAAGCGATTCAGGAAGCTCCGATTGATTAACCATTTCAAATCCGAGACTTGAGAAAAAGGAAACCGCACTCATCTTGTTGGTAACCAGATATAATTCTCCAAGCTCCTGATTTTTCGCAGTCAGGAATGCCCGTTTAAACAGCAGCATCAAATCCGGCTGGCCAATTTTCGGGGATACAACAAATGATCGAAGCAGTCCTGCCTTATCTACCGGTTCTACTCCAAGGCATGCCTTCAGTTCTCCGCTCTGGTTTTCCATCAATGAAAAGTTTTCGATGGAGTCACTCAATCCTTCCGGGCTTACTCCCGCTTCTGTTAAAAAAGCCTCCAGTTTTGGCAGATCCTCTTTATTCGCACTTCTGATTTTCCACGTCATCTCTATCACCTCAAAAATAAGATTCTAGTAAAAAGATATGAGAGAAGGTAGAAAGTAGAACTTAAAAAAGGATAAAAAGAAACACGGCAGCCTCCATTTTTATAATGAAAGCTGCCGTGTATCCTTTGGTTTCTGGCTTTCTAAGCCAACTGATTAGTTATTGTTGTTATTGTTGTTGCGGGCATTGCCGCCTTTTTCACCGATTTCTTCATAGAAGCTTCGGTCATGGTTTTCAGAAGTCGCTTCCCCGCCTTTGCGGCCGATCTCCTGATAGAAGTCCTTATCGTGGCTTTCAGAGGTTGCTTCGCCACCTTTTTTCCCGATTTCCTGGTAGAATTCGCTGTCATGGCTTTCAGCAGTAGCCTCTCCGCCTTTGCGGCCAATTTCCTGATAGAAATCTTTGTCGTGATTGTTCGAAGTTGCTTCGCCGCCTTTACGGCCGATTTCCTGGTAGAAGTCGCTGCCATGGTTCTGGCTTGTAGCTTCGCCGCCCATGCGTCCTCGTTCTTCACGTGACATCTTATCATTGTTATTGTTTTTAGCCATTATTACTCATCCTCCTTGAAATCTAAGTTTTGATGTTACACTACACTGAATATCCGGATTCTCCCACCCTGAAACTAGTAACAAGGGAATGTAATATGCTTGTTTAAAGAATGTAATATTTTTGGTAATTCTGACAGTCACTTTTCCTCATTTACCAAGTATTTCTTAAGAGAAGCTAGCTGAAGTTTCCTAGCTTCTCATAGTGAAAAATTCATAAGTGAGTGATTTAAGTCACTATGTCACCCATTTTGTATGGTTATAATAAATGTATTCAAATGAAAACCTTTCTCACAAGGGGGCACGGGATGGAAATCAAAACAATATACGAGAAGATCGGCGGAGATGAGTCAATCCGCAAGATTGTCGATACTTTTTATCCAAAGGTATACGAAAATGAGGAGCTCAGTCCGTTGTTCGAGGGCGATATGAGTGAAATCAAGCGGAAGCAATGGATGTTCCTCACCCAGCTGACCGGGGGCGGCGCACTGTACAGCGAGGAATTTGGACCGCCTAATATGAGAGTGAGGCATATGCCATTCGAAATCACACCGGTGCGTGCCCAGGCATGGCTGAAGCTGATGCATGAAACACTGACAGAAACCGGCTTGATTGACACCGAGGGCGGCAAAGCGCTGTTCGAGCGTTTGAGCCAGATCGCACCGATAATGATCAACAAACATTAAGGAGGAATTCAATCATGGAAAAACAATCATTGAAACAATACCAGGAATTCAGCGAAGAACGTTTTACGAAAAGAATTGTTTTCAAAAAAGGCGACAGCACCGTGTTCCTTTTGAACTTCATGCCAGGACAAGAACTGCCGAAACACACGCATCCAGGTACTGAAGTATTCATTTTAACGATGCAGGGAGAAGGCACATTCCTTGTTGATGGCGAAGAGATCGTGGCCGCTGCGAACGAGACCGTCCACCTGGGCGGGACTGAAGAACTCGCCTATAAAAACACAGGATCAGAGCCAGTCACGCTTTATGTGATGCTCAATAAGATTCCGGATGAGAGATTTGCGCAGAATATTTAAGGGCCAGCAAGATGTATGCAAAAGCCCAAACAAAGAGCGTTATATCCCCACCTGGTCGATATAGTCGAAAATGTGGTCGATAAAATCGGAAATCCGCTGATATAATTTAAAATGTGGTCGATATATTTAAAAATCCGCTGATATAATTCAAAATGTGGTCGATATATTTGGAAAATCGCCAATATATTTGCCTGCAAGGTATCTCATTAGTTAAAAATAGCCCCTGCGGCCTGCGCAGGGGCTTATTTTATCCGAAAATCCTGTTCCAAATCTCGACGAGGAAGAATGATACCTCTACTTCTTCTTCGCCGCCTTCATATACTTTTTTCTCGTCTTTTTTATCTTCGTTTTTCTTATCCTTTTTATCTTCGTTTTTCTCATCATCAAGCTCAGCATCAACGGACTCGTCTTCTGTTTCTACTTTTACATCGCCCTTGCTGTCGTTTTCATCGAAGCCTTCGCTTGTTGCTTCTCCGTTTGAGAAATCAAGGAAGCATAGTGGCGGATAGAGGACGCACCACCAGTTCGCTCCTTCGCCTTCGCCCAAAGTGATCAGGATTGCTTCATACTCACCTGCTGGATAGAGAAACTGCCCATATAATTTAGTAGGAAACTGGACTTTGTCAAACTCTGTTTTTACAGATTGGTTTGCGCCTTCAGCTGCAACAACACCTTCCGCGATTGCCTGGATTTCCGGAAGCTTGGATTTGATAACTTCTCGCGCTGCTTCGATTGAAGTAAGCTCCTGGACCCATTTCGTGATTTCTTTGTTCACTTCGTCGCGGATCAAGCGTTTGATGTTCTGGTCTTTCTCCAGGTCGCTGTCAGCGAGGATCCTCAGGCGGATCGCCTCATTCGGGATGACCATCGCTTCCTTCGCGGTCACTTCATTTTTTGGTGTATATAAACTTAAAATAGTACCTGCACATAATAAGAGTATGTATAGAATAGCTGCTGATTTTTTCATCATCATCTCTCGCACCGTCCCTTCACTAGTAAACAGTGTGGACAGTTTGATAGATTCTTAAACTAGTAATTTTGAAAAAAATTGGACCCCTTTTTATCAGGAGTCCAACTCAGCGAAAACCATCCGGTCCTTGCCGTTAATATCAAAAACAATCTCAACCTTGGCGTCCGGGAAGGTATTTTCCAGTAATCTACGTACCGCTTCACCCTGTCCAGAACCGATCTCGAAGCCAATGAGCGCTTTTTCTTTTAAAACAAGCGGAAGTTCCTCCATGAACCGGCGATACAGATCCAAGCCATCTTCGCCTGCAAAAAGCGCCATATGCGGTTCATGCTCAGTGACGATATCCGACATCCATTCCTGGTCAGCGACCGGGATATAAGGCGGATTCGAAATGACAGCATCTACTTTTTTCCCTTGTAAAATGAGCGGCTGCAGGAGGTCTCCGTGCAAAAACTCAATTTCCGCACCAAGCTTGCTTGCATTTTTCCGCGCCACCTCAATAGCGTCTTTAGAAAGGTCAACTGCAGTTACCTTCAATTCTGGTTTTTCCAGCTTCAAGGTAACCGAAATCGCCCCGCTGCCGGTCCCGACATCGACAAGTTCAATAGAATCTCTTTCCGGAAATAGCTTGTCCAGCCGCTGTAGTGTGCCATATACTAGTTCTTCCGTCTCCGGACGGGGAATCAGCACATGCTCATTCACTTCAAAACGGCGGCCGTAAAATTCCTCGCTGCCAATAATATATTGAATCGGCTCGCCAGCGGCATGCCTTTTTACAACAGCCTGGAACTCGGACCATACTTCGCCATCCAGTTCATCGCGCATCTTCATCAGCATGGATGTACGGGACAGCCCCGAATAGTGCCGCAGCAAAAGCTCACCGGCGAACTCCTCGCGATTATGTTCTTTTAAAAAAGAAGAAGCCCAATTGAGGGCTTCAAATATTCTTACATTACTCATTGTTCGCACTCTCAAGTCTTTGAGACTGGTCTTCCATAATTAACGCTTCAATGATCTCATCCATCTTTCCCTGAAGAATCTGGTCAAGCTTCTGGATTGTCAGTCCGATGCGGTGGTCAGTCACTCGGTTTTGCGGGAAGTTGTACGTACGGATTCGCTCAGAGCGGTCACCAGTACCTACAGCTGACTTACGGACCTGATCATACTCCGCTTGTGCTTCCTGCTGGAACTTGTCATAGACGCGGGCACGAAGAACCTTCATCGCCTTGTCTTTGTTTTTATGCTGTGATTTTTCATCCTGACACGATACGACGATTCCAGTTGGGATATGCGTCAGACGTACAGCTGACATTGTTGTGTTAACAGACTGTCCGCCGGCGCCGCTGGAAGCAAATGCATCAAAGCGGATATCTTTGTCATGCAGCTCGATTTCCACCTCTTCTGCTTCTGGAAGACATGCAACAGTAGCGGTTGAAGTATGGATACGGCCGCCAGATTCTGTTTCCGGAACACGCTGGACGCGGTGCGCACCATTTTCGAACTTCATTTTAGAGTAAGCGCCATTTCCGTTGATCATGAAGATGATCTCTTTAAAACCGCCTACGCCAGTCGTGCTGGCATCGATGACTTCAGTCTTCCAGCCCTGTGATTCAGCATAACGGCTGTACATCCTGTAAAGGTCACCGGCAAATAAAGCAGCTTCATCGCCACCTGCAGCGCCGCGGATTTCCATGATAACGTTCTTGTCATCATTAGGATCTTTAGGGATCAGAAGGACTTTGATGCGAGCTTCAAGCTCCTCGATTCGTGGTTCAAGCTCTGAAATTTCTTCCTTTACCATTTCGCGCATCTCTGCATCAAGCTTTTCCTCGAGCATCGCTTTCGCATCTGTCAGCTGTTCTTTTACTTCCTTATATTCACGATAAGCCATGACGGTTTCCTGGATGTCGGACTGCTCTTTTGAATACTCACGAAGCTTCTTGGAGTCATTGACAACTTCCGGGTCACTCAATAGCTCATTCAATCTTTCATAACGATCCTCAACTGATTGAAGACGATCAAACACGGACATTCACCTCTATTTTAATTGCCTTGAAATTGGATTATAAATTTATTCTTGCCTGTGTATTTCCGAAACAGGTCTGATAATTCAACATTGCATAACATTCTAATTATAGTATAGCTGACCCCCTCAGTCAAAGCCATTATGACTGGAAAAGCGCAACCTCCGTCATCTGTAAAATGGAAAAAGCATGCCCTTTTATGAGCATGCTGCTGAAGTAGAAATTTCTATTGGATATCAACGTTAATGTCATAGCGCGGCAAAGCTTTCGCCAGCTTTTGCTGCAATGTCTTTTGGGCTTTTTCACGGTCATTCCTGGTCACGTGGCCTTCAAGCTGGGCAGTTACGTTCATTTCTCCGCCGTTGATCCAGATGGAGCCTGGCTCATATCCAGCGTCAGAAATGACATCCTTTGCCTTTTGGACATCCTGGGAAAAACTATGGTGGTTCTCGTTGTCGGTGTTCAATAAGTTAGGATTCTGGTCGGTCATCGTCATGCCGTCATCCTGATCCCTCGAAAAATTAGGACCATCACCTTCGCGGACACCGTCACCCTCTCTGTTCAGGTCCATGCCAGCCTGGTCTTGATCCTTGTCATAAACTGATTCGGTATTATCCTGGCCACATCCTGAAACCATAACCACCACAAACACTAGCAACATGAGTAATATTTTCAAATTATGGCACCTCCCGTGGTTATCTTGCCCTGTGGAGGTATTAAGCATGCCCTAAATTTTTGAAAAATGAGCAGCTGGAAAAATTATTCTCTTACTCAACGACTATAATTGCACGTTAAAGAGTATTAATTGCACGAAAAAAACCATTAATTGCGCGTTCAATTGAGATAATTGCACCGCAAAGTGACGTAATTGCACTTTCATCCAATATCAGGGAAATAACAATAAAAAAATCCCCCCGCTTCCGGGAGGATCAAACATTTTATGTTAAGCTTTCAGTCGTTTTCTCGATTTTCAGCTCGTTCGGTGATTTTGGCACTTCATGATGGTGTCTGCATCGTGGTTCGTATGATTCGGACGCGCCAACAAGAATGATTGGATCATCATATGAGGCTGGCTTGCCGTTGATCAGACGCTGTGTACGGCTTGATGGCGATCCGCAGACCGCACACACAGCTTGTAGCTTGGTCACATTTTCAGCAACAGCCATCAGCGCAGGCATCAGCCCGAATGGCTCACCGCGGAAATCCTGGTCAAGGCCGGCAACGATGACGCGGTAGCCGCTGTCAGCAAGATGCTGGACGACCGGAAGAATTTCATTATCGAAAAATTGCACTTCATCAATGGCAATGACATCGATATCAGGGTTGATATGCTTGAAAATATCAGTAGAGTTGGCAATAGGCTTTGCAGTAACTGCAGTTCCGTTGTGTGATACAACCGATTCTTCGCTGTAGCGGTTATCAATCGCAGGCTTGAATACAGCAATCTTTTGCTTGGCGAATTGAGTTCTGCGCACGCGGCGGATTAGTTCCTCGGATTTCCCCGAAAACATGCTGCCGCAGATCAATTCGATCCAACCGCTTTGTTTCATAACGTACATGGTCTGCCTCTCCTTCCTCAGTGGAAAAAATGAATCGCTCATGCGCTGTTGGCGCTGGAGCGGGCTGTTTAAACAAAAAGCTGCTTTCGTAGAATTACGGCTTTTTCATGCCATAAAGGTACGAAAAAAGCCTGATTAAAAGTTCGACACTTTTTTCAGCTTTTTCCATTATAACAAAAATCAGTGCTGAATCCAGACACATTAATAAAGTTCACAAAAATAAATTTATGTACCCGATTTCTTCAAAAAAGGCAAAATAAAAAACAGGCAAGTCGCAAAGCTTCTTGCCTGTTTGGTTTCTTAATAATACTATTACTGGTTGTTTTTAAGACCGTATTTCTTGTTGAAGCGGTCAACACGTCCGCCAGCTTCAGCAAACTTCTGACGTCCAGTATAGAATGGGTGGCACTCAGAGCAAGTTTCAACGCGAATCTCGTTCTTTACAGAACCAGTTTCGAATTCGTTACCGCATGCGCAAGTCACCTTAACTGTTTTGTAGTTTGGATGAATTCCTGATTTCATTCTTTTCATCTCCTTCCGCCCTGAATCATATCCGAAACAGAGTTATAATCAACGGTTATACCGTTATTGGAAAAACACACTGCAATCATTATAACAAGTTCAACTATATATTTCAAGTCAGTTTTTACATCCAGAATCTGGAACTAAGAACGTTTGTTATTGCCTTTCATTTCTTCGCCAAGGACAGCGAAGAAATCTTCGTTCGACTTGGACAATCTTAGCTTGCGCAGGAACTTTTCCGCGAAATCCGGTGAATCCGACATTGATTTGCGGATAGCCCAAAGCTTGTCCAGATGATCCTTTGGAATAAGAAGCTCTTCTTTACGCGTTCCAGATCTGCGGATATCGATTGCCGGGAAGATCCTTCTTTCAGCAAGTGAACGATCAAGGTGAAGCTCCATGTTACCTGTTCCCTTGAATTCCTCATAGATCACATCATCCATGCGTGATCCTGTATCAACAAGCGCAGTCGCAAGTATTGTCAAGCTGCCTCCTTCCTCGATATTACGGGCAGCACCGAAAAAGCGCTTCGGACGATGGAATGCCGCAGGATCGATACCGCCGGACAAAGTACGTCCGCTTGGCGGGATGACAAGGTTATAGGCACGGGCAAGACGAGTGATGCTATCCATCAGGATGATTACGTCACGCTTGTGTTCAACAAGGCGCATCGCACGCTCAAGCACAAGTTCAGCCACCTTGATGTGATTTTCAGGCACTTCGTCAAAAGTGGAGCTGACCACATCTCCGGCAACGGAACGTTCGATATCGGTTACCTCTTCCGGACGCTCATCGATCAATAGCACAATCAGTTCTGCTTCAGGATGGTTGGTCGTAATGCTGTTTGCAATTTCTTTGATCAGCATCGTTTTACCAGCCTTTGGCGGAGCAACGATCAAGCCGCGCTGTCCAAAACCGACTGGAGCGAGGACATCCATGATCCTTGTCGAAACTTTGTTATGCGTCGTTTCCAGTTTCATCTGGCGATCCGGATACAGCGGCGTCAATCCCGGGAAGTGGACCCTTTCCTTCGCCGATTCAGGGTCATCACCATTGACAGCCTCTACCTGAAGCAAGCCGAAATAACGTTCATTCTCTTTAGGAGGACGGACTTTCCCCGATACCTTATCCCCGTTCCTTAAATCAAAACGGCGAATCTGCGAAGCCGAAATATAGATATCCTCAGAGCTTGGCGAGTAGTTGATCGGGCGCAGGAAACCAAAGCCTTCAGACTGGATGATTTCCAGGACACCTTCCATGAAAAAGTAACCCTGTTGTTCTGCACGCGCTTTTAAAATAGCAAAAATAAGTTCTTTTTTCGTTAATTTGCTGTAGTAAGAGACTTTATATTCTTTTGCGAGTTCATAAAGCTCTTTCAATTTCATATTTTCTAAGCTTGAAATATTTACTTCCATTATGTCACCACGCCTTAAAATATTTCGATTTCCCCCATAAAAAATGTATTAAGAATATCAGCGTATGGATGGAAAAAGAAGAAATGAGTTCCTTTGAAGGTTGTAAGAAGGAATTAATGAAGGTATACAACTGGTTTGTTTTTCTAGTATCAAAACAATTTTCATTTTACCCTTAAACAGGAAAAATAATCAATCTTTTTATTTATCAGCTCCCTTTACCTACATAATGCGGCAAAGGGAGCTGATTTGTAAGGGTTTTCGGTTCATTATAAAAAAATATTATTTCATGACTAGATGCGGCTTTTTCTTCAGGCTGTGCTGTCCTTCGATGAAGCGGACTGTTCCTGATTTTGCACGCATGACCACTGAGTGGGTTGAGCCGTAAGAGCCTTTGAACTGAACTCCTTTTAGCAGCTCGCCGTCTGTTACGCCTGTTGCTGCGAATATGGCATCTTCACCGCGGACGAAATCTTCCATAAGGAGGACTTTATTGACATCAATGCCCATTTTTTTGCAGCGCTCAAGTTCTGCATCATTTTGCGGAAGCAGTTTACCCTGGATTTCACCGCCTAGGCTTTTCAACGCTACTGCAGCGATGACACCCTCAGGTGCTCCGCCTGAACCAAACAGGATATCCACGCCCGTAAAATCAAATGCCGTGTTTATGGCGCCTGCTACATCGCCGTCATTGATCAATTTAATCCTCGCTCCGGCATCGCGAAGCTGGGCAATGATATGTTCATGGCGAGGGCGGTTCAAAACCGTCGCTACAACATCTTCAATATCCTTGTTCTTCGCTTTCGCCACTGCCTTCAGGTTATCAAGAACAGAAGCATTGATATCGACCATTCCTACCGCTTCAGGACCTACCGCCAGTTTATCCATGTACATGTCAGGTGCATGAAGCAGGTTGCCGTTATCTGCTACCGCGAGGACAGCAAGGGCATTCCAGCCGCCGGACGCTACGATATTCGTTCCTTCCAAAGGATCGACTGCGACATCCAGACGCGGGCCATAGCCTGTCCCAAGCTTTTCACCGATATACAGCATCGGCGCTTCGTCCATTTCACCTTCACCGATCACGACCGTGCCTTTCATCGGGATGGTGTCAAACACATCTCTCATCGCTGACGTTGCAGCATCATCAGCCTCGTCTTTTTTACCTCGTCCCATCCAGCGTGCTGAAGCAAGCGCAGCCGCCTCTGTCACGCGGACAAGCTCCATCGTTAAGCTACGTTCCATATGATCATCCCCTAATCATGAAAGGCGCTAATGCCCACCCAAAAGGTATACCTCTCAATCTCTTCGTATTCAGCCCTGGCATAATCAGCATTCTCCTCGTTGGCTGATCATGCTATGAAACTGCTTAGGAAGCGAAATTTTGATGCAGCCGCAGTTGGCGGTCCGAAAATCAAATAGGTTATACTACTTTACGTTTTAGATAAGCATTAGCACCACTATTTGTATGGTACAACTTCTATTGTACTATACTTTTTATGATTTTTTTACTTCTTCTTGCTCTTCAGATGTCATATCTTCACGCCAAATTGTGGCACCAAGCCCATTGAGCTTTTCAACAATGTGGCTGTAGCCGCGATCGATATGGTCGACACCGGTGATTTCGGTGACGCCCTCTGCCATAAGTCCGGCAATGACAAGCGCTGCTCCGGCCCGGAGGTCACTCGCCTTCACCTTAGCTCCCTGCAGCTTGACAGGACCGCTGATGATCGCCGATCTGCCTTCGACTTTGATATTGGCATTCATTCTTCTTAGTTCGTCGATATGTTTGAAACGTGCCCCGTAAATCGTATCTGTCACGACACTGGAGCCTTCCGCTCTGGTTAAAAGCGCTGTGAATGGCTGCTGCAGATCTGTCGGGAAGCCAGGGTAAACCAGAGTTTTGATATCGACTGCTTTATACTGATCAGATGGCGCAATATAAATTTGCTCATCACTAGCTTCAATTTTAGCGCCCATTTCCTTCAGCTTGGCCACAAGTGACTCAATATGCTGAGGAATGACATTATCGATTGTCACACCATCGCCAATGGCAGCGCCGAGGATCAGGTATGTGCCAGCCTCGATGCGATCAGGAATGATCGTATGGCGGCAGCCGTGAAGCTCGTCTACGCCATCAATCCGGATGACATCCGTTCCTGCGCCTTTGATTTTCGCTCCCATATTGGTAAGCAAAGTCGCTACATCAATGATTTCCGGCTCTTTTGCCGCATTTTCAATGATGGTACGCCCTTTTGCCCTAACAGCAGCAAGCATGATGTTGATAGTCGCCCCTACGCTGACAACGTCAAGATAAATCCTCGCACCGCGAAGCTCCTCGGCACGAAGGTAAATTGCGCCCTGTTCGTTCGTCACGCTTGCACCAAGCGCTTCGAATCCTTTTATATGCTGGTCAATCGGCCTTGGACCCAAATGGCAGCCGCCCGGCAGTCCGATGACAGCCTTTTTGAAACGGCCCAGCATCGCACCCATTAAATAGTATGAAGCTCGCAGCTTTTTCACTTTTCCATTCGGCAAAGGCATGGAAATCATGGAAGACGGATCTACCGTCATTTCATTGTTCGAGAATTCAACAGAACCGCCGATCTCCTCCATTAAGTCCTTGAGCATATGAACGTCGGATATATCCGGCAAACCTTCAATGGTCACAGGCGATTCTGCTAGAATCGTTGCTGGGATCAAGGCCACTGCGCTGTTTTTCGCGCCGCTGACCCGTACAGTCCCTTTTAAAGGATAGCCGCCTGCAATCTTAAGCTTTTCCATTTTTGACTCCCTTCTAAGCCGTGATGTATTAAGGTCAAGCTGGAGAAGCAAACTTTTTACAGCTAAGACCGATATAGGCTCTACTAAGATTTGTTTACCGAAATCAACAAGGTATATTTTTCCATTAAAAACACGCAGATTCCGGGAGTTTTCTATTTCTTTAGTTTACACGATATTCCCAAATTCATGTAATAAAATGCAAAAAAGTTTAAATTGGGTAAAACTTCCTAACAGGAGGTGGTTTCAGTCGGCCGAAACCACCTCTGTGTATAAATCTTTTAATTTTCACTATCCGCTGAGCGGCTGAGATCTTAAACCCCTCATTTTAAAAAGTGACTCTCCGAAATCTGTCGTTGATTTCCGTTCCAGGCGCTTCGCTTTCCGCGGGGCGTGAGGTGAGCCTCCTCAGCGCTAAAGCGCTTGCGGGGTCTCACCTGTCCCGCTGATCCCGCAGGAGTCTGCGCGCCTTCCACTTCAATCAACTAGACTTGGAAACACTATTTTGCTTTTCCCATTCTTTTAAAAAATAGAATTTTACTGTCCGCGTGATTCCCAGTCTTTTAGGAAGGCTTCGATGCCTTTGTCTGTTAGTGGGTGGCTGAACATTTGCTGGATGACTTTGTATGGTACGGTTGCGATGTGTGCTCCTCTTAGTGCTGCGTCTGTTACGTGTTGTGGGTGTCTGATGGACGCGGCGATGATTTCTGTGTCGATTCCATGGATGGTGAAGATTTCGGCAATCGTTGAAATCAGGTCGAGTCCGTTATGGCCGATGTCATCAAGGCGGCCAAGGAATGGTGAAACGTATGTAGCTCCCGCTCTTGCTGCTAGCAATGCCTGGTTTGCACTGAAGACCAATGTTACATTCGTCTTGATTCCCTCTTTTGAGAATACGGAAACGGCTTTCAAACCTTCTGGGGTCATCGGAACTTTGATTGTGATGTTTGGAGCGATTGCTGCAAGCTCTTTCCCTTCTCTGATCATGCCTTCAGCATCCAGTGCGATAACTTCTGCACTGACTGAACCAGGGACTAACTCTGTGATTTCCTTCAGACGGTCTTCAAATTTTACATTCTTTTCTTTTGCCACGAGTGACGGGTTTGTCGTAACCCCTGATAAAATTCCCAGTGTATAGGCCTCGCGGATTTCTTCCATATTCGCAGTATCGATAAAAAACTTCATTTGTAAACGCCTCCAGTCGACATAATTTTCAAACTTATATAAATGGACAAAAACCGCCTTATTGTAAGGCGGTTTAATTATAACAAATTTTTATTGCTATTACGCTTTATTAGAAGAACCGAATTCACGCATTTTGCCGATTACAGTTTCTTTGATTGCGTCGCGAGCTGGTCCAAGGTATTTACGTGGATCGTACTCGTTAGGCTTTTCAGCCAATACCTGACGAACAACTTTAGCTGAAGCAATTTGGTTTTCAGTATTTACGTTGACTTTAGCTGTTCCGAAAGAGATAGCTTTCTGGATATCTTTTGTAGGGATACCAGTTCCGCCGTGCAATACCAATGGTACTCCTGCAGTCTTGTTGATCTCTTCCATTTCTTTGAAGCCAAGGTTCGGTTCACCTTTGTAAGGTCCGTGAACAGATCCAAGTGCTGGAGCCAGGCAGTCGATGCCAGTGCGTTGAACTAGTTCTTCACACTCTTTTGGATCAGCATAGATAACGCCATCTGCAACGACATCATCTTCCTGTCCGCCGACTACTCCCAATTCAGCTTCTACAGAAACACCTTTTGAATGAGCGTATTCTACCACTTTTGAAGTGATTTCAACGTTCTCTTCGAAAGGACCGTGTGAAGCATCGATCATAACAGATGTGAAACCTGCGTCGATTGCTTCTTTACACTTATCGAAGCTTGAACCATGGTCAAGGTGAATTGCAACAGGAACTGTAGTTTTATAGTCCTCCATCAAACCTTCTACCATTTTGACAACTGTCTTGAAGCCGCCCATGTAGCGTGCAGCACCTTCAGAAACACCAAGGATTACTGGTGACTTCTCAGCTTCTGCAGCTTGAAGGATCGCTTGAGTGAACTCAAGGTTATTTAAGTTAAACTGCCCAACAGCGTAGCCTTCTGCATTCGCTTTTTTAAGCATTTCTGTCATTGAAACTAAAGGCATATCATTTCCTCCTTCGTTATGATCAATCGTCATTTGACTATGCTACCCTTTAAAAGGATTTCCTTCTCTGCTTTTGTTTATGTACCCGAGATGGCATTCATCAAAACGATTGATCCTGTGGAATTCATAAGTATCATACCAAAAGAAAATCAGAAATGCCATTGTTCTAGCCTTGTTTTTGCAAGTGTCATAAAAATGCTATAAAGCAAGCGCTACCAATAGTTTTACTAGTCTGGAAACTCTGTTTTTTTCTGCCTTTTAAAAAGAAAAGCCCCCAAATATAATCTAGAGGGCCTTTCTATGTAATCAATATTAAAACTTAAGATACGGTTTGTGAGTATTTCTTTACTGCTGCCCGGATGTCGTCGATATCGAATGGTTTTGCGAAGTGGGTCAGCGCCCCTAAATCCATTGCTTCCTGGATCATATCGAGCTCGCCGTAAGCGGTCATGATGATGACGCGGATGTCCGGATCGATTACCTTCATTCTTTTTAGAATTTCAATTCCATCCATTCCAGGAATCTTCATGTCCAAAAGAACGAGATCAGGTGGATGCTTTTTTACGATATCCAGGGCCTGGACGCCATTTGCAGCCTGATATGTTTGATAACCTTCTTTTTGCAGCACTTCATTAAGTAGAATTCTGATGCCAAACTGGTCGTCTACAATAAGTATTTTTTCTTTCATGCCGCCTCTTCCCCCTAATAAATGTAGTATGTTGTTAAATGTATTTGTCCAGGAAACATTTCGTCTTATCCCCATTTACACAATTCGTTAAAAAGCTTGAAATTCCTCCCATATTTTCAAACTTATTTTTCGACAGATGCTTTTTCATTCTCATTGTAGTACTTTATAATCAGTATTGGCAAAAACGGAGGTGCTGTTATGTTAAAAATGTTTTCGACACAGCTTGCTGGCTTGTTCAACAGGCTTCAGGAAAAAGAAGAGTTTTCAATCGAAGATGGAGCGAGACTGCTGGCACAAGCTGCAGCTGGTGAGGGCAGTGTTTATATTTTCGGTACGAAAGAGATGCAGGCGGTAGCCCTTGAGGCGGTCTATGGAGAGGAACCATTGCAATCCGCAGCAATTTTAACAGAGAATATTGAACTCGAGGCGGCTGACCGCGTCCTGATTGTAAGCCGCTACGCAGACGATCAAGAGGCTGTTGAGGCAGCGCGCGAACTACAGGAAAAAGGAATCCCATTTGTCGCCATCTCCACTGTCCGTGACAATCAAGAAGCTGAAAGTCTCGATTCACTGGCTGACGTACACATTGATTTAAAATTAAAAAAAGGACTCCTGCCTGACGAAATGGGCAACAGAGTCGGTTACCCTACGTCAATTGTTGCCTTATTCATTTACTTCGGGTTGAAATTCACGATTGAAGAGATATTAGAGGAGTACTAATCAGGGAAATTTGGCTTAACAGTATAAAACGAAGCTTCACGGAAAAACGTATCCGCAATCCAAATAAAAGCTAAAAAAGCCGGTGATTTCACCGGCTTTTCGCTTATATCCCGATATTATTTACGTGACTTGATTGATGCTTCGATGAAGTCCCTGAATAATGGCTGCGGGCGTGTTGGTCTTGATGTGAATTCAGGATGGAACTGGGATGCAAGGAACCATGGATGGTCTTTCAATTCAATGATTTCTACCAGTCGGCCATCCGGGCTTGTCCCAGAGAAGATGAATCCTTCTTTTTCCATTGCCTGGCGATATTCATTGTTGAACTCGTAGCGGTGACGGTGACGTTCGTAAATCAAATCATCGCCATAAGCTGCGAATGCTTTCGTATCTTCACCAAGCTTACATGGATATAGTCCAAGACGAAGTGTTCCGCCCAGATCTTCGATATCCTTCTGTTCTGGAAGAAGGTCGATGATCGGGTATGGCGTGCTTGGCATGATTTCTGCAGAATGAGCATCCTTCAGGCCAAGAACATGGCGGGCAAATTCTACAGATGCCAGCTGCATGCCAAGGCAGATTCCGAAGAATGGCACTTTGTTTTCACGCGCATACTTGGTAGCAAGGATCTTTCCTTCGATCCCGCGGTCACCAAATCCGCCTGGAACAAGGATTCCATCCACGTCATTGAGCAGTTCTACCACATTTTCTTCTGTTACTTCCTCAGAGTTGACCCACTTGATTTCAATATCGCTATCAAATGCATAGCCAGCGTGCTTCAGCGACTCTACCACAGAGATGTATGCATCCTGAAGTTCCACGTATTTACCAACTAGGGCAATTTTCGTTTTTTCAGAAAGATGCGTTACCTTCTCGACTAGTGCATTCCATTCGGTCATGTCTGCTTCGCCGCAATTCAGCTTGAAGTGGTCGCATACCAGCTGGTCCATCTTCTGCTCCTGCAGAGCAAGAGGGATTGAATATAGTGTTTCAGCATCTGTAGCTTCGATTACCGCATCTTTATCGATATCACAGAATAGGGCAATCTTGTCCTTCATGTCCTGCGAGATCGGCATTTCGGTACGAAGAACGATGATGTTTGGCTGGATTCCCAGGCTGCGCAGTTCTTTTACGCTATGCTGGGTTGGCTTCGTCTTCATTTCTCCGGCTGCCTTAATGTAAGGAACTAGTGTACAGTGAACATACATCACATTGTCGCGGCCAACATCATTCTTGATCTGGCGGATCGCTTCAAGGAAAGGAAGAGATTCGATATCTCCTACTGTTCCCCCGATTTCAGTGATGACTACATCTGCACCAGTTTCCTTTCCAGCGCGGAAAACCTTGTCCTTGATTTCATTCGTGATATGCGGGATAACCTGTACAGTTCCGCCCAGGTAGTCACCGCGGCGTTCTTTTTTCAAGACAGTCGAATAGATTTTTCCTGTCGTCACGTTCGAGTACTTATTAAGATTGATGTCGATGAAGCGCTCGTAGTGGCCAAGGTCCAAATCCGTTTCCGCACCATCATCCGTAACGAAAACTTCACCGTGCTGGTAAGGACTCATTGTCCCAGGATCCACGTTGATATATGGGTCGAACTTCTGGATTGTTACGTTCATGCCCCTGTTTTTCAGCAATCTTCCAAGAGATGCCGCCGTAATCCCCTTACCTAATGACGAAACTACGCCGCCTGTTACAAAAATATACTTTGCCATTTGTATAATCCCCCTCATCAAACAGTTTGTACAATATGTACCTGTTTAATTGATTTATTAAAAAAATTTTTAACGATTTCATCGGCCTGCTGTTTAAGATGCAAACCTGTTTGTCTGGGGGGTTCTGGACAAAATAAAAAAACGCCCCGCATACATAGTATGGGGAGCGTTTTGTAGCTGTTTTACATAATCGTCCTTTTTTAAGGAGCCCAAAAAGTATTCTACAGCCGGTCCTATTAAAAGTCAAGCCGTTAATTACAGTTCTTTGTCCTCGTCCTCTTCATCTTCAAGTGGAAGATCTTCATCTTCGTCTTCATCTTCTAACAACTCATCATCATCGTCGAAGTCGTCAGTGTCTTCAAGATCCTCATCGAAGTCTTCATCATCTTCATCGTCATCATCCAGGGCATCATCGTCGTCTTCATCAAATTCGTCGATGTCATCAAAATCAAGATCTTCCTCATCGATTTCATCGAATTCGTCAAGGTCGAGATCATCCTCATCCACTGCCTTCTTCGACTTCTTCTTCTTAGGCTTGACTGTCGTGACATTATCTTCTTCAATCTGGTCTACAGGATACCAGACGCGAAGTCCCCAGCGTCCTTCTCCCTGGGACATGAAACGTCCATCTATGTTTATATCTGTATAGAACTGAACCATTTTTTCATTTACATCAGCCTCGTCCAATTCGAGAATGCTCTTAATTTCAGCCATCATCTCTTGGAACGTGATCGCTTGCTTCTTTTCTTTTAAAATTTCGAAGGCAACTTCAATCAATGACATTTCTTGAAGCTCTTCTTTTGAGTATTGACTTAAACTCAATCTCCGCACTTCCTTTCTCTATTCCAGGCCTTACCCGGCCCTGCTTCCGAAAACAAGGAAAATATCCCAGAATGCATATTCTACATTATAAACAAATTCTAAACCTTTATGCCAGTTTTATCTGTCGTTTTCTTGCCTTTTTTCGCTTTCATTGCCCACTTTCCTGCTGCCAGTACTTTTTCGCTTTTTCAGCTGGGTATAGGCCATGAAAAAGAAGACAATCGAAAGAATGAAAAATGATACCGCACCGAGCTGACGCTGGTAGAGATAATACATGGCTGCAATTGCTATGGCTGCGCCGGCCGTTAACAACACTGATCTCACAAATTTCACATCCTGAAGTAGGTCGTATGTATTAGCTGATACCTAGATTATATAAGATTATTTGGCAAAAGATATGAAAAATTCTCTAAAAGTTATGATTCGAACCAAATTCGCCTTAAATCCGGAAGCACTTGTGAAAAGCCGGACCCTGTTACTAGGTAAAGCTAGTTTACGAAAAAGAATGAACAAAATGCAAGGTGGCTCATAGTTTTCCTATAAGCCACCTTGCCCAATACAGGTCCATTGCAAAAAGTGCTAATGCCACGCCCTACTTTTATACACCATCTTTTATAATTTTAAACAAGCAGCATACTGCAACTTGCTTTACATATTCCTGCGGAACTGGCCGCCTACTTCATATAGTGCGCGGGTAATTTGGCCAAGGCTCGCGTACTTCACCGTTTCCATCAGCTCTGCAAAAATATTGCCACCGCTGACTGCCGTTTCCTTCAGGCGATTGAGCGCTTCTTCGGATTGATCCTTGTTTTTACCCTTGAAGGCTTCAAGGTTCTGAATCTGCGTTTCTTTTTCCTCTTTCGTTGCACGAGCAAGTTCCATCTTGTCGATTTCTTCCTCGGATGGAGGGTTTGGATTCAGGTAGGTGTTCACACCGATGATCGGCAGTTCCCCTGAATGCTTCTTCATCTCATAGTACATCGATTCATCCTGGATTTTGCCGCGCTGATACTGTGTTTCCATTGCGCCGAGTACGCCTCCACGGTCATTGATCCGTTCGAATTCCTGAAGGACTGCTTCCTCAACCAGATCAGTCAGCTCTTCAATGATGAACGCACCTTGCAGCGGATTCTCATTTTTCGTCAATCCGTGCTCCTTCGTGATGATCATCTGGATCGCCATCGCGCGTCGGACTGATTCCTCCGTCGGCGTGGTGATTGCTTCGTCATAAGCATTTGTATGAAGCGAGTTGCAGTTATCATGCAAAGCCATCAATGCCTGAAGCGTCGTACGGATATCATTGAAGTCAATTTCCTGTGCGTGAAGTGAACGGCCGGATGTCTGGATATGATACTTCAGCTTCTGGCTTCGCTCATTTGCGCCGTATTTGTTCTTCATGACAGTTGCCCAGATGCGGCGGGCAACGCGGCCGATCACGGAATACTCAGGATCAAGGCCGTTTGAGAAGAAGAAGCTCAGGTTCGGTGCAAAGTCATCGATTTTCATGCCTCTGCTCAAATAGTATTCAACATATGTGAAGCCATTTGACAGCGTGAAGGCCAGCTGGGAAATCGGGTTCGCGCCTGCTTCGGCAATATGATAGCCGGAAATTGAAACAGAATAGTAGTTCCGGACCTTCTCATCGATAAAATACTGCTGGATGTCGCCCATCATTCTCAGAGCGAATTCAGTAGAGAAGATACAAGTATTCTGTCCCTGGTCCTCTTTTAAAATATCTGCCTGCACTGTTCCGCGAACTGTCTGAAGCGTCATTTCCCTCACTTGTGCAAACTCTTCATCATTCAGCTTGCGGCCAAGCTCTTGTTCTTTCTTTTCTACCTGCTGTTCAATCGCTGTGTTCATGAACATGGCCAGGATGATCGGTGCCGGTCCGTTGATCGTCATCGACACAGATGTTGATGGATGGCAAAGGTCAAATCCTGCATAAAGCTTTTTCATATCTTCAAGCGAACAAACGCTGACTCCGCTCTCGCCAACTTTACCGTAAATATCTGGACGGTAATCAGGGTCTTCTCCGTACAAAGTAACGGAGTCAAAAGCTGTGCTCAATCGCTTCGCATTGTCGTCCTTCGACAAGTAATGGAATCGGCGGTTCGTCCGTTCAGGTGTCCCTTCACCAGCAAACTGGCGCTTTGGATCCTCACCTTCACGCTTGAACGGGAATACGCCCGCTGTATACGGGAAGCTTCCCGGTACGTTCTCAAGGTATACCCAGCGCAAAATTTCACCGTAATCCTTGTACTTCGGCAATGCCACTTTAGGGATACTCAAACCTGAAAGGCTCTTTGTCCTTAGCTCGGTGACAATTTCCTTGTCGCGGATCTTCGTCACGAACTGGTCAGCACTGTACTTCTCCTTGAGGGATTGCCAATTTTCGAGAATATATTTGGATTCAGGAGTCAGCTTCTTCTCTACTTCTCCCTTCAATACCTGAAGAGAGGAAATTACTTCGCTGTTTGTTTCTCTTTCTTTTACCGCTTCGATTGTACCTTCAATCTGGAATAATCTGCGGGCAAGGTCTGCCTGCTCTGCCGCGTGCTTATGGTAGCTCCGTACCGTTTCCGAAATCTCACGTAGGTAGTAACGGCGGTCGTTCGGGATGATGACATTCTGCTTTTCGACTACCGCATTGGTAGAAAAAGATGTCGTCCAATTCGTCCCTGCTTTTTCATTGATTGTATTGACAAGCGCAGCAAACAGCGCATTCGTGCCAGGGTCATTGAACTGGCTGGCAATTGTGCCGTAAACAGGCATGTCATCAAGGTCTTTGTCCCATAGGAGATGACTGCGCTGGTACTGCTTCTGGACCTGGCGCTTGGCGTCCTCAGAGCCTTTTCGCTCGAATTTATTGATGACGATCAGGTCTGCATAATCGATCATGTCTATTTTCTCAAGCTGTGACGGTGCACCGAATTCGCTTGTCATCACATACATAGAAACATCGCAAACATCGGTGATTCCCGCATTGCCCTGTCCGATCCCGCTAGTTTCGACGATGACCAGATCGAAGCCGGCTGCTTTGACAACATCAATCGCATCTTTAATTGCCAGCGACAGTTCGGACCTGGACTGTCTTGTCGCAAGGCTGCGCATATAAACGCGTGGAGAGAAAATTGCGTTCATGCGGATGCGGTCGCCTAGAAGTGCGCCGCCTGTTTTTTGTTTTGTCGGATCTACTGACAAAATCGCTACCCGCTTTTCAGGGATTTCATTGATGAACCTCCTGATCAGTTCATCTGTCAAAGAGCTTTTTCCGGCACCGCCTGTACCCGTGATACCGACGACAGGAACCGCTTTGGACATCGTCTTTACTTTTTCCATCAAGCTTTCCACAGCGGCGGCTGTTTCTTTTTCCGAACCGACATGCTGCTCGGCAAGTGTGATCAGCTTGGCAACCGCATTCGGGTCACCTGTTTCAAGCTTCTCGATTTCCTCGACGCCTTCTGGAGTGACTGTCGGGAAATCACACTCCTTGATCATCTGCTGGATCATGCCGTTAAGGCCATACTTCCGGCCGTCTTCCGGTGAAAAAATCCGGGCGATACCGTATTCATGAAGCTCCTTTATTTCCCGAGGAATGATAACGCCGCCTCCACCGCCGTAAATGCGGATATGGGAAGCGCCTTTTTCCTTCAGCAAGTCATACATATACTTGAAATATTCGACGTGCCCGCCCTGATAGGAAGAAATCGCTATTCCCTGTGCATCTTCCTGGATTGCGGCATTGACGACCTCCTCAACAGAGCGATTGTGGCCAAGATGGATGACCTCGCCGCCCATTGACTGGATGATCCTGCGCATAATATTGATTGAGGCATCATGGCCGTCAAACAAACTTGAAGCTGTCACAAAGCGAATATGGTTCTTTGGTTGATACATTTCCTGCATACTCATTTTGTTCCCCCTGTTCCTAATTTCATTTCCGACCCCTTGATTCCCTTGAAAAGCAGTTCTGTCTGAAGCTCTGTATACTCCTCGAGAGTGTAAAGCTTTTGCAGTGCCCAGCGGCGGAATCCCCACATCTGCCCCTGGACGAAAATATCATGGGCGATGATTTTGACGTGTTGTTCATCCAGGTCAAGTTCGCCATTTTCGACGCAGCGCTGGATCACATCCTCGAACATCCCCACCATCTCGATTTCTTTTTTCAGCACGTAAGGAAGGGCATCTTTTGTCAGCGACTTTACCTCCTGGTACATGACGAGTACTTCATCCTGCAGATCGTCCATGACCTTGAAGTAATTGGCAATCCCGACCTTCAGGCTCTCGAGCGTCCCCTGATTCGTGTCGAGGTTTTCCTGAAGGCGGTCGCGAACCTCGTCATAGATGCTGTCACAGACAAGATAGAGCACATCTTCCTTCGTGCGGATATATTCATAAAGGGTGCCGATGCTAAAGCCTGAAGCCCGGGCAATCTCTCTGGTAGTCGTGCGGTGGAAGCCCTTCTGCTTGAAAAGGGTAACGGCCCCTTTGATCATCTGGTCGCGCCTTTTTTTCACAAGTCGCTCATCTTTTACCGACGCCTGCACTTCTCGCTTTTTCATCAACATCTACCCGCCTTATTATTTCGTCAGCATCCTTGAGATTACGAGACGCTGGATTTCCTGTGTTCCTTCATAGATTTGCGTGATTTTCGCGTCGCGCATGAAACGTTCGACTGGATAATCCTTCGTGTAGCCGTAGCCGCCGAATACCTGGACAGCTTCAGTCGTCACCTTCATCGCTGTGTCGCCGGCAAACAATTTGGACATTGCGGACTCCTTGCCGTATGGAAGACCTTCAGACTCAAGCCATGCAGCCTGGTAGGTTAGTAGTCTCGAAGCTTCAACAGATGTAGCCATATCAGCTAACTTGAAGCCGATTCCCTGGTTCGCCGCGATTGGCTTGCCAAATTGCTGGCGCTCTTTCGCGTAATCAACTGCAGCATCAAGCGCTCCCTGTGCGATACCAACCGCCTGGGCAGCAATACCGTTACGGCCGCCATCAAGTGTCATCATCGCGACTTTGAAGCCTTCGCCCACTTCGCCAAGGATGTTTTCCTTTGGCACGCGGCAGTCTTCAAAAATGATTTCCGTTGTAGGAGATGAACGGATGCCGAGCTTTTTCTCCTTCTTGCCGACAGAGAATCCAGGGAAATTGCTTTCCACGATGAATGCTGTCGTTCCCTTATGCTTGCTGGACGGATCAGTCAATGCAAATACAACATAGATATCCGCTACGCCACCGTTTGTGATGAAGATTTTTGATCCGTTAAGCACATAGTGGTCGCCGTCTTCTTTTGCCGTCGTTCTCATCGCACCTGCATCTGAACCGCTGCCCGGCTCAGTCAAACCGTATGCGCCGATGCTCTTTCCTTCAGCCATTGGACGCAGGTACTTTTGCTTCTGCTCTTCGTTTCCGAACTTGAAGATCGGCCAGCCAGCTAGAGATGTGTGTGCTGAAAGCATAACGCCTGTGGACGCACAAACACGGGAAAGTTCCTCAACTGCGATGCAGTATGCAAGATAATCAGAGCCAATTCCGCCATACTCTTCAGGCCAAGGGATACCAGTCAAGCCCAGCTCCGCCATCTTGTCAAAAATCTCGCGGTCAAAACGTTCCTCTTCGTCACGCTCAGCAGCTGTCGGAGCCACTTCATTCCTCGCAAAATCACGGACCATTTTTCGGATCATTTCATGTTCTTCGGATAATCGAAAATTCATTTTTGTTTCCTCCGTTACTGTTGGATTAGTTTATATAGGTAGCTGTTACATTTAACTTGCTGATTACAGAGTTTTCTTGACAGCATTTCGGCTTTTACCGCCAAACCTGTCACGATTCCGGGCTTTTCTTGACAGCTTTTCTGCTTTCACTGCCAAACCTGTCACGATTCCAGGCTTTTCTTGACAGCTTTTCAGATTTCACTATCAAACCTGTCACGATTCCGAGCTTTTCTTGACAGCTTTTCGGCTTTCTCTGCCAAACCTGTCACGATTCCAGGCTTTTCTTGACAGCTTTTCGGCTTTCTCTTCCAAACCTGTCACGATTCCAGGCTTTTCTTGAAAGCATTTCGGCTTTTACCGCCAAACCTGTCATAATACCGGACTTATAACTGCTTACTAATAACAATCTTCTGAATCTCACTAGTGCCTTCGTAAATTTCGGTTACTTTGGCGTCGCGGAAGTAGCGTTCGACTGGGTAGTCTTTTGTGTAACCGTAGCCGCCGAAGACCTGGATGGCTTCTGTGGTGACTTCTACTGCTGTGCGTGATGTGAACAGCTTTGCCATGGAGGCTTCGTTTCCGCATTTTTGTCCTTCTGAGCGTAATTGCGCAGCGCGATAGATTAATAGTTTTGCAGCTTCGACCGATGTTGCCATGTCCGCAAGCTTGAAGCCGACTCCTTGCTGGGCGGCTATTGGCTTGCCGAACTGGACTCTTTCTTTTGCATAGGCAGTCGCCGCTTCAAGTGCAGCCTCTGCAATTCCAAGAGCTTGTGCCGCAATACCGATTCGTCCGGAGTCAAGGTTGCTCATCGCGATCTTGAATCCTTCGCCTTCCTGGCCAAGCAGGTTTTCTTCCGGTATCTTCATGTCTTCGAATGTCAATTGGACAGTACGTGAGCCGTAAAGTCCCATCTTGTGCTCATCTTTGCCGACGATGAAGCCCGGGGTATCTTTTTCAACGATAAAAGCGGAAACACCTTTAGGTCCAGCTTCTGGATTAGTAGAAGCGAACACAATATACACATCAGCTTCTCCGCCGTTTGTGATGAACACCTTGGAGCCGTTCAACACATAGTGTCCATCCTTCTTGACCGCCCTTGTTTTCAGGCTGGCAGCATCCGAACCGGCGCTTGGCTCTGTCAGGCAGAATGCGCCAAGATACTTGCCTGCAGCAAGCTTAGGCACATATTTTTTCTTCTGCTCTTCTGTGCCAAAATACAAGATCGGATTCGTGCCGACGGAAGTATGAACGGACAAGATGACGCCAACCGTGGCGCTGACTTTGGAAATTTCGTGGATGGCGATGATATAGGAGATGAAATCCATCTCCGACCCGCCATATTCTTCAGGAACCGGGATTCCCATCAGGCCTAGCTCGCCCATCTTCCTTAAAATCTCCCTCGGAAACTCGCCCTCTTCCATTTTTTCAACAAATGGAGCGATCTCGGTTTGCGCGAAGTCCCGCACCATTTTGCGCATCATTTCCTGCTCTTCTGTAAATCTTAGATTCATTTTTAACCCTCCCCACGTCCAGACAATCATTTATGTATGGACGGATTCACGAATGATCATTACTCGTAGGTATAGAAGCCGCGGCCTGATTTTTTGCCTAACCAGCCTGCTTTTACATATTTCCTTAACAGTGGGCAAGGGCGGTATTTGTCATCGCCAAAGCCTTCGTGGAGTGTTTCCATGATATAAAGGCAAGTATCCAGACCGATGAAATCGGCCAGGGTAAGCGGTCCCATCGGGTGGTTCATGCCAAGTTTCATGACTTCGTCGATTGCTTCCTTCGTGGCGACACCCTCATACAGTGTGTAAATTGCTTCATTGATCATCGGCATCAGGATTCGGTTTGAAACAAAGCCTGGGAAGTCATTAACCTCGACAGGGACTTTTTCCAATGTCTTAGTGATGTCTTCGATTGTTTGATAGACTTCATCAGCCGTCGCCAGACCACGGATGATTTCGACTAGCTTCATGACAGGCACAGGATTCATGAAATGCATGCCGATTACTTTTTCCGGACGCTTTGTCGCTGCCGCGATTTCAGTGATTGGCAATGATGATGTATTGGAAGCAAGGATCGCATGTTCAGGTGCAATTTCATCAAGCTGAGCAAAGATCTTCGCCTTGATATCCATGTTCTCGACAGCAGCTTCAATGACAAGGTCTACTTTCTTTGCATCCTGAAGGTCTGTGGAAGAAGTGATTCTGCTGACAACTTCATCAAGCTGCTCGGTGGTCATCCTGCCTTTGTCCACCTGTCGGTTAAGGTTCTTCTTGATGCCAGCCAATCCTCGTTCAACAAACTCTGGCTTAAGGTCATTCAAGAACACATCATATCCTGCCTGCGCGCATACTTGTGCAATGCCTGAACCCATTTGTCCAGCACCGATTACCATAATTGTTTTCACACTCATTGGTTTTCCTCCTATAAGATCATTTCAACGGAGGGCAAGCATTCCTGCCCTCCTGTCTATTTCAAAACTCTTATTGCTTAGGAACCTCGATCATCACTGCGTCGCCCTGGCCTCCGCCTGAGCAGATGGCCGCAATGCCGACCCCGCCGCCACGGCGCTTCAGTTCGTGCATCAAAGTCAGGATGATGCGCGCCCCGCTTGCTCCGATTGGGTGTCCAAGGGCGACCGCACCGCCGTTCACATTGATTTTTTCCGGATCGAGGTTTGCGATACGGCCGCTTGTCAATGCGACAGCAGCAAATGCTTCATTGATTTCGAAAAGATCGATTTCCTCTAGGGATTTTCCTGTTTTCTTCAGCAATTCATTAATGACAATCCCTGGAGTTTTCGGGAAATCCTTTGCTTCAGTAGCGATGGCTGCATGTGCAAGGATGACTGCCTGCGGATTCCTGCCTTCACGCTGAGCACGTTCTTCGCTCATCAACACGAGGGCAGCCGCACCATCATTGACGCCTGGTGCGTTTCCGGCCGTAATCGTCCCATCGGAATTAAATACAGGACCGAGTTTTGCCAGCTTTTCCAGGGAAGTATCCTTCCTCGGCGCTTCATCATGCTGTACAAGGATCGGGTCTCCCTTTCGCTGCGGTACTTCAACCGGGACGATCTCTTCAGCAAGCTTTCCAGATTCAATTGCTTCGATCGCTCTCTGGTGGCTTCGGTATGACCACTCATCCTGTTCCTCGCGGCTGATTTCATATTCTTTCGCGACTTCATTTCCGTATGTGCCCATGTGTACTCCTTTAAAACTGCAAGTGAGTCCGTCATGGACCATCAAGTCCTTCACCTGGCCATCGCCCATCCTCAATCCCCAGCGTGCTTTTGGCAAAATATATGGTGCATTGCTCATGGACTCCATTCCGCCCGCTACAATGACTTCTTCTTCTCCTGCACGGATCATCAGGTCGCCAAGTGTCAAGCTGCGCATACCGGAAGCACACACTTTGTTGATGGTTTCTGTCTTTACTTCCCATGGAATGCCTGCTGCCTTTGCTGCCTGGCGTGAAGGAAGCTGTCCCTGGCCTCCCTGAAGGACGGTTCCGAGAATGACTTCTCCGACTTCCTCAGGTTTTACTTCCGCACGGGACAAGGCTTCTTTAATGGCGATGCCGCCAAGCTGGCTTGCTGTAAAGCTGCTGAGTGCTCCTCCCATCTTGCCGATTGGTGTTCTTGCCCCTGCTAAAATGACTGCTCTGCCCATTGCCATCTCTCCCTTTCAATCTATTAATTTTTGATAATGAAAAAAATAAAACTCAATCCAGCTTTCATGAGTGACTGAACGCTCGCTCGAAACTGGTCCAAAAAAATTAGCGTATGCTTGTTTAGGTGAGGTTCTAAGGTGATTTGTTGCCGAAGGTTAATGTAAGCGCTTTATCATATTATTCATTTTACTTTAAAAATAGTAGAAATTGAAACACTTTGCTAAAAATTCTGTCTTATGTCGAATTTTCACTGTGAGTCAACTTCTACTATTCATGTTTTAAGTATTAATTTGCATTAAGAAACAAGCGGTTTGATTTCACCAAAAACGGATTTTTCAAGAAGTTCTGCTACGTCTAGTGTATCGACGTTTTCTTCCACTTCTTTCGCTTTCGTTCCGTCAGAGAGCATTGTCAGGCAGTATGGACATCCGGAACTGATGACGGATGGGTTTACTGCAAGTGCTTGTTCTGTACGTGATACATTGATTCTGTGTCCTGTTTCTTCTTCCATCCACATCAAGCCGCCGCCAGCACCACAGCACATTGCTGTATCGCGGTTGCGTTCCATTTCCTTCAGGTCCACACCTGGAATCGCCTTGAGGATGTCACGCGGTGCGTCATATACCTCGTTATAGCGTCCAAGGTAGCAGGAATCGTGGAAAGTGATCGTTTCGTTCACTGCATGCTTTGGAGTCAGCCTTCCTTCTTTCACTAGTTGCGCTAGAAGCTCAGTGTGGTGGTAAACCTCACCTTCAAAGCCGAAATCAGGATACTCGTTCTTAAAGATATTGTATGCGTGAGGGTCGATCGTCACGATCTTCTTCACTTCATTTTTTTCGAACTCTTCGATATTCTTTGTCGCAAGCTCCTGGAACAAGAACTCGTTGCCAAGGCGGCGTGGTGTATCGCCGGAGTTCTTTTCCTTGTTTCCAAGGATGGCGAACTTGATGCCTGCTTCGTTCAATAGCTTAGCGAACGAAAGAGCGATCTTCTGGCTGCGGTTATCAAATGAACCCATCGCGCCAACCCAGAATAAGTATTCGAATTCTTCGTCTGCCTTTTTCATTTCTTTTACCGTAGGAATGACAACATCGTCACGCAGCTCGCGCCAGTTTTCCTTTTCCTTACGGTTCAAGCCCCATGGGTTGCCCTGGCGCTCGATATTCGTCATCGCGCGCTGTGCATCAGCGTCCAACTTCCCTTCAGTCAAAACAAGGTAACGACGGAGGTCGATGATTTTATCCACGTGTTCGTTCATTACCGGACACTGATCTTCACAGTTACGGCAAGTTGTACATGCCCAGATTTCTTCTTCTGTAATGACATCGCCGATCATGCTTGGGCTGTATGCAAGGCCAGCTGCAGCTTCATTTGCACCCTGGCCGGCAGCTGATAATGCGATCTGGTTGCCTTTTGTATTAGAGAATGCGAAAGTTGGCACCCAAGGCTGTTTGGAAGTGACAGCCGCACCTGTAAGTGTCAAATGGTCACGCAGCTTGACGATCAGGTCCATTGGCGACAGCATTTTTCCAGTGCCTGTTGCCGGACACATATTCGTACAGCGTCCACATTCTACACATGCGTAAAAGTCGATCATTTGTTCATAATTGAAGTCGGTAATCTTTCCAGCACCGAATGTTTCCTGTGTTTCATCTTCAAAGTCAATCTTTGTAATTTTTCCTGGTGAATCAACCCTTGTCAAATAAACATTGGCTGGTCCGGCAATCAAGTGAGCATGCTTGGATTGCGGTACGTACACAAGGAACGCAAGCAGGAACAGCAAGTGAATCCACCATGCGATATAGAAAATCGTGATGGCAGCTGCTTCTGGAATTCCGCTGAAAGCTGATGCGATGAGGGATGCCACTGGTTCAGTCCATGTTCCTTCATGGCCGTGCCAGATCATGCTCATACCGTTTCCAAGCAATACGGAAAGCATCAATCCGCCGATGAACAGGAGGACAAGCCCATTTTTAAAGCCGCGCTTCAGACGGACAAGCTTTTCTACATAACGACGGTAAAAAGCCCAAACTACTGCTACAAGAATCGTCAGCGTAACGATTTCCTGAAAAAATGTGAAGCCTGGATATAGCGGTCCTAGCGGCAAATGAGAGCCAGGTTTAATCCCCTTCCAGATGAAGTCTATTGCCCCAAACTGGACAAGAAGGAAGCCATAAAAAAACATAACGTGAATCGCACCGCTTTTCTTGTCCTTCAAAAGCCTTTTTTGGCCAAAGACATGGACAAGAATTCTCCTCCAGCGATCCTTGATATCATCATCAAACTCAGATTTCTTGCCGAGCTTGATGTACTCGATTCTCGTCTTAACGACATAAACAAACAAGCTGATGGCGTAAGCGGTTACAAGTAAGAACGCAATAAGATTAATCCATAGCAAACCGTTCATAAAATCATTTACCCCTTTCGATGCTATTTTTGGACGAAAATTTCTAACCAAATAAATTTTCTGAATATACCTTTAACTACATTATATAATGAATGAGCATTCAGTCAACTCATTTCCTTTCATTTCTGAAAATTGTTTATACTTCCTCTTTTAAAGGAAACTTAACATATATGAAGCAATTTCGGCAAAAATAAAGAAAATACTTTTAAAGGGAGCCGAATTGCTATGAATTTTGGATGGATCTTGCTTGCAATAATAGCCGGGCTTGCCCTATGGATCTATACGGACTTCCTGCTTGGCAGGAAAAAGCATCTGGCAAATGCCAAAACAAATACGCTGCCAATCAGGGAAAGCAATCTTGCCATTTTTGCTGAAGGTCCTAAATTGTTCGACGACCTTTTTTCCGAATTGAAAAAAGCAAAACAGCACATTCACATTTTGTTTTACATCGTCCAGGATGATAAAATCAGCCAGGAATTCTTATCTATTTTAAAAGAAAAAGCTAAGGACGGGGTTGAGGTCAGGCTCTTGATCGACTGGGTCGGGAGCGGATTGAAGCGTAAAACGATCAATTCCCTGAAGTCTGCTGGAATTGAATTCGCCTTTTCGCAAATGCCCAAACTGCCTTTCCTTTTTTATTCTTCGCAGGTGCGTAACCACAGGAAGATCACTGTGATTGACGGTCAAATCGCTTATCTCGGCGGCTTCAATATCGGGAAAGAATATAATAATCAGGATCCAAAGCTGTCGCCATGGCGAGATTACCATTTGAAAATGACCGGAGAAGGGGTCGCTGACCTTCAATCAGAATTCCTCGAGGATTGGCATGCTGCTGCCAAAGTCAATTTGCTGCAAAACAAAGCCTACTTCCCTGCTCTCGAAAAAGGGAAGATTCGTCAACAGCTCGTTCCAACTGAAGGCATCCTGCTGGAGGAAATGATGTCTGATCTGATCAGCAAGGCAAAGGCCTCCATTTTTATCGGGACACCCTACTTCATCCCGAGTAAGAGAGTATTCAATTTATTGAGAAATGCGATCACAAGAGGTGTTTCAGTTACGGTTCTCGTCCCGCTCGTTTCCGACCATGTCCTTGTCAAAGAAGCATCATATCCTTACCTGAGGACTTTGATCAAAGATGGAGCAGAAGTCTACCAGTATTTAAATGGCTTTTACCATGCAAAGGTCCTGATGGTGGATGATGAGGTTTGTGACATTGGCACGGCCAATTTCGATAAAAGAAGCATGTTCTTAAATTATGAATTGAACTGTCTGATTTATGATGGTGATTTTATAAAAAAAGTGAAGCGGATCATGACAGAAGACATCATGAACTCAAGGAAGGCTGCCTTAGATGACTTCAACCGTGCCCTGCTGAAGGAAAAAGCCGCGAGTACAATATCTTACTTTTTATAAAAGAGAAGGCAACAAAGGAGTGTACCTATGATTATTCGGTTGGGCTATGTATCCACCGCCATCAGCCTGTGGGATGCATCTCCATCCAAGGCACTTACATTTGCTCGTTACGGGCAGCTGCCAAAGGAAGAACGGCATGAAAAGCTGCTGTCGGTAACCTATCAGAACCTTGTGAACACAGAAAGAATGATTCATTATAATATCGCCCATGATATTCCCCTGTATCGATTCTCAAGTTCGATCGCACCGCTTGCGACTCACCCTGAGGTCAAGTGGGACTATGTCACGCCCTTCCGCGACAAATGGCTGGAAATCGGCGCATTGGTAAAAAAACATGGGATACGCACCAGTTTTCACCCAAACCAATACACGCTGTTCACTTCACCGAGAGAGGAAGTGACAGCAAATGCCATCATCGATATGGAATATCACTACGGAATGCTCAAAGCGATGGGACTGGAAAATAACGCACTGATCAACATCCATATTGGCGGGGCATATGGCAACAAAGAAGAGACGATTTTGCGTTTTCATGAAAACTTCGCAAAGCTGCCAGCCCATATCAAAAAAATCACCACGCTTGAAAATGATGATAAAACCTATAATTCGGAAGAAACACTGGGAGCCTGCATAAAAGAAGATGTAGCCTTCATGTTCGATTATCATCACCATATGGCGAATCTCTGTGAAGAGTCCCTGGAAAACCTGCTACCTGCCGGCTTTGCAACCTGGGAACGGACGGGAATGAAGCCTAAGATCCATATCTCCTCCCCTAAATCCGAAAAAGCGTATCGATCACACGCCGATTATGTTGATCCAGAATTTATCCTGCCATTGATTGAAATACTTCGGGGCATCGGCCAGGACGTTGATTTCATGATTGAAGCAAAGGAAAAAGACAAAGCAGCGCTAAAGCTGGTCGAAGATTTGGCCAAAATCCGCGGAGTGAAGCGGATCGGCGGAGCTGTTTTGGAGTGGAAAACTTAAATAGCTGCTATAAATCCATTTTTTATAGCACAAAAATCAATCTTAAAGCGGAAATTTTATTTATATAGCGAAAAAATCGTTTTTATAGCGAGAATCGATTTTATATAGCGAATTGGAAATCTCACTGTATTTTTTCCAACTGAAAATGAGACCCAGCCATCAGCGGCTGGGTCTCTTCATTTTACATATTACATCTTCTCCGGAGCAGATACCCCAATTAATTCAAGTGCATTCTTCAATGTGATCTGCGCTGTCTTGATCAGTGACAGGCGGGCCACTGTTCTTTCTTTATTCTCCAGATCCAGTACTTTTTCTGCGTTGTAGAAGCTGTGGAATACGGATGCCAGTTCGAAAATGTAGTTGGAGATTCGGTGCGGCATGCGCTTCTGTGCTGCTTCGGCAACGGCCAGCGGGAATTCGCCTAGCTTTTTCAGCAGGTCGATTTCCTTCTCTGACTGAATGTGCTTGAAGTCTGCCTCAATGTCAAAAATCAAACCTTGCTCTGCAGCAGAACGCAGGATGCTGTTGATGCGGGCATGTGCATACTGTGCGTAGAACACTGGGTTTTCATTGGACTGGGAAACGGCCAAGTCAAGGTCGAAGTCCATATGAGTGTCAGCGCTTCTCATCGCAAAAAAGTAACGGACTGCATCCAAACCTACTTCATCGATCAGGTCGCGCATTGTGACAGCCTTGCCTGTACGCTTGCTCATCTTCATCTTCTCGCCATTCTTGTACAGATGGACGAGCTGGATGATTTCAACTTCAAGCGCCTCACGATCATAGCCAAGCGCCTCGATCGCTGCCTTCATACGAGGGATATAACCATGGTGGTCCGCTCCCCAGATGTTGATCAGCTTTTCAAAGCCGCGCTCAAGCTTGTCCTTATGGTAAGCAATATCCGGCAAGAGGTACGTGTATGAGCCATCCTGCTTGATCAGCACCCGGTCCTTGTCATCGCCCAACTCTGACGAACGGAACCATGTCGCTCCATCCTCTTCATAGATATGGCCATTTGAACGCAGCGCATCAAGCGCCACATCGATTTTTCCATTTTGATATAGAGAAGTTTCTGAGTACCAAACATCGAACTTAACACGGAAGTTCTCAAGATCCTGCTTAAGCTTTTCCATTTCATATTTCAGGCCGTACTCACGGAAAGCATCAAAGCGTTCCTGGTCGGGAACATTCACATACTTATCACCGAACTCCTCAGCGAGGGTTTTTCCGATTCCGATGATATCTGCACCATGGTAGCCATCCTCAGGCATCGGCTTGTCCATGCCAAGCGCCTGGAAGTAGCGAGCCTCAACAGAAAGCGCCAGATTATTGATCTGGTTACCAGCGTCATTGATATAGTACTCGCGTGACACGTCATAACCCGCCTTGGCAAGCACATTGCACAATGAATCGCCGACAGCTGCTCCACGTGCATGTCCCAGGTGAAGGTCACCGGTAGGGTTGGCAGAAACGAACTCGACCTGGATCTTCTGTCCATTTCCTACCTTTGATTCACCATATTTGTCTCCTGCTTCAAGGATTGCCGGAATCAAGTCAGTCAAATAGCTGTTATCCATATAAAAATTGATGAACCCTGGACCTGCGATTTCGATTTTCTCGATGGATGCCTTGCTTTTATCAAAGTTCTCGATCAACTGCTCTGCAATCTGGCGAGGGGCCTTTTTCGCAACACGCGCAAGCTGCATCGCCATATTCGTTGAGTAATCCCCATGTGCTTTTTCCTTAGGCGTCTCTAAAATAACGGCCGGAATTTGGGCTTCCTCAGCAAGACCAGCTTTGATGATCGCCTGCTTAATTTCTTCCTTCAGCTTCAATTGGACCTGTTCAACTATATTCATTTGCCTTCCTCCTTATAATTGATCGTTAAATGGTATGTACCTGCATTCGCGCCCTGGATTGCCATATCATACAGCAAGTCCACATGGCCCTCCTGCTTTGTCTCGTTAAAATTCGTGTCGAGCCGCTTTGTGAGCGCCGAGGTCTCGAGCAGCCCATATTGGGTCTTATAATTACCCGGAGTTTTTTTATTCAGCAGAAAATGAAGCCTCATCTTGATCGCGCCGCTGCGCATGATCAGCACTTCGTCCCCTGATATTTTTACTGTTGTATGGACATCCCCTTCCTCCATCACTTCATCATATTGGAGGTAAGAGCTGTTCGCCTTTTTATAGTATCGGCCAAAAGTGGTCAATTCAAAAGTTTCCTTCTCTTTGCCACTGTAAATTGCCGTTTTAACCGTCACCTTGACAGGAATCTGATCAGCGGGTTTACTAGACACCGTTAACACGCCCTTCTCTTATCCAGCTTCAGCGCTTTGCCGGTACTGACCAAATCGCTGTCGCTTTTCTATCTTCATTATAACTTTATAAGTATAAATATTCTCCTTTGAAAGTGCAAGGTTAGCAGGGTCTTGGAAGTAGGTTTAGCATGGAAAATCATTCTTTAGGATTAGCCCAACACCAAAGCGGGTATTGATTATCAAAACCTTTTAAGGAGGTGGCCTACATGAAAATCGAAGTTAAGTGCGAAGTAGAAAACTGTAAATATTGGGCTGAGGGCGATCAATGTGTCGCTGATTCGATCCTTGTAGTAGCGAACTCTGGAAAACAAGCAGTAAATGAACGTGAAACTATTTGTGATACATTCGAAAAGATGTAATAAACAGAACTGGACGGCGCTGCTGTCCAGTTTTTTATTTGTTTTTTTCAATAAAAAAGAGAAGCAATCTGCTCCTCTTCTTTAAAAAAACCTCTAGAAAAACAGCATTCCAACCGAGATGATAACCCCTGAAACAACTAGCATAAGGACACAGTATCCCATGATGTCTTTTGCCTTGAGTCCGGCAATCGCCAGTGCTGGCAGTGCCCAGAATGGCTGGATCAGGTTGGTCCATGCATCGCCCCAGGCCACGGCCATTGCCGTTTTCGGGATGGAAACTCCGAGTGTTTGTGCTGCGTCCAGCATGACTGGCGCCTGGACCGCCCACTGTCCCCCGCCTGAAGGTACAAAGAAGTTGACAAGACCGGCGCTCAGGAATGTGAAGAACGGGAATGTGAATTCATTGGAAATCGCTACGAAGCCCTCCGACATGACCGCTGCAAGGCCGGATGCTGTCATCATTCCCATGATTCCCGCGTAAAAAGGGAACTGGATGATGATTCCGCTCGCTCCTTTTACCGCATTCACGACAGCTTCAAGGAAACGTTTCGGCGTGCCATGGAACAGGATTCCGAGGAACAAGAAAAGGAAGTTGACGATATCCAGATTCAGCTTAAATCCGTTTGTAGCAAAATAGTAAAATAAAAATACCAGGCCTAAAATACCAATCATCAAAGAAATGATTTTGCTGTTTTCCAGTTTCTCCGCAGGTGTCATCGCTCCCTGCTCGATCGTGGCTGCCTGAAAGTCCGCTTCAAGCAATGCAGGGTCGACAGTCACCGTTTGATCCTTTGATGGCATCATCATGCGGTTAACCAGTGGCAATACGAGAAGCATGATTAAAATAATCAGCAGGTTGAACCCTGCAAAAATAGTCTGATCAGTCGGAATGATGCCAATCAGATCCTGAGAAAAATGTCCTTCCGTCGCAATTGTCAGCGGAATCGAACCCGAGATCCCGCCGTGCCAGACAATAAATCCTCCGTAAGCGCTTGCAATTAACAGCCTGTAGTCTACATTTTGAACCTTTTTCGCCAGCTCTTTCGCGAAAAGAGCCCCAATGACCAGACCGAATCCCCAGTTTATCAAGCTTGCGATCATCGAGACAACTGTGACAATCACAATTGCCTGGCCAGGTGATTTCGCCAATGAGGCAAGTGCTCCGAGTCCCCTTTTAAAAACATTGCTGCTCGCCAGGACATGACCTGTCACAAGCACAAACACCATCTGCATCGAGAATGTCAGCAAGCTCCAAAAGCCGCCACCCCAATGCTGGGCCATCTGATAAGGACCGCTGTCGGTAAAAATAAGGCTTAATCCAAATACAACAAATGTTAAGATGATGACAAAAAGAAACGGATCAGGCAGATACCGCTGCATAATGCGGTTGAAAAAAGAAACCAATGTTTTCATCCTTGTTACCTCCCTTTTAGTGATTACTTACATAATCATTATATTTTCTATATTATTCTGAATATTCCTCCCTATAAAAGCAACTATTAGTAACTGGTCATTATTTTATTCTGAATATGACCTGAGAAACCAGGACTTAAAGACCTTAGATTGCTTTCATTCCTTTTAAAAATATGTCAATAAGCGGAGATTTTCCGTTTAATTGCTTACCGGGACTCGTTTCGGAGGTAAATAAGGGGAGATTTTCCGATTAAGTAAAGAAAAACCTTCTATTATTGGTTTTTTAAAGTGCATAGACGGAATCTCTCCGGCTATTTAGACCTTTTTTTATAAAAATTTAAGGTTAAGCGGAACTTTTCCGTCTATCCGTTCAGGTTTCTTAACCCGGGGCCCAACCGACCTGGGGTCAGTAAAACCAATACCAAAAAGACGTATGCCAATTCATACGTCTCTTTTTCGTGTGTATTAAAATGGGGCCAAGCTTATTTTACAAATCCAAGCAGCATTTCACGGATGATTTTGCTTGCTGTGTTTGCGGTCATTTCGGATGTATCATAGATTGGCGCGACTTCGACAAGGTCTGCTCCGACTACGTTCACGCCAGAGTTTGCGATGGCATGGATTGATGCAAGCAGCTCCTTGGAAGTGATTCCGCCGGCGTCGACTGTTCCTGTTCCAGGTGCATGTGCAGGATCTAGAACGTCAATGTCGATCGTGACATATACCGGACGGCCAGCAAGCGACGGCAATACTTCCTTTAAAGGTTCAAGGACTTCAAACTTGGAGATATGCATGCCCACTTCCTTTGCCCACTGAAATTCTTCCTTCATGCCGGAACGGATTCCGAATGAGTAGACATTTTTCGGGCCAATGTGTTCAGCAATCTTGCGGATTGGCGTAGAGTGCGACAATGGTTCACCTTCATAATGTTCACGAAGGTCCGTATGCGCATCAAAGTGGATGATGGCAAGGTCTTCGTATTTTTTTGCAAAAGCCTTCATGACAGGCCAGGACACCAGGTGTTCTCCTCCCATGCCAAGCGGGAATTTGTCTTCAGCCAAAAGCTTGTCCACATATTCCTCGATCAAATCAAGACTCTTTTGGGCATTGCCGAATGGCAGCGGGATATCTCCTGCATCAAAGTAGTTCAGGTCCGCCATTTCGCGGTCAAGGTACGGGCTGTACTCCTCAAGGCCGATCGATACCTCGCGGATGCGGGTCGGGCCGAAACGTGAACCAGGACGGTAGCTGACAGTCCAGTCCATAGGCATACCGTAAAGGACTGCCTTGCTTTCATTATAATTTGAATGGCTGCCGATAAAAACATTGCCAGAATAAGCTTCATCAAAACGCATATTAAGCACCTCTTTCAAGTTGTTTTTTTAAATCACAAAGTGTTATATCACTTCTAGCTCAAGCCCTTTTCACAGTAAAATGGCCCCCGGCGGACCGGGAAGCCGTATAGATATGGTTCGTAATCTTTATTATTTTACAAGGTCGCCAACGAATTTAGGCAATACGAAAGCTGCCTTGTGAAGCTCTTTCGTGTAGTACTTTGTTTCGATGTCATGGAAGCGGTCCTCGCTCACTTCAAGCGGATCATGCTTCTTTGAACCTAGTGTGAATGCCCACATTCCGCTTGGGTATGTTGGGATGTTCGCAATGTAAAGGCGTGTGATCGGGAAGATTTCCTTAACATCCTTCTGCACATTGCGAATGAGGTCAGCCTTGAACCATGGGTTGTCAGACTGCGCAACAAAGATTCCGTCTTCCTTCAATGCTTTTGAGATTCCTGCGTAGAAACCTTTTGTGAACAGGTTCACTGCCGGACCGACTGGCTCAGTAGAGTCAACCATGATGACATCGTACTGGTTGTCGCTTTCCGCGATATGCATGAAGCCGTCGCCAACCTGGACATCCACTCGTGGGTCATCAAGCTTGCCTGCGATTTCAGGCAGGTATTTCTTAGAATACTCGATTACCTTTCCATCGATATCCACAAGCGTCGCCTTTTTCACGCTAGGGTGCTTAAGCACTTCACGGATTACGCCTCCGTCTCCGCCACCTACAACCAATACATGCTCAGGGTTTGGGTGCGTGAACAATGGAATATGCGCAACCATCTCGTGGTATACGAACTCATCTTTAACAGAAGTCATGACCATGTCGTCAAGAAGAAGCATATTGCCCCACTCTTCTGTTTCCACCATATCAAGCTTCTGGAATTCTGTCTGTTCTGTATGTAACGTCTTGTTCACTTTCATTGTGATACCAAAGTTTTCTGTCTGCTTTTCTGTAAACCAAAGACCCATTTTTTCTTCCTTCCTTTCGGCAAAAAAATTTTCCGTCATGTTGCGGCGAATTTTCATGGCGAGCAGCTCTACTGGCTGTCCAAACTTTTATATGAACCAAGCATTGCGCTTACATTTATTTCTTATGTTTCCCCAACATCACGAATACAAACATCAGAAAAAGTATAGTTGAATCTAGCAAAAATGCAAGCAAAATTTAATTATCTTTCATTCTATGTTTAAAAGCTGCTGTTTTTTTTCATACTGATACTATCTATCTTTTTGAGGGGGAAAGCAGTATGGAACTGATGACTGACCAGCGGTTTCGCAAGACAATCAAATATTTGCGTGCTTTGATCTTTTTCGGGCTTGCGGGTCTTGCACTGGCGACAATACTTTATTTTTCCCTGATTGGCTATGCGAAGCTGCAGGGACCGCCTCCTCTGGCTGTGCCGCAATCGACCTTGTTTTTTTCAGATGATGGAACGGTGATCGGCGAGAGTCACTCTGGCCAGAAGCGTTATTGGGTGGCGCTCAAAGATATTTCCCCTCATTTGATCAATGCGACGATTTCTATAGAGGACAGAACCTTTTTTTCCCATAATGGGTTTGATTATAAGCGAATCGCCGGCGCGGCACTTGCTGACTTGAAAGCGATGGCCAAGGTTCAGGGTGCGAGTACAATCACACAGCAGTACGCAAGGAATCTCTACCTTGAACATGACAAGACGTGGAAACGAAAGGCGACTGAAGCACTTTATACCTTGCGTCTTGAGATGAACTATACCAAGGATGATATTCTCGAAGGGTATCTGAATACGATTTATTATGGCAATGGTGCATACGGTGTCCAGGCAGCGAGCCGTTATTATTTTGGCAAAGACGCAAAGGATTTATCCCTGGCGGAAGCTTCCATGCTGGCAGGAATCCCGAAAGGCCCAAGCATTTATTCACCTTTCGCTTCCATGGAAAAAGCAAAGCAGCGGCAGCGGACTATTTTAAATACGATGGAGACAAACGGATATATCACCGAACTTGCTTCGCAAAAAGCGAGCATTGAAAAATTGAAGCTTATTGGAGAGCATCAGCATTCGCACATTGGTTCGGCTCCGTACTTCCAGGACGCTGTCCAGAATGCGCTCAGGAATTCACTGAATTTTGATGACAGGACCATTTCACTCGGCGGGTTGAGAGTTTATACGACACTTAATCTGGAACAACAGGAAATCGCGGAAAAGTCGATTGATAAAATGATTGCTTCCGATTCAGAAATCCAGACTGGCTTTGTCGCGATGAATCCGAAGAATGGGCATGTGGTGGCACTTGTAGGCGGCAGGAATTATGAGGAGAGCCCATTCAACCGTGCTGTACAGGCTGTCAGGCAGCCAGGGTCGACGATGAAGCCGATCCTGTATTACGCAGCGCTGGAAAATGGATTCACTCCATCTTCCACCATGAAAAGCCAGCTGACGACGTTCATGTTCGATGATGGGCGTTCAGAGTATACGCCGCATAATTTCAACAATAAATACGCGGAAGACGACATTACGATGGCGCAGGCTTTGGCGTTGTCGGATAATGTTTACGCCGTTAAAACCCATCTTTTCCTGGGTGAGGAAACACTGATTGAAACGGCGAAACGTTTTGGAATCAAATCGGAGATGGACAAAGTTCCCTCACTTGCCCTCGGAACTTCCGGTGTCAGGGTGATTGATATGGCCAATGCCTATAGTATTCTGGCGAATGGCGGCAAAAAAGTCGATCCAGTACTGATTAAGAAGGTTGAAAACCATAAAGGTGAAGTGATATACGAATATAAAGCAGAAAAGGAAGAGGTTTTGAAGCCAGAATTGGCCTCGGTAATGACCCATATGCTGACAGGCATTTTTGATAAAAAGCTCAATGGATATTCTTCTGTCACAGGAAGCACGCTGATAAAAAAAATGACCAGGCCATATGCGGCTAAGTCAGGGACGACCGAAACAGACAGCTGGATGATTGGCTATAGCCCGCAGCTCGTATCCGCTGTTTGGACAGGTTACGATAAAGGGAAACCAATTGAACTGACAGTCGAAAAATCCTATGCAAAAAATATTTGGCTCGATTTTATGGAAAAAGCACTCGATGATGAGCCTGTAAAAAAATTCAAGGCAGCGAAAGGGACGGTTTCCGTCTTTGTTGACCCTGCCAGCGGCAAACTCGCTTCGGACGGCTGTCCGGTAAAAAGGCAGACTTTATTCGCAGCGGGAACGGAGCCTACGGAATACTGCACAGACCATATGGACCATGAAGAACATAAGGAAGAAAAACCGAAGGAAGAAAAGGAAAAGAAACCGTGGTACAAGCGGATTTTTGGTTTATAGAGCAACAATCATTATCTCACTATAATAAGAAGGAAAAAGAAAAACCCCGGAAGCAAGCCTCCGGGGTTTTTCTCGTCCTAGCATAAAATGTGTTTTACGCTGTTATCAGTTTACTTTTTTTATTCCATTTGAGCAAGCCAGATATTGTCATTGGCTGTTAAATGTCACAATTTAGACAAATTTTTAGGAGAATTATCCAAATATATTAATTGGCCAGTAAGTCGGATTTCAGCTTTTCTTCAGATCGTTCCCACATTCCGGAATCATGTTTTTTCAGGAAATCAGCAAGGATATGCTTTGATTTTTCATCCATATGGTCGACGATGATATGACGCTTAATCGACTTATCGAGTCGGTTCACATGCTCTGGCAGCGATTTATAGCCGCGGCGGATTTCGCGATTGACGGTCATTTCACAGGCTGTGACACCAGCGTAATAAGGTCCCTCTTCCTTCCTGTCGATTGTTACCCAAACAACCCAGTATGGCTTGGCATCAGGCACCTCATTGCGGTCAGGAAGGAATTTGATTCCTTTCTCGACAGCACTGCGCGCGTGCATTGCCCCTACTTCAACGGCAGCCTCGCCGGCGTCAACGTCAATGATCACCGGGGATACATTATCAAGAGTGAGGACACCTTTTCCGAAACCCTTATGGCCGTCCATCGGGTCATTTTTGATGATATTGAAGCCAATATTTTTGCCCTTTTTTTCTTCCATGTTGGAAACCTCCTTAAATTGAATCAGAAAAATAGATTGTATATTCCATCAGTCACAGCCGGAATCAAGTATTGGAATAGCGGCTGGATTGTATATCGGTCAAGGGGTGTGATGACCAGGATCAAGAAAATGATCGATCCGTACGCTTCGTACTGGGTCATTTTTGCCCGGATATCCGCCGGTGCGAGATCCTCGATGATCCGGTAGCCATCAAGCGGCGGGAACGGCAATAAATTGAAGACGAACAGCATCGCATTCAGCCCGATAAAGATATTGAGGAAATTCAGGAAAAATTCAGGAACCCCAGGTGCCAGCCCAAGCATGACAAATATGTACCAGATAGCGAATGCCAGGAAGACGAGAATAAGATTGCTTACTGGCCCGGCAACCGACACGAGCACTCCGGCAAGCCTTGGATTTTTGAACATGAATCGATTGACTGGAACCGGTCTTGCCCAGCCGAACCCAGCGATGAAAATCAAGATGGTCCCAAGCGGATCCAAATGCTTGATTGGATTGAGAGTCAATCTCCCCTGTCTCTGGGCAGTCGGGTCGCCAAACTTATACGCCACCCAGGCATGCGCGAACTCATGGATCGCGAAAGCGATCATCAACGCCGCAGCTACAAACGGAATTTCCTCTAACGAATAGGGTAAGCTCACATTCCATTCCCCTTTTTTGTCTTTTCTTTGTCCAGCTCCAGCGCCTAGCCCCTCGAGTCGCTTCGATCCGCCCAATGAAGTCAAAGAGCGACTTCACCGGTCGGCCCTCCAGCGCTTGTCGGGGCTGACCAAGGCGCTTACGCTTTCCTTAAAGTATAACTCATATTTATGCGAATGTGAAAAAGACAATCTCCCGCCGGACTTGCGAATTTCCGCGAATTATGGAAAACTCAATTTAGATATACATATCCAACATTTTAAGGAGGCAATGCACATGCCATACGTAACAGTTAAAATGATTGAAGGCCGCACAGAAGACCAAAAGAAAGCACTCGTTGAAAAAGTAACAGACGCTGTCAGCGAAACAACCGGCGCACCAAAAGAGAAAGTCGTCGTATTCATCGAAGAAATGTCAAAGAACCACTATGCGGTCGCAGGCAAGCGATTGAGTGACGAATAGAATGGACATGAAGCTCAGAGGAATCTGGGCTTTTTTCTTTGTGTTACCGTGATTATCGGTTTCCCCTTCGCACGGGCACATGTTTCCCTTTCTTGTGACCGTGATCCTCGATTTCTTCTTTGCACGGGCACATACTGTAAACTGCCTAATTAACCTACTTTAACTAAACAAAAACCGAGCACAAAACCCCTAAAAGGATCAGTACTCGGTTCATAAAACAATTATCCTACGCCAATTGCCTTGATTTAGTTTTCAAACTGGCGATATATGCGTATGCTTCATCGATTTCTTCGTCCGTGTATTTCTGGCTCTTTTTCACGGTCTGAATTTTTTCGCGGACCTCAGCTTCTTGCAAATTATCAAAATACAAAACAGTTGAAACGAGTTCAAGGAATCTTGCATTCTGGTCGTTGATATCGGTCAGGCAGTCACCCAGGCATGGCATCTCGATGCTGTTTTCGCCGAGGAATTCCTGTCCTGCTTCTGTCAGGGTATAGCGGTACTGGTAGTAACCGCCCTTCTTTTCCTTCACTTCGTCCAGGAATCCCATATTGCAAAGCTCTTCCACCCTCAGTGTCAGCTCTTCGGAATATGGTCCGTAGAAATGGAACTGGAATCGTTCCTGGAAAGGGAATTCCATCTTTTTTGCGATATAGATCATTTTCTGCAGCTTCTTCCTGCCGATGACCTCTCCGGAAACTGAAATGGCATGTATGATTTTAGCGTGGTCTTTTAACAAAACGCGTCAACTCCTGTATCAAATGGTCCCATTGTCTAAGTTCAACTCAAGAATCTGTGCAATCTGTTCAATCTCAGGGCGTGCTTTCCCTTTTTCCAGGAAATCAGAAGGATAATATAGTTTATGGTCTGTCCGCCTTTTTCCGGAGATGGCGTCGACAATCTCAGACTCGCGCGACAGCTCACGTATTTCTCCATTCTTCTTCAGCAGGTGGATCGGCAAGCGTTCCTCCTCCTCGCCAGGACGGTAGAAATCGTACGGCAGGTCCGATGAGGAATCGACCACCAGATAATATTCAGGATCAAGTCCCGCCTGCTCGAATAGCACCGAAAGCTTCGCCAGCTTCTTGTATTCTTTGGCAGGATCAAACTCGACATATTTAAATAGATTGCGGTTATTGAAGCGGGTGCACAAATCACTCAGGATTTGGTCCTCCTCTTCTTCCCATATCTGGAAATAATAGAGGAACACAGCTTCATCCAATTTTAAATAGTCTTGCAGTGTCATACGATCCTCAAATATTGAGTAAAAGTGGTGCGGTTTATGTTTAAAAGTGTAGTTTTGCTCATGAAGGTGTTTGGCACGGTGCAGGATTTTCGTCAGGATGACCTCAGCACTTCTTGTCACTGGATGGAAATAAACCTGCCAATACATCTGGTAGCGGCTCATTATGTAGTCCTCGACAGCATGCATCCCGCTCTGTTTGATGACGACCTGGTCCTCACGCGGGCGCATGACGCGCAAAATCCGTTCCATATCAAAATGTCCGTAGCTGACACCGGTAAAATAGGCATCCCTTTGCAGGTAGTCCATCCGGTCAGCGTCAATCTGGCTCGAAATCAGGCTGATGACAAGCTTGTTTTCATATGTTTTTTCAATAACCTCAGCGACCTTTTTCGGAAAGTCCGGCGCGACTCTCGTCAGCACCTGATTCACTTCGGTATCGCCAAGGATGATTTCTCTTGTAAAATCCTCATGGTCAAGGTCGAATACCTTCTCGAATGAATGCGAGAACGGCCCATGGCCAAGGTCATGGAGCAAAGCTGCACATAGTGAGAGCAGTCTCTCTCCTTCATTCCATTCAGGACGGGATGCAAATGCATTGTCCACGATCCGGCGCGTGATTTCATAGACGCCCAATGAATGGTTGAAGCGGCTGTGTTCAGCTCCGTGGAAGGTCAGGTACGTTGTGCCGAGCTGCTTGATTCTCCTCAGGCGCTGGAACTCCTTCGTCCCGATCAGATCCCAGATCACCCGGTCACGGACATGGACATAGCGGTGTACTGGATCTTTGAAAACTTTTTCTTCAAGTAATTTTTCTTCCGAATATCCCATCGTTCCCCTTCTTCCTGATTAGCTTGTTTTTATTATAGCCTGTTTCGTTCGTCAATTCATCTCGTTTTTCTGCAAATTTTTACAAAAATTGCATATCTAACTGTCCTACTACCTTTAATTCCAACATTCATGGATTTATAAACAAGATTGTAGTTTCCCAGTTTCCCTGGAAAAAAAATCACCTCTAAACGTTTGTTTAAAGGTGATGTATTCAGGCTTTTTCGGAAGCCATTATATGAAAAATATAAAAAACTACTTAAGTTTCTTTTGGACTTTTTCCATGAGCTCTTCTTCAGTTAATGCAGCAACTGGCCGGTTGTTGACGAATGCGAATGTTTTTTTCCTGCCTGGTCCGCAATAAGACTGGCAGCCGATGTCGACAGTCGCTTCAGGATCCAGCTGTTTCAGCTTCGGAATCAATGTTTTAAGGTTTACGGCCTGACAATCGTCGCAAACACGGAATTCGTTTGCCATTTAGGACAACCCTTTCTATAAATACTGTCCAGCTCAAGCACCAGCCTTTGGATCTCCCTGCAAAATCGGGAAATCCTGTCTCTGAATATGGCGCCTCCGCTTTTCGTTTTAGACTAAAGGGTATTTTACCTCTTATTTAAAATGAATGCAAGCTGTTGAACAGGTCCAATTGCTTATCTATTTAATTGAAAAACACGTATTTTACGCAAAAAATCTACTATCCTTCCATTTTACGATGTATAAGCTTTCCAATTTCCGGACAAGATTGAAATATAAGTTCCAATAGTTGACCAAAGTAAAAGGGAGTTGAAGAATATGAAGACACGCCAGGATGCCTGGACGGAAGAGAATGATTTATTGCTAGCTGAAACCGTACTGAGACATGTGAGAGAAGGCAGCACACAATTGAACGCATTTGAAGAGGTGGGCGACAAGCTCGACCGCACTTCAGCCGCCTGCGGATTCCGCTGGAACGCGGTCGTCAGGCATAACTATGAAAAAGCATTGCAGCTTGCGAAGAAGCAGCGAAAACAGAGACAGAGAATCCTAGGAAAAGATCAGGGCGGCAAAAAGAAACTGCTATACAATCCTCCGGTGCCTACGCTGGATGAAAGTTTGACAGGTTCCCTGCCGGAAGCGGAACAGCTTGAAGTTCAACCCACCTTCGACCTGTCTATGCTTGAGCAGGATGACAGGCAAATTGACGCAGCGCTCATGGCTGAAATGCAAGATTTAGTGAATAAGAATCAGGAACCAAAGGATTTCTCTTCTGAAGCAGCAGCTGAATTGGCCGAAGTGCCTGTCCAGGAGCCACAGCCAAGAGTAACCCAGACAGTCCATACAGCATCTGCCCGTCATACTATTCCGCCAACAGGCCTGACAATGGGACATGTCATTGCCTACCTGCAAAGCCTGAGTGGGTCATCGCTCCAGGTAGATATCTATAAGAGCGAGAATGAAAGATTGAAGCGTGAAATCAATAGTTTAAGAAAGCATAATGAGGAGCTTCAGCAAAAAATTAATAGGCTTGAGGAAAATACGAACACGATGCAAGAAGATTACGAAACTCTGATGAAAATCATGAACCGTGCCCGGAAGCTGGCTTTGTTTGAAGAAGAAGAGCGTCCAGCAACGAAGTTCAAGATGGACCGCAACGGCAATCTCGAAAAAGTCGCCGAATAGAATTCTAGTTACTAAATAGATAGATGGTAGATGGAGAAGGAAGTTGGCAACAGCCCCCTCTTATGCTCTTTTTTCTAAAAAATAAAGGAGCCTAAAAAAGCCGGAAAACATTGGTTTCCGGCTTTTGTGCATTTATTTATTTACTTTAAGACAGCTAACCAAGGAATTTCTCATTCCTCTCGATGACCCGGTTGTAGTAATGGTCAAAAAGCTCAATCTCATGGCTGTCCAGATAGCCTGATACCAGCTCATTGCTGTTTGCGTTAAGGAATGTCAAAAACCGCATCATCACATCCTGGATCGTCATAGGAACTCCAAATAATTCGGATAGTGATGCCATGACTTCTGGCTGGACATCTGGATAGATGAATTTGGTCTGTTCCCCTTTTTTGGAGCGGGCATAAAATTCACGAATCAGTTCAGCTCTCTGGCTACCGCTCCCCGTCACGCAAAGATAGATCTGCACGGCGACCCCTTTTTTCAGGCGGCGCTGCGAGATTCCGGCAAATTTTTTCCCATTAATGCTTAAATCATAGCTTCCCGGACAGTATGAAGCGGAAATTTCTTTTGCCTCTATATTTTTATTAAAATCAGCAAACATTTCCCTGACCAATAACCACATAGCATCATAGCCACGATTGATATCGATCCCTTTTTCCTTCTCAGGCAAGATCAGTGATAGATTCAGGACCCCTTCATCGAGCACGACGGCAAGTCCCCCTGAATTGCGGACAATATATTGATAGCCCTGCTCTTTGAGATAATCCAGCCCTTCCTGGAGGTGTGGGAGACGCGTATCCTGGATTCCGAGGACGACTGTGTCATGGTGCACCCATGCTCTTGCCGTAGCCGGTGACAGGCCTGTGCCAACCGATTCGCATAATGTATCATCAGTCCCGAACGACTGAAGGGCATGAAAGTGAGCACCCAGCACTGACTGGTCGATCAATCTCCACTTATCCTGACGCAATAAATTGAGCGCCTCATCCATCGTGATTTCCTCTTTTCTATCTGTAGCTTTATCGTTGATATTATAGCACATAGAGGTGAAACAGCTAACACTGCAAAAAAGCCGATCGAAAAATCCGACCGGCCTGAATTCTATATTTTACTTGCTGAGTGCCTGTGCTGCTGTGATCAATGCCAGTTTGTACACGTCTTCTTCGCTGCAGCCGCGGGACAGGTCGTTTACGGGACGGTTCAAGCCCTGGAGAATCGGTCCTACTGCTTCGAATCCGCCTAGGCGCTGGGCGATTTTATAGCCGATATTGCCTGCTTCTAGGCTTGGGAATACGAATACATTCGCATTTCCCATGATGACTGAATCCGGAGCTTTCTTTTCAGCAACGGATGGAACGAATGCCGCGTCGAACTGGAACTCGCCATCAACGATCAATAGTGGGTCACGAAGCTTGGCTTCTTCGACTGCTTTTGATACTCTTTCTGTCTCAGGAGACACAGCAGAGCCTTTTGTAGAAAAGCTTAGCATGGCCACGCGCGGCTCGACGTCGAACATTCTTGCTGTCTTCGCACTTTCCACTGCGATTTCAGCAAGGTCCTGACTGTCAGGCGCGATATTGATCGCACAATCAGCGAATACATACTTCTCATCTTCTCGTACCATGATGAACACACCAGAAGTCTTGCGCACGCCTTCCTTTGTCTTGATGATCTGCAACGCAGGCCTTACTGTGTCCGCAGTGGAGTGTGCAGCGCCGCTTACAAGGCCGTCTGCTTTGTTTGAATACACAAGCATTGTGCCGAAGTAGTTTTCATCAAGCAGAATTTTGCGCGCTTGCTCTTCCGTTGCTTTTCCTTTACGTCTTTCCACAAATGCAGCGACAAGCTCATCCATCATTGCAAAGTTGGCAGGATCATAAATTTCTGCCGCATCCAGCGATACATCCATGTCAGCAGCTTTCGCCTGGATCTGTTCAATATTCCCTACTAAAATTGGTGTTAATACTCCGTCTGCAGCCAGTCTTCCCGCCGCTGCCAGAATCCGTTCGTCCAGTCCTTCCGGAAACACGATCCGTAAATTCTGTCCGCTCACTTTGGCTTTTAAGCCTTCAAATAAATCACTCATGCTGACTCCTCCTTTAAACTATACTTATAGCATACTTTACCAACCTTAAAATTCAAGAATGTTACCGTTTACAGCCCCGAAGTCTTTTTATTGAAAATTTTCAAGCATGTTTTCCTGCCCCTTTTACTATTTGCAATCTTTAACAAAATATCCTTTTTCCCCTCAGTATAAACAAACGGGTTTTATAAACATGACGAATGGAGAAACTATGATATGATATTGGTATATTGATGATTTATAGGAGTGATATAAAATGACTGAAGCAGCACAGACTTTGGATGGCTGGTATTCCCTTCATGACTTCCGTACCGTTGATTGGACAACCTGGAAGATGCTTCCGGCAGAAGAGCGCCAGGAGATTATACAGGAATTCCTCGGCCTAGTGGAAAAATGGAATAAAACGCAGGCTGAAAAACAGGGAAGCCATGCCCTTTATACGATCGTTGGGCAAAAAGCAGATTTCATGATGATGATCCTGCGTCCTACAATGGAAGAATTGAATGAGATCGAGACAGAATTCAACAAGTCCAGACTTGCTGAATACACGATTCCTGCACATTCTTATGTATCTGTTGTCGAGCTGAGCAACTACCTGCCAGCAGGCGAAGATCCATACCAGAACCCCCAAATCCTTGCCCGCCTTTACCCTGAGCTTCCTAAGGCGAAGCATGTTTGCTTCTATCCAATGGACAAGCGCCGCCAGGGCGAAGACAACTGGTATATGCTTCCGATGGAAGACCGCCGCAATATGATGCGCAGCCACGGCATGATCGGCCGCCAGTATGCTGGCAAAGTAAAGCAGATCATCACTGGTTCCGTAGGCTTCGACGACTATGAGTGGGGCGTGACCTTGTTCGCGGACGATGTCCTTCAATTCAAGAAGCTTGTATACGAAATGCGTTTTGACGAAGTCAGCGCGCGCTATGGCGAATTCGGTTCATTCTTCGTAGGAAACCTGCTTGTAGAAGACCGAGTACAATCATTCTTGCACGTGTAAAACTAGGAAAAACCAATCCCCTGGCATCTGCCTGGGGATTTTTTTATTCTGGAATCTCTTATTGGCCATTAAAAGAGTTTTCGTTCGAAAATGTTCGAGTCATAAAATCAAGCTTCCTTCATATGTATTGAATAGTGAGGATTCATTTTACTTGTACTTCATCCTGAAACGCTCAACTTCATCCTTTACATAAATAAAGGTGAATTTGAAGGAAAGGAAAAAATACCTTTGAGGAGGCTACACAATGACTCAATACAATAATCCATATTATAACTACAGAACCTACCCGCAAATGTACCAGCCGTATAGTGGCACTGATGAAAAGCAAACCACCCAGGGACAGATGGGACAGATGGCTCAAATGGGACAAATGGGACAGATGGGGCAAGCGGGATTCCCACAGGCAACTGGCTTCCCTGCCCAGTCCGGTGGCGCAATGCCAGGTATGGCAGGCGGCGCAATGCCAGGGGCAGTAGCAGGTGCTCAAGTCCCGGGAATGCTGCCAATAGAAGCATCTTATATTGAAAATATCCTTCGCCTGAATAAAGGCAAGCTTGCTACCGTCTACGCGACTTTTGAAAATAACCAGGAATGGAACGCGAAAATTTTCCAGGGTATCATCGAAGCAGCCGGAAGGGATCATCTGATTCTCAGTGATCCGCAAACAGGAAAGCGAATCTTAATGCCGATGATATATCTTGATTATGTCACTTTCGATGAAGAAATCGAATACGATTACCCATTCGGCGGCGGAGCAGGTTTGACTGCTTATCCACCGAGATAAAGAAACTAAAAGGAGCACACCGATTGATATGCTCCCCTTTAGGTAGACAGATTAAAAAATAAAAATCTGTTTACTTAAAGGGGAGTATTTTTTATGTCAAAAAGGACATATTCATTCCAAGATAAAATCAAGATCGTAGAGGCGTTAAAAAAGGGTAGCCATTCTATTTCAGAGCTGAAGTTTATATACAAAGTAAATGATCATGCAATTTATGATTGGGTCTACAGGTATGAAAAATACGGAGCAGAAGGATTAAAGAAGTCTTCTACCTGGAAGAGGTATTCTAAGGAACTTAAGCTGGCGGCTGTACAGGACTATCTTAGTGGGGACTACTCTCAAAATGATGTTATCAGAAAGTATGAAATCTCATGTAGACGAGTCCTCCAGAAATGGATTAACAAGTATAATGGTCATAGAGAATTAAAGGACACTTCCAAAGGAAGGACAAACACTATGACTAGAAGAAACACTACCATAAATGAACGAAAAGAGATTGTGCTCTATTGCCTTGAGAACGGCAAGGATTATCAGAAGGCAGCTGAGACCTTTAAGGTCTCTTACCAACAAGTATATCAATGGGTTAAAAAGTATGAGGATGGCGGCGAAGAAGCCCTTCGGGATAAGCGAGGGAGGAAAAAGGAAGAAGTTGAACTCTCCCCAGAACAGAAGATGAAATTGGAGATGAAGAGGCTTGCGAGTGAAAATGAGCGATTACGCGCAGAGAACTTATTCCTAAAAAAGTTAGAGGAGATCGAAAGGAGGCGAAGATAAGCCAGATACGCCTTGAGGAGAAATATATCGCTATCAAGGAACTTCACGAAGAAGAAGGATTCTCTTTCGTTATGCTTTGTGAAATTGCGGGGTTGGCCAGGTCTGCATATTATAAATGGCTGAAGCGAACACCTTCCAAGCGTGAATGTCAGAATGTGATACTTGTAGAAGAAATGAAGGCTCTCCATGAGGAGGTTAAAGGAATCTACGGCTACCGCAGGATTACGATGACTTTGAATAGAAGGTTGAGCAAGAGCTTCAATGAAAAGCGAATCTATAGGCTGATGAAGATTGTCGGCATTCAAAGCGTTATTCGGAAAAAGAAAAATCGATATAAAAAGTCAACCCCTCAACACGTCGCAGAAAACGTGTTAGACCGTAATTTCCAAGCCGAAAGTCCTAATGAGAAATGGGTAACTGATGTGACTGAGTTCAAGTATGGAGAAGCAAAAAAGGCTTATTTGAGTGCAATTAAAGACTTACATGATGGAGCCATCGTTAGTTACGTATTTGGACATTCCAACAACAATAAACTGGTGTTTGATACGCTGGATCAGGCCACGGCCCTACTGAATGGTGACCGCCCACTTATACATAGCGACAGGGGCTTTCAGTATACCCATTTTGGATTTAAACAAAGAATAGATCAAGCACAGATGACTCAAAGTATGTCCCGAGTCGGAAGATGTATTGACAATGGTCCAATGGAATCCTTTTGGGGATCACTGAAAAGCGAGAAATATTACATGGAGAAATATAAGACCTTTGAAGAGCTTTCTGCGGCGATTGATGAGTACATATACTTTTATAATCATGAACGTTACCAAAAAAGATTAAACGGCCTTAGCCCCTTAGAATTCAGGGCTAAAGCCGCCTAGATTGTTTTTATTATTTCCACTGTCTACTTGACGGGGAGCAGTTCAGATGGCGTGCTCCTTTTCTTTGCTTGCAAAAAACTGTTAACTATAAGTACTTAACAGCCGCGATCATCAGCAATACCCATGCTACGAGGAAGGATACTCCTCCAAGTGGGGTGATTGCGCCAAGGATGCTGATTTTTGTGACGCTTAAAACGTAAAGGCTGCCGGAGAATAATACGATCCCAATCAGCATCAGCCAGCCGGACCAGGATAGAAGTGCACTGGCCGGAAGCTTCCCTAAAAGAACTCCAATGATCAATAATCCGGTTGCATGGAACATCTGATAAGTTACACCTGTTTTCCATGTTTCTAAATATTTCGGCTCGACCTTTCCTTCTAATCCATGTGCCCCAAATGCCCCAAGAGCGACTGCCAGGAAAGCATTGATGGCTCCAATCAATATAAATAATTTCATCATATTCACCTCTTAAAATTAGAAATCGAAGAGCGAGTCTCCGTTTGCATCATCTTCCATGTTCAGCTTCTTTGGCTGTGGAATCATGGGAGAAGGCTGATTCACCGTAATCTGCTGCTGGGGAATGCTTGGTTGTGGTTGTACATATTGCTGTACAGCCTGTTTAGCAGGGGCTGTAAACCCTCTGCTATGCTCCGGCGGCTCATCAAGGACAAGCTCGCAAAGCGTTTTGATTGAATGGATTCTTTCCCTCTGCACGGCCTCTGATTCCGCAGCTTTTGCCCTCTTTAATTCCTCTTCCATTTTCAATAATAATTTTTGCATTGAAATGTTCACCGACTCACCTCCACGGGGTGTTATATATGTAAATCCTTTGCATCATTGAATGGTTGTACCGTTCCATTCTACAACAAAACATCTGTATTTTCGACTTTAGGAATGAAGCTTTAATTCTCAAGTTTTAAAAATCCTGAAAGTTCCACGTGAAACATGTCGATATGTAGGAAAAGCGAGAGTGTAAAAACAAAGAACTCTGGTTCCCCAGAGTCCCTAACCTTTCAATTTTTCGATTTGCCAGTCGATCTCCTGCTCCCCCTGTTCCCTAAGCAGTTCATTCACTTTGGAAAATGGTTTGCTGCCGAAGAAGCCTCTTCTTGCTGACAGCGGGCTAGGGTGGACGGACATGATGATTTTATGTTTGTCTTCGTCAATCAATTTTAATTTACTTTGAGCTGGCTTGCCCCAGAGAATGAAAATCACTGGTTTTTCGCGCTCATTCACCAGGGTGATTACTTTATCGGTAAAATATTCCCAGCCTTTTCCCCTGTGTGAATTGGCTTCCCCGTCTCTTACTGTCAGGACTGTATTTAATAGAAGCACACCCTGGTCTGCCCATTTTTTCAAGTAACCGTGCTCCGGGATCTCACAGCCAATGTCGTCATTCAGTTCTTTAAAAATATTCCGAAGCGAAGGCGGGATCTTAACACCGGGCTTTACCGAAAAGCTCAGTCCATGCGCCTGTCCTGGTCCATGGTAAGGGTCCTGTCCGAGAATCACAACTTTTACATCATCATAATCGGTGAACCTCAATGCATTAAAAATATCCTCTTTTTCCGGATAGACTGTCCTTGTTCGATATTCTTCTAGTAAAAATTCTCTTAAATCCAGATAATATGCCTTTTCGAACTCTTCCGCCAACAGCGGCTCCCAGCTTTTATTCAAAAGTACGATCGTAACCCACTCCTTTCACTTCTAACAAACTACCCGTTTTCGAAATGATTATGTGAACAATTCCCAGTAGGTTTAGTAAAGCCTACAACGGTTATATATATAGTGTAGACGCGGAAGACTAAAAAAGCTTCCCAGAACTAGTATAGGTAAAAAACTTTAAGGAGGAAGATACAATGTTAAAAGTAGAAGTAGTAGAAAACGGAGTCCAAGCTACAGAAAAGATCAACTCTTTTGAAGCTGCCGGATTTGGTAAAGAAAACATTTATATATTTGCACACGATGAAGACCGCAGCGAGCACTTGACTAAGGCTACTGAAACGGGCGGCATGGGATTCAAGGAGCAAGGTTTCTTTGATTCTATCGGAAATATGTTCAAGTCCCGTGGAGACGAGCTTCGCAATAAGTTCGAATCTCTTGGCCTTTCAAAACAAGAGGCTGAGCAGTATGAAATGGAACTGGATAAAGGCCGTCTCGTGCTAGTTGCTTCTGACGAAAAATAAGCAGCCATGAACGCAATATCATAACCGACCCATAGAGGTCGTTTATATAGAAACCCCCTGCCGATTTGGCAGGGGGGTTGCGCGTGGAGAAAGAATCATCCGAAAAATCTTTGGTAGATGCTTCTTGCCTGGGCCAAATCCTTTGTACCATGAATCAGGGCGCGGCCATCCTGGAAAATAACCATTCTGTTGTCAACCATGTCGACGGACACTAAATACGGATTCCCTTTGACCTCATAACCTAAATCCCTCATTTTTTCAGCCGTTTGCTGCAGGTTGAGTTGCTGCTGTTTCGGCGGCCTGATTTGAACGGTATCCCGTCCGCACAGCACCGTCGTCTTAGTCATATTCTCGACGTTCAAATAAGGATACTCAGGATGTTCGCCACAACTCAGGCATCCCGGATCCTTCGCTTTGGACATTTTCATGCTTGTGTATTGGTTCCTCCATAAGTCAAAGCTGACAAATGAAGTTCGCACTGCATCCCATTCTTCAACGAGGATTTTCAGCGCTTCCGCTCCCTGATGGGCAATGACCATTTGCACGGCCGGTCCGATAATGCCTCCTGTATCACAAGTCATTCCCTGAAGCGGAACGGTTTTGAGCAGACAGTTAAGACATGGCGTTTTACCTGGAATGATCGAAAAGCTCATGCCAAAGCTGCCAACGCAGGCACCATAGATCCATGGAATCTGGTATTTTTGCGAAATATCGTTAATCGCCATCCGTGTTTCAAAATTATCGGTAGCATCGATGATGAGGTCCACTCCATGTACAAGCTCGGCCAATTTTTCAGGAGTTGCATCGGCGATATAAGCATTGATTTTGACGTCAGAGTTGATGGCTCTCAGCCTTTTTTCCGCAGCCGCAGCCTTTGGAAGCTTCTCGGCAACATCTTCCTCTGTATATAACTGCTGTCGTTGCAAATTGCTCGCTTCTACATAATCACGGTCCACAATCGTCAGTCGGCCGACACCTGCCCTGACCAAAAGTTCAGCATTGCCTGAGCCAAGCGCGCCGGCACCAATCATCAGAACATGCTTGCTGCGGATTTTCTCCTGCCCGGCCTTGCCAATTGGAGGAAACAGCGTCTGGCGTGAATATCTTTCTGACATAGGTGTAACCCTCCTTGTGAGAAAAGCGCAAGCGCCTTGGTCAGACCCGACAAGCGCTGGAGGGCCTGGCAGTGAAGTCGTTCTTTGACTTCATTGACAGGACCGAAGCTCCTCGAGGGGCTAGGCGCTGGAGCTAGACACTATTCAGAGTTTAAAACTTCACTTATAAAATAAGAAAAGCGCAAACGCCCTGATTCCATCGACCATTAAGTCAACGGAACGAGGCGCTGTAATATGCTATGACTGATCAACCGCCAGATACAGGCGGAATGAAGGCGATTGTATCTCCTTCTTTAATCACTTCATCATTGGATGAAAATTCTTCATTAATGGCTGTCATTGAAGTATCGAGCTTCTGGATGCCGTACTTTTCAGCTACCAATTCTTTCAGCTGAGCAACCGTTTTGCCAGCTGCTTCGATTTCCACTGATTCATGACCTGCTTCGTCTCTTAAGTGGGCAAAGAATAATATTTTATTCATTGAGATCCTTCTCCTCCGGTTTCCCTGTCGGATATGGGACAGTTTCTAGTTGGTTGCCAATCCATTCTTCCCCGTCTTCCCAATGCTCTTTTTTCCAGATAGGGACGATTTCCTTGATGCGCTCGATTGCATAGCGATTCGCTTCATAGGCATCGTTTCGGTGTGGCGTTGATACTGCAATCACCACGGCGATATCCGTGATGTCGAGCTTACCGACGCGGTGCGTAATCGCCACCTGGGCACCATTCCAGCGCTCCTGGATCTCAGTGCCGATTTGCTCAAGCTTCTTCACCGCCATCGGCTCGTATGCTTCATATATAAGGTAAAGGGTTTTTTTGCCCTTTGTCAATTCACGGACAGTGCCAATGAAAGTCGTGATAGCCCCTGCTTCACGCTGGACCACTTTATCAATGACAGATTGAATGTCAATTGGATCTTTCGCTATTTCATAATTCATCAAAATCACCTCAATAAACTTTGGTGGGTCAGGATTTTAATTTTCAGCCCTGTTAAACTAGGCTGTTGATTTTCGTTCCAGGCGCTTCGCTTTCCGCGGGAAGTCGGGGAGCCTCCTCTGCGCTTTATGCGCCTGCGGGGTCTCCCCATGACTTTCTCATCCCGCAGGAGTCTACGCGCCTTCCACTACAATCAACAGGGTTCTAAAACAACATTTGGCTTTAACAGGGCCTAATTTTTATGGACACTCTTCTCGAATTCTCCCTCCGACTTGTCCAATAGTGCCCTTCTATCGGACACTTTTCTAGGATTCTGCCTTCGATTTGTCCGTTAGAGCCGAGCTCAAATATTTAAAAATAAACCGGCTCTGGATTCTCAACGACTGCGTAGCCGCCGATCTTGGCGACATCGGCTTTGAAGGATTCAGATTGGATTACGTTCCTTAACCAGATACCCTTTTCGCTTTCGAAAAATGCCTTTGTCATCAGTAAATCGTAGTTTTCATCAGAGACCGGAATGAAGTCTAGGCCCATCGCCCGCGCGGCTGGGAAAATGCCGAGTCCGGCTGCGTTGTCATTTCCCTTCACCTCTGCGGCGACGCTCAGGTGTGAGAACATCTCGCGGTCATAGCCGTTCACATCGTCTGCAGACAAGCCGGCTTCTTTTAATAATAAATCAAACAATATGCGAGTGCCGGCGCCCTTTTGCCTGTTGGCATAATCTATGCCCTTACCTGCAATGTCGCTGACGTTCTGTATTCCCAGCGGGTTTCCTTTTGGAAGCAGCCAGCCCTGGGTTCTTTTTAAAAATGGGTAAAGGACTGCGTCTTGTCCGGCAAGGAATTTCTTTACGTAGGTAACATTATATTCCTTTGTCTCCGGGTCTAGCAAATGAATGCCCGCTACATGGGCTTCCCCTTTTCTGATTGCCATTAAACCGGCCATGCTGCCAACATGGGAAGAAACAATTTTCATGTCGGTACGCTGCTTTTTGAGCTGGGAGGACAGCAGGTCAATCGTCAGGTCATGGCTGCCGCTGAAGACGATCGCATTCTTGATCTCTTCGACAGGCCTGTATAGCTCGACCTCGACAAAATCTCCTTGTTCGTACCCCAGTTCTTCCGGCGGTACGACGAGCAAGCCGTCCGCACGTACTAGCGACATCGTGACGCCCGCCGCGCGTGTCAGCGGATTGGCGACAAATTGTCCATCCACATAGCCGATATTCATTCGGACAAAGTCCTCCGCCCCCATTGTGGAGACGATCCTGCGGCCAAGCTTTACCTGTAACTTTGGCCTTTCAGGTTCTGGTATACCTAAATATTTGCAAACGAGCGGCCTTACAAACCACTCTAGCGCCATGTAGGCAGAAACTGGGTAGCCTGGTACACCGACTACTACCTTATCTTTAATTTTCCCGAGGATGACAGGCTTACCCGGCCGTGTTGCGACACCATGGGTAAAAACAGTGCCAAGTTCCTCAAGAATATGGACTGTATAATCCTTTGAACCAGCGGATGAACCTGCATTGATGACGACGATATCCGAAGTCTCCACCGCATTCAGGAGCGCTTCCCTGATTTTTTCCGGCTCATCCTTCACGATTGGATGCAGGTAGGGATTGCCGCCCCAATCTTCTACATAGTTGCTGAAAACCGTTCCATTGAATTCAATGATCCTGCCTGATGACAGCGATGCATCTGCGCTGACAAGCTCATTTCCGGTCGGAATGATGGTCACCAGCGGCTTTTTGACGACAGCTACCTCGGTAACCTGGGCCGCAAGGAGTGCCCCGAGGTCCGCAGGACGCAGTCGATGTCCCTGTGTGAAGAGCATTTCCTCCTGGACGATATCCTCGCCGATCGGGCGGATATGCTGCCATGGCGTTGCCGGCTCGATGATTTCAATCGTCTCATCATCGATGACCTGGATGTTCTCCACCATGATTACGGCATTATATTGTGGCGGTATCGCATTCCCGGTATCAACATATGCAAATTGTCCGCCCTTTTTCAAATGCAGAGGGCGCTGTTCATGCGCTTCGTAAGTATCCTCAGCATTCACGGCTATGCCGTCCATTGCGGATGCATGGTAAAAAGGCATCGAGACATTGGCGAAAACAGGTTCTGCAGTAATTCGTCCAAGAGCAGCGGCAGCCGGGATCCACTCTTTTTCCTGAGGCAGGTCGAACGCGGCCAGCACTTCATTCCTGGCTTGTGCGCGCGGCTTGTCTTCAAGATAAATTTTTCGGTTATAGCGTATTTTATCCATGATGTGGCTCCCCCTATCTCGTCAAAATGACTGGAACGTATTCGCCTTGAGAAATTCCTTCTTTCTCGGAAACAATTTCGACGATTCCATCGCTCTTTACCAATGTCGTAATCAGGCCTGACTTGCCGATGATCGGCTCGGCCCACCATTCGCCATCCTTCTCCTCCAATCTTACCCTGATGTAATCAGATCTTCCTGGTGAAGAGGCAATATTTTTCACAATCCGCGCAAAAATCCGTTCAGGCTTATGCTCGATTTTTTCACCCTTAAGCCTCCTGAAAACCCTTTCGCCAAAAAGCTTAAAAATGATCATTGCGGATGCTGGATGGCCCGGCAGTCCGATGACTGGTTTTCCGTCGGCGACAGCCAGAATTGTTGGCTTCCCAGGCTTGATGGATATTCCATGGACAAAAACGCCCGGATCTCCAAGGGACTGGATGACCTCTGTTGTATAATCCTTGGTTCCAACAGAGCTTCCTCCGGATAAAATAAGGCAGTCAGCCTGTTCATACATTTCGCGCGCTTTTCGGGCGAACTCATCATAATCATCGCGTGTAATCCCGCCATATATGAGATCGATACCCCATTCATTGACCAGGCCCTTAACGGTCAAGTAATTGATATCGCGGATTTGGCCAGTTTCAAGTGTTTTTGTTTCAAAAGGAACGATTTCGTCCCCTGAAGAAAGGTACGCAGCCTTCAGCTTTCGGTAGACTTTCACCTCTGAAATACCAAGTGCCGCCAGTGCTCCAAGCTCCTGCGGCCGCATTCTTGTCCCTTCAGATAAGAGGACTTCTCCTGCCTTGATGTCCTCGCCCTTCCTGATGACATTCTCACCTGGGGCGATTTGCTTATACGTATTCAATAGTCCGCCGATTTCCTCGCAGTGCTCGATCATCAGTACGCTGTCACTGCCTGGAGGAAGCATTCCGCCTGTCGGTACGTAGATGGCCTCGCCCCTGCCTACAGGCTTTTTCGCTTCCTCTCCCATATGGACTTCGCCGGCCACGTTCAAGAAGCCTGGCATCGATTCAGATGAACCGTAAGTGTCACGGGCGATGACGGCATAGCCATCGACGGTCGAGCGGTCAAAACCAGGGACATGTTCTCCTGCAGTAACATCCTCTGCCAGGATGTAATGAAGCGCCTCATCAAGCGGACGGATTTCGGTTTCCGTAATCTTGCCGATTTTTTCCTCAATTAAAGCAAAGGTCTCCTCAACACTTTTCACTTTGAAAAATTGCATGCTGACTTACTTCCTTTCTAGCACCTGAAAACTATTCTCCGGACTCCGCCCATTTCCTAGCATGATCATACTCTTCTGGATGATTCATATTGAAAAAGACACGCTCAAGGCTGCCCTCGAAATAAAGTTGGAGGTCTGTCTCATCGAGGAAGCGGACATTCAGATTTTCAAGCATCTGCCTGATTCTCAGATTCCCGTCTTCAATGCAAGTCTTGGCCTCTCGTGCGACCCGTTTTTGATAGGCTGCAAAGAGCGGATGCTGTCTGCCATGACTTACCGGCACGACCGCATCATGGTGTTTAAGCGCTTTTACAAGGCTTGAGGCAAGCTCAGCAGATACAAATGGCATATCGCAGGCTACGATGAAATTTTCCTCATAATCTGATGCCTCAAGTCCTGCATGGATACCTGCAAGCGGTCCGGAACCCGGATATTGGTCTGGAACTGTTTTAATATTTAAAAATTGATAGGTTTCAGGATCATTCGTTACTAGAATTATATCATCAAATACGTGCTGTAACTCATCCTTAATTCTCTCAATATTCGTTTTTTCGTGAAATTTCAGGAGAGCTTTATTACTTCCCATCCTGCTAGATTTGCCGCCTGATAAAATAATCGCTCCGGCTTTCATCCCACAGCACCTTCTTTTAGTTTGTCTGTTTTGTTTCGCCAGCAGATTTGTATCCATGCTCCTGGGCAACAAAGTCCAGATGGATGGTGTTCAGGTCGAGCATTGCTGGTGTTGGCTTCACGATATATTGCCTTGTGTCGATTATCTTAGTATATCCTTTGCATTCTTCACAAATCTGGATTTGTGCAGCTGACTCGCCTTCGATTGTCAGGATTTTCACTGTTTCATGATCGTTATTCCCGCAATGCGAACAAGCGACGCGGCGGTCATTCCAGTGAGCCGAACAACGTGGGCAATGCAGTACCTTCTTTCCCTCGCCTTCAAGCTGTGCGAGGCGTACAGGTTCTCCGCAAACTGGGCAGCCGGCACCGTGAACACCACTCTGGATTTCACCCTGAACCTTGGCAGCAGTCAGCTGCAGGTAAGGACGAAGCACTGTTTCTGCCACGAATTGAGGAATCCAGCCATCCAGTTCATGTTCCTCAGCGAAACTTGCGAAGTAAATATAATTAAAAGCAAATGCTTCATCGATCCATCTTTTAGCTGTCTCTTCATCCAATAAGCTTTTTATAGATTTCATTGAAGTTTCTATCTCTGGTTGATACTTCGATAAAAGTCCTCCTATATCCTCTATCCACTGTAAGAATAGGGAAATATCAAAGTCAATAGCCGCTAACGCAGTGACCGGCACTCCTGCCTCCATTGCTGCTTTATCAAGGTTTGGCCGGACACAGTCAGGATCCAGTGAAGTCTTCCATTGCTCCTGCAATTGAATGATATCCTTCTGCAATTTCTGGTACTCTTTTGAAACAACGGACTTTTTCATTGTTGCAGCCCCTCTTTCGCTCTATTATTCTAAATTTTGAAGGGAATGGAGCCCTGTCTGAGCAGCCATTCCCTCTATTGATGTTTTACGCGCCTTTTTTCTTGTTCTTGTTTTTATCAAGGTCAGGGAAATTGCCCTTCTTGACTTCTTCTTCATACCATTCTGTATAGTGATCCTTCGCCCACTCTGCAGGAACCTCACCTGTAATGACTCCAGTGTATCCTGGTCTTGAGTTTTTGTGGATGACACTCAGATAGATATGGCCGACTACTACTGCAATTGCCAGACCGAAGCCGACATTATGGGCTACATACGCCCATTGGACGACTGCTTTCGGGAATAAATCCGGGAACCACATTGGGAAGCCTGAACCGATGATCAGGATGGCAGTCAGGATCTGGATGATTGAGTTGATTTTTTCACCAGCGTTAAAGAATGTCTGTTTAACGTGCTTGAACTTGAAGCCAAATAGTTCCTTGACGAACTCAGTGAAAAACTGCAAATCTCTCTTTTTCCATGTTATAAGCTCTTTACCCCAGCGCAGGAAGCCCTTAGGATCCATGATCAGCCATATGAAAGTCGGTGTGATGAAGGCAATGGCGAAAATCCTGTGGAGCAGGCGTGCTCCTTCTGGACCGCCCAGTACTGGATAAAGCCAGTCAAACCACTCTGTATACATTGGCAGTGCCGTGATATAGAGAGCAAAGAATGAAAGTGCGTTCACAGCATGTGCGATTACAAAACCTTTCGAGAAGCGCTTTACCTTCACACCTGAATACTGCGTATTACTCATGGCTGCCACCTCCATCCTCTTCATGGCCTTTGCCTTCTTTATTGAATAACTTGTTGGACACGAAAGCACCTACAAGCGCCATGCTTGTCGCTCCAAGCATCATCTTGCCGATTGGCTGTGCATAGTCCTTCCAGACAACTGCTGAAGTTGGAACCTTTGGCTTTTCAGGCAGGCCATAGACAGAAGGTTTTTCAGCAAGTACATAAACGGTATGCGTACCGCCTACTCCTTCTGGATTGTAAATCATCGCGTTTGGATACTTATCCTTGATTTCGCTCAGGCGCTTTTCAGCCTTCTTGAGCATTTCTTCTTTTGTGCCGAATTCCATTGCGTCTGTATGGCAAGTAGTCACACAAGCAGGCTGCATGCCTTCTTCAAGACGATCGACGCACATTGTGCATTTCTGTGCCTTCTTGTATTCCTTGCCGTTCTTGTCTTTATATGTCGCCAGCTGGACAACATCGAATGGGCAGTTCTGCACGCAGTAGCCGCAGCCTACGCATTTATCACTGTTCACATCGACAGTTCCGAAATCGGTGTAGTGCATGGCTTCTTCCGGGCAAACCTTGACGCAAGCAGCTTCTGAGCAATGGAAGCATGAAGAATGGCGGAAAAGGTAATCCAGATTGCCTTTTGAATCTTCGTGTTCAATGAAAGACAGGACGTTCCATGTGTTTGCAGTTACCTTTGCATGAGACTGTACGCTGCCCTGGAACTCTTCTGGTTCAGCCGGAAGGTCGTTCCAGTTTTTGCAGGCGACCATACATGCACGGCAGCCGTCACACTTGGTCACATCGACGTATTTAATATATTCCGCCATTAGTCAGCCCTCCTTATATCACAGAGGAATGCCTTATATTCAGGAATGGTTGTATTCGCATCCCCGATATGAGGTGTCAAGCGGTTTGCTGTATCCCCTGTTGCGATTCCTTTATAGCCAAAGTGCCAAGGCATGCCGACCTGGTGCACCTTCTTGCCGTTCATCATGTGAGGCTTGAAGCGCTTGGTAACCATTGCATAGGCTGTGACATCACCACGGGCCGAGCTGACAATGATCTTATCTTTGTTCTTGATGCCTTTTTCCTTTGCGAGTTCTTCACTCATCTCGATATACATATGACCTGCCAGTTCGGACAGCCATTCCTGGTTACGCGTCATCGAACCGGACTGCCAGTGCTCAGATACCCTGTAAGTAGTACCGACGATTGGATACTTCTTGCTGTCACCCTTCAGGTTGAAATCGCCTTCGATGATGGCAATGGCAGGGTTTATTTCCTGGCTTGAGAAGGCATTCTTTACCGGGCTTTCATATGGCTCATAGTGTTCAGGGAACGGTCCGTCATTCAATGTTGGAGCGAAAATTCCGCCAACTCCGCCGTTGATCATGATGAAAGGACTTGTTCCGCCTGCATCTGTTGGCGCCACAGTCGGCTTGAAGTCAGGAATGTCATTACCCACCCATTTCTTCTGGCTTCCATCCCACCAAATGACAGCCTTATCCTTGCTCCATGGCTTTCCGCTTGGATCAGCAGAAGCACGGTTGTAAAGAATACGGCGGTTTGCCGGCCATGCATATGCCCAGTTCAGGAAGTTTCCGCCGCCAGTATCGTTGTTATCACGGTTCTTGGAGCGGTTCTTGCCTTCTTCAGGATAAAAACCGGAATAAATCCAGTTACCACAGCTAGTTGTTCCATCATCCTTCAGATCGCCAAATGTTTTCAACAGCTGGCCAGTCTTAAGGTCATACCCGTTAATTTCCCTGGCAACCAGGTCGATATCCGGATGGTGGCCTTCGCCATAATTCCAATCCAGTGCATTGATTTGCTTAGCAGCTGCTGAACCTTCGTTTTTATAAAGGGCCTTGATGGTCTTGACCAGCATATGGATGATTTCCAGATCAGCCAGCGATTCTCCTTTAGGATCAATAGCCTTCCAGCGGTATTGCATCCAGCGGGAAGAATTGGACACGCTGCCCTCTTTCTCGTAAGATCCTGCTGCTGGAAGAAGGAATACCTCTGTATCAATCTTCGATGGGTCGCTGCCCGCTTCTTCTTGCCAGAAAGCGGATGTTTCCGTTTCCCAAAGGTCAACCGCGACCATCCATTTAAGATTGGACAGTGCTTCTTTCTCCTTGCCAGCATTCGGTCCTCCGACTACTGGGTTTGTTCCGAATAAGAACGCACCTTCGAGTTCGCCCTTATACATAGCGTTGAACAAATTGATATGCGAGTAGTTCTTGTTTCCTTTCGGAAGGAACTGATAGCCAAATTCATTCTCTTTCGTCGCATTCGGGCCATACCAGGCCTTCAGCAAACTGACGAGGAATTTTGGCTTGTTGCTCCAGTATCCGCCCGCAGGTGTTTCCTTTTTATTGTAGCCTTCCAATGTCGCATGCTCAGGAATGGCAGTTGGTGTTCCAACATATCCTGTAAGCAGGTGATAAAGAAGGCCAAAGTCAGTGGATCCCTGTACGTTGGACTCACCGCGCATCGCGTTGATTCCGCCGCCTGGAAGACCCATATTCCCAAGCAGAAGCTGGATGATACCGAAAGCTCGGACGTTTTGTGTACCAACTGTATGTTGGGTCGTACCCATTGCATACATAATCGTTCCTGATTTTCCTGGTTTGCCAGTTGAACAGAACTCTTCACAAACCTTCAGGTAATTTTCCTTCGGTGTTCCGGTTACTGCGATGACAGAATCGACATCATAACGTGAGTAATGCTTTTTCAGCAATTGGAAAACGGACCGCGGATGGGTAAGAGTTTTATCCTTTTTCGGATTGCCTTCTTCATCCAATTCAAAAGCCCATTTCGTTTTGTCATACTTGCGGGTTGCTTTATCGTACCCGCTGAACAAACCGTCATTAAAATCATAATCTTCTTTTACAATGAAGGATGCATTTGTATATTCAGCAACATACTCTTTGTGGATCATGTTTTTCTCGATCGCATAGTTGATCATTCCGCCCATGAACGCAATATCGGTTCCTGAACGAAGGGAAGCGTAGACATCGGCCTTTGACGATGTCCTCGTGAAACGAGGGTCGACAGAGATGATTTTCCCGCCTTTTTCTTTCGCTTTTGTCAACCATCTGAAGGAGATCGGGTGATTCTCGGCAGGATTTCCGCCCATGATCAATGCACAATCAGTATTTTGCAGATCGCTCCAATGGTTTGTCATTGCTCCACGCCCTACTGTAGGTGCCAGACCGGCAACCGTAGAACTGTGTCATATTCGTGCCTGGTGTTCGAGATAGACGACGCCAAGCCCTCTCATCATTTTCGCAAGCAGATAGGTCTCTTCATTATCAAGAGCTGCTCCGCCTAAGCTCGCAATGGCTTCGGTTTTATTGACAAACATGCCATTTTCTTTTTCAATGAATGTTTTGTCGCGTGTTTCCTTTGTGCGTTTTGCAATTGTTTCATACATCCAGTCCCAGCTTTTTTCTTCCCATTTCTTGCTGCCTGGAGCACGGTATAATGGCTTTGTTAAGCGCTTTTCAGATGTGTAGACTTGTCTGATTGTTGTACCTTTACTGCAAAGTGTGCCTTCGTTGACTGGGCTATCCGGATCCCCTTCCGTATAGACCACAGTATTGTCCTTTGTGTGTACCAAAATGCCGCATCCTACGCCGCAGAATGCACAAATGGTTGGTGTAACAGTAGCTTTGGCAATCTTGAGTTCTTTTGATTTCGCGTGGACCTCTTTTTCGTTAAAGCCCAACTCGACAACCGCCAGGGTAGCCGCAGTGGCACCTGACAGCTTCAAGAACTGCCGGCGATTCAGGTTGATTTCAACCATTTCTCTCTCTCCTTCCCAATAGTTGCTTAGAACATCCCTAGTCCCACAGGTGGTGTCAATTCAGTACTTGCTGGGCTTCCCCCCTTTCAAGTAAATCCTCAGAGGCAGCCGGAGGATTCAGATCATCATTAATCCTCCTGGCGGATGTATAAACAGTCGCCATTTTCCCCCGCAAATAGCCCACGACTTCGATGTTGAGGAAGCGGGCTAGCTGGATGGCCTGCTTGGTAGCCGCAGTGCGTGAGCCAATGACGGCAAAACCAAATTTTGCAGCTTTTGAGAGCATCTCATATGAAACCCTGCCGGTCGTCAAAAGGACAAGCCGGTCAGGCTGCAAACGCTTTCGAATTGCATGGCCAATAATCTTATCGACGGCATTATGCCTGCCGATATCTTCCCTGACCTCGATGCTGCCATCCTCAAGGATGATACAGGCACCGTGCATGCCGCCTGTTTCTAGGTACAGCGGCGAATTTTGCGCAAATTCCGCACGTTTTTTCAATAAATATGTCAGCGAATAGGTTTCATCGGAATTCACTTTATTGAACTTCTTGACATCCGTCATTGAAAAGAAGGTCACTCCCCGGCCGCAGCCGGCTGTATAATGCTTCTTTTTCGAAAACATCTGCTCAGGATCAAAAGAATTGCATAATGCGACATTCAATGTGCCGGTCTTTTCAGTGAATTGGACACTGACAACATCTTCAGGACCATCAATCAAGCCTTCTGAAAAAAGGTAGCCATACACCCAGTCTTCCAAATCCTGATTTGTCAGCTGGAATACTGCAATTTCATATCCATTCAGCTTCAGGCTGATTGGATATTCTTCAGGACAGCCTTTCTTGATCATGTTCTTCACCCCTTATCTGGTACTTCATCTCCGGGCTCTGCTGCAACTATCGACTTCTTTCCCCATCACCGGTGCGATGGTTTGAAAGACTGTTATGAATCTTGCAAGCTATTATTCGGCTCTCATTTGAAAATAAGAACCTTATATTAAAAAAACATTCCACTATGCTAAAAGTAATAATACCCCTATACCTTTAATGTACTGGAAATTAGATGGTTGTAACCGTTGCAATTGTTACAATAATATAGATGAAAATTGTCTATTTTTTAACAAACTTTCATATTGAGATTTTTCATTTACGAAAAATCTTTAGTGGGTCAATTTTCACATAGTCAACTGTAAATCAATTTATTTTTTCCCTCAGTAACTTTCATCACGTCAATGCCCTAATGCCACAAAATCGTCAAAAGTTAATTTTAACCATATAGCCAGCTGTCAAAATCAATCCTTTGTCTAAATCTATAGAATTGGTATAATCATAAGAAAGTGATGAAGGTGAAATGCCTTGTCCTGACAAGCGCATCCGCCATTCTTAAATTGGAGGTATTTTAGATGAGTTTGAAAAAGGTGTTAACAATCGCAGGTTCTGATACAAGCGGCGGCGCTGGCATCCAGGCTGACCTTAAGACCTTTCAGGAACTGGGCGTTTATGGGATGACCGCTCTTACAACGGTTGTGACGATGGACCCTAAAAACCACTGGCACCATGAAGTTTTCCCACAGCCAGTTGAACTGGTCGAAAAGCAGCTTGAAACGATCCTTTCCGTTGGAATAGATGCTATGAAGACAGGAATGCTTGGAACGGTTGAGATCATCGAGCTTGCTGCACGCAAAATTGATGAACATAAATTGGACAGGGTGGTCATCGATCCTGTAATGGTATGTAAGGGGGAAGACGAGGTCCTCATGCCTGAAAACACAGATGCCATGAGAGAATTGCTCCTTCCAAGAGCAACAGTTGTCACTCCGAACTTGTTCGAAGCATGGCAGCTTGCCCAAACCGGTCCAATCCGTACGATCGACGACATGAAAGAAGCGGCGGCAAAAATCCATGATCTAGGCGCGAAGAACGTTATGATCAAGGGCGGAAACAAGCTGAACCACGAAAAAGCAGTTGACCTGCTTTATGATGGAAAAGACTTCACCCTTTTCGAATCTGAAAAAGTCGAAACAAGCTTCACTCACGGCGCAGGCTGCACATTCGCTTCCGCGATCACTGCACAGCTGGCAAAAGGCAAAACAGTACCTGAAGCATTGGAAGTCGCGAAAGGATTCATCACCGAAGCAATCAAGCACGGCTTCAGACTGAATGAATATGTAGGACCAACCGCACACCTCGCTTACAACAAGTACGCAGGCGGCAATCGCGGAGAATAAATATAAAGCAAAAAGAGGCTGTCTTTAAAGCTCATCACTTGAGCTTTCGACAGCCTCTTTTTCTGTTACTGAATGATTTGTCCGATAGAATCATTTTAATGGACACTTCTTTGCGTGTTCCTTATATTTTTGTCCATTAGAGCCCTTCGAACGGACATTTTTCCGGAAATTCATCATCATGAATTTGTCCGATAGACATTATATCTTCCGATTAATACGAAGAATGCGATCTGCCATATAACTATGGAATAACCATTCACCAGAGGCGATCAATACTGACGCAAAAAGAGCTGCGAAAACGATGCCGTTGGTTTGCTCAAATAACATCAACCCAAGACCCCATATCACGAAAAATGACAGGGCCAGGTCAGATAGAGAAGCCGTAAGATTGCTTGTTTTCGGGAGAATGAACAAGTCACCGGCGAGATATGAGATCGCCCCAAGTACTAGAGTGATGACGAGAATATCCCCTAGACTGGCAAAACTCCCCAATAATAGAAGAAGAACAGCAAATGTCATGATGCCTTTTATCAAAAGTGCCTTTGCGTGATTCATAGGCTCCCTCCTTTTTCCTCACTATTTCCATTAACCTTCCTGATTAAACACTTTATGTAAAACCTGCTTACATGCTCACTGTTATTGTATATTTACAAATAAAAATAGGTAATTATCCCTTTTGTTAAATAATCCAAGGGTTTGCTAAATAATCTTTTAAGCGTACATTTCGCTTTTAGAAGGATTTTTTAGTAATATAGATATTATTGATTTTTAACATAGAAGGCCATTCATCCGGCTATTATAAACTGAAAAACTTCAAAGCCCGGGAAGGAGGAAAATAGATGGATCCGGTGATTATATCCGAAGTCCAGGAAGCCCTGGATCGTTTTAAAGATAAAGAAGTCTATATTCATTTAGAAACAACCAATGGAGCTTACGCATCCCATAACAACGAGTCATTCTTCTCCTCAGGTGCGTACATCCGCAATGCGAAGGTAATATATGAACGCGCGAAGATCACTGGGGAAGGTCCTTTTCGGACAGGATTGAAGATCCCTTTTGGCTGGGTATATGCTGAAGGAATCACCCACTTCGAAATTGATGATAAAGGAAGGCTGCTGCTTGCTGGCCATGATTTTAACGGAAAGCTTGCCGTCGCCCTTGAAATAAGCGAAACACCATTCGAATAAGATGTAAGGACTGGCTGAAAGGAGAGATTTTACGATGGAAAAAGAAAGGCATGTACTTGTCGTCTTCCCTCATCCTGATGATGAGGCATTCGGTGTTTCCGGAACGATTGCTTCCCATATCAACATGGGTACGCCTGTCACATATGCCTGTCTGACACTAGGACAGATGGGACGGAATATGGGGAATCCGCCATTTGCGAACAGGGAAACCCTTCCTGCTATACGGAAAAAAGAATTGAAGGATGCAGCACGCGCGATGGGCATCAATGATTTGCGCATGCTCGGGTTCCGTGACAAGACGGTTGAGTTCGAGGATGAAAATATGCTGGCCAACCTCATGTCTTCATTGATTACAGAATTGAATCCTTCACTTGTCATCACCTTCTATCCTGGCTACTCTGTCCACCCGGACCACGAGGCAACAGGTGCGGCAGTGGTGAGTGCAGTTGAAAAGATTCCTGAAGCAGACAGACCGAAGCTGCATTGCGTCGCATTCTCACGCAATTGTGTCGAAGAGCTTGGGGAACCAGATATCGTCCATGATATAAGTGCTGTCGTCGACATCAAGCTGGATGCAATCCGAGCCCACCGTTCCCAAACGGAGCTGATGCTGGAAGAAATGGCTGACAAGCTCAAAGAGAAAGACCCAAAAACGATGGCTTGGCTTAATAATGAACGCTTCTGGACCTATAAGTTTTCATGATAAAATCCACCCTGATAAGGTGGATTTTTCATTTTCGTTCATAGACTCCCTCAATCATCAAGCCTTTCACGAACACGACCTTATCCTCCGGCTCACCTTTGATCTTCCACACCGACTCCTTGAATCCAAGGAATTTGCTGTTATCGGTCTTGCCTATCAAGCGGTCGATTTCAAAGGTTTTCTCGCCATTATTATAATACTTCTGATATGTTTCGTAGCCTCGGTGGAACTCTTTATCTTTATAAACAAGGACTCCATCTGATTTATTCAGATAAACATCCAAATTCGCGTCATAGAAATACAAGCCTGCTATTAACAAGACTGGAAAAAGAATCAGCACCAAACGCTTCTTTTTTAAAAACAAGAGATCACTTCCCCCATTTTAAAAATTTTCAGTTATCTCTACCTCATATGATAGCATATAAACCAGGAAATAGGCATTTGCGTGACAATGTCGGTTTTTATCTTTATTTGTGAGTGATTACTCACTATACAGATTACAATTTATGAGTTATGCTCTAAATGAGTGATTACTCACTTTTATAAAAGGATGGTGAAGATTGCCGTGATTGTATCAATCGAAAACGTAAGTAAAAGCTATGGCAAGCATAAGGTTTTAGAAAATATCAATCTAGAGATCAAGAGTGGAGAAATCTTTGGACTGCTTGGCCCCTCAGGAGCAGGAAAAACGACTCTAGTCCGGCAGCTAGTCGGTCTAGAAACGCCAAGTGAAGGAGAAAATTTTCTATTCGGCGAAAAGATGCCTTCACTGAAGCTGATTGAAAGAATCGGCTATATGGCTCAATCGGACGCGCTTTACACTGAATTGTCTGCGAAGGAAAACCTTGAATTCTTTGCTTCCTTGTTCGGCCTGAAAGGCACGCACCGGAAAAAACGTATTTTAGAAGTGATGCAGCTTGTCGATTTATCTGATCATCTTAACAAATTGGTAACCAATTATTCTGGCGGCATGAAACGCCGTTTATCGCTCGCATCCGCACTGCTGCATGAGCCGGAACTGTTGATCCTTGATGAACCGACTGTCGGAATCGACCCTGTGCTGCGCCAGAGTATTTGGTCAGGCTTTTATGGTTTGAAGGCAGAGGGGAAAACACTGATCGTCACGACGCATGTCATGGACGAAGCGGAAAAATGCGACAGATTGGGACTGATACGAGATGGTCGTCTGATTGCGGTCGGTACTCCTGAAGAATTGAAGGAACGGACCGGTTCTGCAAGCATTGAGGAAGCATTTTTAACATATGGAGGTGTCCGGCATGAGAATTAGTGCTTTAGTAATCAGGATCATCAGGCAATTCCTTCGGGATAAAAGAACCCTTGCAATGATGCTTGTCGCCCCGCTCCTGATCCTGACGATGCTCCATCTTGTTTTTAACGGAGAAAACTATATTCCCAAGGTCGGCTTTGTAGACGCTCCTGTTGTTGTAATGGAGAAGCTGGACCTCGAGGATGCTAAAGTTACAGAATATGACTCTGTAAAAATGGCAAAAGAGGATGCATTGGTCCGAGAAATTGATGGGTATATCACCTTTAATGGCCTTATGATAGATAAAATCGTTTTAGAAGGAAGCGACCCATCAGTTAATGGTGCAGTTATGAAATGGATTCAGCAAGCAACTAAGCCATTGACGCCATCACAGGGAAATCTGTCCGTCGATTATCTCCACGGCTCTGAGGATATGGGCCAATTTGATTATTTCGGGCCGGTTCTCTTGGGCTTCTTTGCTTTCTTTTTCGTCTTTATCATTTCCGGGATTTCTTTTTTAAGGGAAAGAACAAGCGGTACACTCGAAAAACTACTTTCAAGCCCGCTAAGGAAGTGGGAAATTGTCATTGGCTATGTAATCGGATTTGGGATTTTCACGATGCTTCAGGCGACCCTGATTGCCTGGTATGCCATCTATGTCCTCGGCATGCTGATGGAAGGTTCCTTCATCTATGTATTATTGATTACCTTGATGCTGTCAATGACGGCACTGACGCTCGGTACACTTTTGTCCGCATTCGCTAACAACGAGTTTCAGATGATTCAGTTCATCCCGATCATTATCGTACCGCAGTTCTTTTTCTCAGGACTGATCAACCTCGATACGATTTCCGATTGGCTGAGCTGGCTCGGGCCGATTACACCTCTCTATTATGCTGCCGAAGCATTGCGTGATATTATGGTAAGAGGATACGGATGGGATGCCATCTACGGGAATATGTTGATGCTGGCTGGATTTTCAGCTCTGTTCATCTTCCTTAATATCCTGGCTTTACGGAAACACCGCGCAGTTTGACCGCGGCGAAAGGAGCAGCACATGAGTGATCATGACTTAAAAATTGATGAACTGATCGATGGAGAAGACCTGACTGAGAAGCAAAGGAAAATCATCATATCGGCGATTGAATCTTTTGCCGAAAAAGGGTTTTCCGCCACTTCAACCAGCGAAATCGCCAAAAAGGCAGGCGTCGCTGAAGGTACGATTTTCAGACACTATAAAACAAAAAAGGATTTGCTGCTAGCAATTGTCGCTCCAATGATGGCAAAGTTTGTGGCACCTTTTTTCATAAAAGATTTAAAGAAGGTCCTGGACCAGGATTACGAGAATGTTGAAGATTTTCTAAGGGCGATGCTGGAAAACCGCCGGGAATTCCTGATCAAAAACCTCGCTACAGTCAAAATTTTGGTGCAGGAAATTCCGTTCCACCCTGAATTGAAGGATCTATTCAAGGAACATATCGCCCTTAAAGTTTATGCACTGTTCGAAAAGCTTGTTGAACATTATCAGGAAAAGGACCAAATCATACAAATCCCTGCCTACAGTGTGTTCCGGATGATCTTCTCCTCCATCTTTGGCTATTTAATTGCGAGGTATATGATCATGCCAGAAGCAGATTGGGATGACGAAGCAGAAACTGAGCGGACCATACAATTCATCATGCATGGATTGGCAGGTCCAAACAGCAGCAAAAAATAAACCGAGCTTGAGTGCTCGGTTTTTTATTTGGAAATTGGAAAAAGTTATGGATAATTTCCAATTCGCCAATAAACTTATGAAAATCGCCAATAAAATCAGATTTTCGCCAATAAAATTGTGAACTCCGCCAATAAAATCAGATTTTCGCCAATAACTTTATCTTGCACAAGAAAAGGAGCACCATTTCAAGTACTCCTTGTCGACTTTTACCGTATATCCTCCAGATTTACACGATAAAGCTTGTCATCGCCTTCAGCTGGGGTTCCGCGGCCGTCGGTATTGTTGCTGATAAAATACAAATCGTCACCTTCAATGATGACATCGCGGATCCGGCCTAATCCAGTGACTAATTCTTTTGTCGTTTGCGCCTTAGTGTCGAATACGCGCAGCGCGTTGCCTCTCAGTGTAGCGACATATAACTTTCCGCTATGTGCCGCCATCCCGGATGGTGCCCATGTATCGCTTCCGGAATGGAAAATCGGCGCCTTCATCCCCTGCTTTGTGTCATCACCTGTGATCTCTGGCCATCCATAGTTATTTCCTGCCTCAATCAGGTTAATCTCATCCTGTGCGGATGGACCGTGCTCGCTGGCATAGAGTGTCCCATCCTCCGACCAGGCCAGTCCCTGCGGATTGCGGTGTCCATAGCTGTAAACATAGGAACCTCCAAATGGATTATCAGCAGGAACCGATCCATCCAGATTCAGCCGGAGGATTTTTCCTCCTAGCGAACTAAGATCCTGGGCGATTTCAGGTGTGGTCGCCGCATCGCCTGCTGTAGCGTAAAGCATTCCGTCCGGGCCGATTTTCAGCCTGCCGCCATGATGGAAACGTCCGCTCGGGATGTTATCGAGCAGCAGCTTGCCTTCCACCCATTCATTATTTTTCAGCGTCAGTTCGACGATCCGGTTGAACTGCCCGGTGCCATTCTCGTATGTGTAGTAGGCGAAAGCCTTATTGGACTGCTCGAAGTCGGGAGCGAGCACAAAGCCTAGAAAACCAGCTTCAGCTGCCTGGGATAATTCCTTCTTAAAAGAAACTCTCTGTCGCTCTATGCTGCCGCCCTCCACTTTTAAAATCGAACCTGGGCGTTCGCTCAAGTAAAACGTCTCATCGACTTTATTGATAGACCACGGAACTTCCAGGTTTTCAGCAATAACCTCAAGCTGGTCTGCCTGGGCAACCGCCTCTTTCCCTTCCACATCTTCTGCAGGCTTAGTTTCATTTCCGCCGCCTGAACAGCCCGCAATTAACATAAGCATTGCCAGCAACACATACAAGACACTTTTCATGACACCAGTCCTTTCTTTCATTGTCTCACCTCAATTTAAGACGCTTTTTTCACTCAGCCTTCCATGTATGCCGTTTTCTTTTCTCAGTTTTCCAACACCTGCATGATCGCTTTTCCTACGCCGCTTTCTTTTACTCAGGCTTCCAACACCTGTATGATCGCTTTTCCTACGCCGCTTTCTTCATTCGTCAATGTCACTTCGCCGCATAAAGCTTTGATTTCCTGAGCTGCATTGCCCATCGCGACCGGTCTGCCAACTCTTTCAAGCATCGACACATCATTGAAGTTATCACCGAGTGCCATCGTTTCCTCCATTGTAATCCCTCTTGATGATACGAATTTTTCCAAAGCAACCCCTTTTTGAGCGTCCAGGCTGGTAATTTCGATATTCTCACGGCCGGATGAACTGATCGCAAGCCCCGTGATTTCCTTCAGGTCATTCCTGGCAGCACCTAACTTGTCGTCATCCAGTGAAAAAGCGAGCAGCTTGTAAATTTCATATTGATCGTCCTCAAATAACTCATCATAATGTTCGATTTTCGTGACGAGTCCTTTATGCATCCTTTCCTCTGCGGCTTCAGCGATTTTTTCAATCGGCACTTCTGGGTTGGCTGTTGAAAAAATATCAACAATGATGGAGATCGCCTTATCCTCATCTTCGGTATATGTACCTTTGTTCGTGTAAACCTCAAAATAAACTCCGCTTTCCACTAGCCTTAGGGCTGCCTGCCGGGCTAAAGCCTTGTCCAATGGACTAGAGGCAACGATTTCCCCTTCCCCTGAACGAACCTCTGCTCCATTCACACATATCATCGGCAGCTTAAGTCCGGATTCCTCCAAAACGAATCTTGCTTCCTGGTAGGAACGCCCTGTTGCGACCACAACTTCGACTCCCTTTTCCTTGGCTTTTAAAATCGCTTCGCGGTTCTCCGCAGTAATCTGCTGGGTAGCAGTCAATAATGTCCCATCCATATCTGTTGCTATGCACTTAATCATTTCTTCACCTTCAGTCATTATTTTTCAGTATTAACAATCATGATAGACCTTCAAACTCTCGACAGCAAATAATACGTGTATATACTAATTTTTTAACCTCAACTCCAGCCTGGTAATAATAATCTATAAATTTAAATATCTTAAAAACTTTCATATTGTCATCGCAAAATTCATATGCTATTATGAATCCGAAGCTGCAATCGTTTGCATATAAAAGTGAGAGCAAAGACGAAATACGAATAACCCTTTCATGACAAGGTTTTCGTCATTTCCACCTACTATATGTAAGCGTTCTAAAGGTGTTGTATAAAATCAATTCCAGCTAGAGTTTTGTGCAAATATATGCAAACGCTTTCGGAACGCATGTGGTTGCATGCAAAAAAATATAAATATTTGGGGGTATCTCAAAAATGAAAGCAAAAAAGCTATTTCCAGCAGTTCTTTCTCTTGGACTACTGATCGGCGGAGGTCTCGCAGGATGTTCATCAAGTGATGACAAGACTTCTGGCGAAGGTGGAAAAGATGGAGACAAAGTAACCGTCGACATTTTCCAATTCAAGGTTGAGTTCAAGGACCAGTTCGAAGACATCGCAAAAGCTTATGAAGAAGCTAATAAAGACGTTGATATCAACATCACAACTGTGGGCGGCGGGGAAGATTACGGCGCGGCACTTAAATCCAAGTTCGCTTCAGGCAATGAACCTACTATCTACAATGTAGGCGGACCGCAGGACGTTGCAGACTGGGAAGATAAGCTTGCAGATCTTTCTGACACAGATGCTGCAAAAGCTGCTCTTAGCGGAACTCTTGAAGGCGTAACAAAAGACGACAAAGTACTTGGACTTCCTTACAACCAGGAAGGCTATGGCTTCATTTATAACAAAGGCATTTTTGAAAAAGCTGGTATCGATCCGAAGAGCATCACTAGCTACAGTGCATTAGAAGAAGCTGTAAAGACTCTTGACAGCAAGAAGAAAGACCTTGGCCTGACATCTGTATTTGCTCTTCCTGCAAAGGAAACTTGGGTAACTGGACTTCACCTTTCAAACGTGTTCCTTGCACCTGAATTCGACCAGAACGTGATCAACGCTTTCGAATCAAAGGAAGTTACTTTTGAACACGGTGATGCATTCAAGAAAATTCTTGACCTGCAAAACAAATACTCTGACCAGCCTACTGTAAGCCTTGACTATGCGAAGCAAGTTGAAGAGCTATTCTCCACTGGCAAAGCGGCAATCATCCAACAAGGTAACTGGGTATCAGGTTCTATCGCTGGCATCGACGAAGAGCTTGCTAACAGCGGCGTAGGAATCCTTCCGATCCCGGTTGAAGGCTACAAAGAAGATTCAATCCCGGTTGGCGTGCCAATGTACTGGGCTGTAAACAGCAACAAGGACGAAAAAGAAGTTGCAGCAGCTAAGGAATTCTTAGACTGGTTATATACTTCTGAAGAAGGTAAAACAGCTGTAATCGAAGACTTCAAATTCATTCCTGCTTATGAAGGATACGATGCTGGCAAGATTTCTGATCCACTTGCAAAAGAAATCTATGAATACTCTTCAGCTGGCAAAACATTGGCTTGGACTTTCATGGGTTACCCAACTGGTTGGGGACAAGAAAAGCTTGGAATCAACATCCAGAAATATGTGAGCGGCGAAATGACTTGGGACGAATTAGTAGAAGAGTCTTCCAAAGCTTGGGCTGAAGCTCGTAAGTGATAAGGTTTAACTAAAGAAGGAAACAGAACGGCTGCGGCTGTTTTGTTTCCTATCTTTTTTCATGAGCCTGTTTTACGCAGCTTTTTCTAAAAAAATTCACTTCCCCTGATAACACAAAGATAGGAGGATTTACAGATGCGTAACCGGAACCTCTGGTACTGGCTTTTCCTTGCTCCAGCTCTACTCGCACTTGCTCTTGTGGTCATTTTGCCGCTGGCATTCGGTGTGTACTACTCATTTACTGACTGGAACGGGATCAAGACACCTTCATTTGTAGGCCTTGAACATTATAAAGCGCTTTTTGCAGAGAAAGAATTCAGAGATGCGTTATGGTTCACAACGAAGTTCACAGTTGTTTCTGTGTTCCTGATCAACTTCTTCGGCCTTTCGCTTGCATTGCTTGTCACACAAAAATTCAGGACGAACAATATCCTGAGAACGATTTTCTTCATGCCCAACCTGATTGGCGGCTTGATTTTAGGCTTCATCTGGCAGTTCATTTTCACGAAGGTTTTCGCGAGCGTCGGTGAACTGATAGGCGTTGAAGCTTTGGAAGGATGGCTGTCCACTGAGACAACCGGCTTTTGGGCAATGGCGATCTTGATGAGCTGGCAGATGGCTGGTTACATCATGGTCATCTATATTTCATTCCTTGAAGGTGTGCCTCAGGAATTGCTTGAAGCAGCAGAAATTGACGGAGCGAACAGCTTCCAGCGTTTTTATCACGTCACCTTCCCGCTGGTCATGCCTGCGTTCACCGTCAGCTTGTTCCTGACACTTTCCAACTCATTCAAGCTTTACGACCAGAACCTGAGTTTAACCGGCGGCGGTCCATACAATTCGACACAGATGGTTGCGATGGAGATTTTCAAAACGGCATTTGTGGAAAATGCAATGGCATTCGCACAGGCTAAAGCGGTCATTTTCTTCTTGATTGTTGCCGCTATTTCACTAACACAGGTTTATATCAATAAAAAACGGGAGGTCGAGATGTAATGAAAAAGAAGAAGCAGAGCAGAATCATTCTTGAAATTCTCGGCATCATCCTTGCCCTGATCTGGCTTTCCCCGTTTTACCTGATGATCGTCAACTCGTTCAAGACAAAACGAGAAATGTTTGAGGATACCTTAAAGCTTCCGGATGTTCTTTCATTTGAGAATTACACAGTCGCCTTTGAGCGTTTGGATTTTCTAAAAACCTTTTTCAACTCTGTATTGATTACGGTGCTGGCTGTGGCTGTCATCATCATTTTCTCATCGATGGCTGCCTACGCCCTTTCAAGACGCGGCGGGAAAACCAGCGGGATTATCTTCATGCTGTTTGTCGCAGCAATGCTCATCCCATTCCAATCTGTCATGATTCCACTGGTTTCCATTTTTGGTAAGCTTGAAATGCTCAACAGGGGCGGACTGATTTTCATGTACCTTGGTTTTGGCGCAAGCTTGTCGATTTTCCTTTACCATGGTACATTGAGCGGGATTCCGAAATCGCTTGATGAAGCAGCAACGATCGATGGTGCGAACCGGTTCCAGATTTTCTGGCACATCATCTTCCCGATGCTAAAACCGGTGTCCGTCACAGTAGCCATCCTGAACATCATCTGGATCTGGAATGACTACCTGCTCCCTTCCCTTGTCATCAATAAGCCGGGAATGGAAACAATTCCGCTTAAGATGTTCTTCTTCTTTGGGGAATATACTAAACAATGGCATCTGGCACTGGCAGGACTGACGATCGCGATCATTCCGGTCATCATTATTTACTTCTTCCTCCAAAAGCAAATCATCAAAGGAGTTTCAGAAGGCTCGGTAAAATAATCGATACTATAGGAGAGACGACCAATGGCAGTCACAATCAAAGATGTAGCGAAGGCAGCCGGTGTGTCACCATCTACCGTTTCCAGGGTGATTGCGGATCACCCTCATATCAATGAAGGAACGAAGAAGCGTGTACGGAAGGTGATGGAGAAACTCGGGTACCACCCGAACTTCCAAGCACGAAGCCTGGTGGTAAGGAGTACTGAGACAATCGGTATCGTTATGCCAAATTCGGCTACCCAGGCATTGCAAAATCCGTTTTTCCCCGAGGTCATCAGGGGCATCAGCATGAAAGCCCATGAACATCAATTCGGGGTTTATTTAACGACGGGCATCACGGACGAGGAAATCTTCCAGCAGGTTGTCTCGATGGTGCAGGGCGGCAGGGTTGATGGCATCATCCTCCTGTATTCGAAAACGGATGACAAGATCATGAACTACTTGCTGGAGCATAAGTTTCCGTTTACGGTCATCGGCCGTCCAAATATGAACGCTGAGCGGATTACCTATGTCGACAATGACAATATTTACATCACAAAACAGGTTACTGATTATCTAATCAAGCTCGGCCATCAAAAAATAGCCTTTATCGGTTTCAATCTCGAGCACGTTTTTACAATTGACCGGCTGGAGGGGTATAAGCAAGCCCTCCATGAAGCTGACATCCAATATGACGAAAAGTATGTAATCCATGAGCAGTGCTTAAAATCAGAAGGAAAAGAAGGCATCACAAGGTTCCTTTCCTCTCATGAGCCGCCTACTGCGCTCGTAGTGGCAGATGATTTTACCGCCATCGAGCTGATGAGTTATTCGGAGGAATTGAATATCAAGGTGCCAGAAGAAATCTCCATTGTCAGCTTCAATGATGTACCACTTGCGGAACATATGAAGCCGCAGCTGACTTCTGTTAACATCGACATCTTCCAGTTAGGATTCGAAGCGGCTAACTGTTTAATAGAAATCATCAAAAATCCGGACGCCTTGCCAAAAAGGGTCACAATCCCTGCAAGGATGATTGAACGGAAATCATGCAGTCCCATTCATAAGTAAGTGCGGCGCAAAAAGTCTAAACTAAGATAACGAAACACATCAGGATCATACAAAGAAATGAGGGTTCATATGAAACACAAATGGTGGAAAGAGGCTGTTGCCTATCAGGTATATCCAAGGAGCTTCATGGATTCCAATGGCGATGGCATCGGCGATTTGCAAGGAATGATTTCAAAACTTGATTACTTGAAGGATTTAGGGATCGATGTGATCTGGATTTGCCCGATGTACAAATCCCCTAATGACGATAATGGCTATGATATCAGTGATTACCAGGATATCATGGATGAATTCGGGACGATGGAAGACTTCGATCAGCTGCTTGCTGAAACGCATAAACGCGGCATGAAGCTGATCATTGACCTTGTCATCAACCATACGAGCGATGAGCATCAATGGTTCATTGAGTCACGCGAATTCAAAGACAGCCCGAAACGCGACTGGTATATCTGGCGCGACGGCAAGGACGGCGCTGAGCCGAATAACTGGGAAAGCATTTTTGGAGGATCCGCCTGGGAGTATGACGAGAAAACGGATCAGTACTTCCTCCACATCTTCTCCCGCAAACAGCCGGATTTGAACTGGGAAAATAAAGACGTCCGTACTGCTTTATACAATATGATCAACTGGTGGCTTGATAAGGGCATTGACGGTTTCCGCGTCGACGCGATCAGCCACATCAAAAAAGAAGAAGGCCTGAAAGACATGCCTAACCCTGAAGGAGTACAGTATGTTTCTTCTTTTGACAAGCATATGAATGTCGATGGAATCCAGACATTCCTAGAGGAATTGAAGAATGAGACTTTCTCCAAATATGACATCATGACAGTTGGCGAGGCTAATGGCGTCAGCATCGAGGAAGCCGATCTTTGGGTTGGCGAGGAACAAGGAAAGTTCAATATGGTATTCCAATTTGAGCACCTTGACCTGTGGGACTCTGAAAAGAAAGCACTCGACCTGGCAAAATTGAAGAATACTTTTACCCGATGGCAAAAAGGCCTTGAAGGCCACGGCTGGAATGCTTTATTCATTGAAAACCATGATAAGGCCCGTATCGTTTCTACATGGGGCGATGACAAGAAATATTGGCGCGAAAGTGCAACAGCGCTTGCATCCATGTACTTCCTGATGCAGGGCACGCCTTTCATCTATCAAGGGCAGGAAATCGGCATGACCAATGTCCAGTTCCCTTCAATTGACGATTACGATGATGTTGCCATCAAGAACCTGTATAAGATCCGCCGTGAAAACGGTGTGCCGCATGAAGAAATCATGGATTTCATCTGGGCAACTAGCCGTGACAATTCCCGGACGCCGATGCAATGGTCAGCTGCTGACAATGCCGGTTTCTCAACAGGCAAGCCTTGGATTGGGACGAACCCGAACTACAAAGAGGTCAATGTTGAAGCCCAACTTCAAGACCCTGACTCCATCCTTCATTTTTATAAAAAAATGATCGAGATGAAAAAGGCCAATGAAATCTTCACATACGGCACATATGATTTGGTTCTCGAAGACAATGAACAAATCTATGCATACACAAGAACAATGGACGACAAGCAAGCCCTGATCATCTCTAACCTTACGAACGAACCGGCAGCATTCGAATTCGACGGATTCCCGCTTGAATCAAGCCAGTTGCTGCTGAACAACTATAAGGTCGAAGAACAGGAATCACTGTTCACCCTGAAGCCATATGAAACAAGAGTGTATATGAAGTAAATATTGAGGGAGTGCCTGTTGATGGCACTCCCTTTTCTTTCTCTTCTAACTAACAACAAACGTCTGATAAACAACCTCTTCCCCGTCCTGCACTTCTGTGTGTTCTTCAAATCCGATTCCATGCTGCTGGTAGATCTTTTTCCAAAAATGGACTGCGGTTTTGTTCTGGACAAGCTCGGAGATGTAATAGCTTCCTTTGTTCTGACTAAATATTTCAGCTACTGCTGCTTTTGCGACTCCTTTTCCGCGGAATGGATTGAGGATGAAGAAGTCATTGATCACTTTATCTACTTTTGTCGTAAAAGGTGCTTCGAGGATCAAAACAAAGCCTGCCAGTTTTTCATCGACTTTAATGAAGGATGGAGTGATCCCTTCTTTTTCCCAAATTAACGAAAATGAATCGAATTCATAACTGCCGGAATCATTGATCTGCAAACCTTCTGTATAAGCAGATAAATCATGCAGGTAGAGTGAATATAGATTACGAAGTACTTCCTTTTTATCTGGTTTGATTTTTTCCAAATTTACTTTCATTCTGATTCTCCCTGATTAAATGAGGTAATAGTCCTATTAAGAATTCAAGCTAAACAGGAGGAATCCTGCCAAAAAAAGTTGAATTTTATATTAAGGTGACGGATGGGAGTTTAGCTTGCTTGCTTTAGGAGAATATAATTCAGGAAGGAATTGGACCGAGAAAAGTATTGGCAAAACAGGGGTTATGCATTAAAATAATTTTTGGCTTATAAATATGTATTCTAAGGGTGAAATCATTTTGGAAAAACCATTGCGTAAAACTAGATCTACGGGGGACTTTTTAGCATTTATCATTCCCTCGTTAATAGGAATCTTTTTCTTTATGTTACCAATCTCCTATGATGGAGAAATCACGATACCGATTGCTGTTCTTTCTGGATGGCTCCAGGAGCTGCTTGGCGGCACTCTTCCTGCAATCATGACTGTCATTATTGTCCTTACTTTAATTGGAACTTTATTGATTAAAACAGTCAGACCTGAAATCTTAAATCGCAATCATTTCTTGAAATCATTATTTGATGTACCGACAATCTGGCTTATTGCCCGGATTTTAGGGGCTATTTTCGCAGTAATGACCTTATTTCAATTAGGACCGGAAGCAGTCTGGTCAGCCAACACAGGCGGCCTGCTGCTCAATGACCTTTTGCCAATCCTTTTCTCTGTGTTTCTGTTTGCGGGATTATTCCTGCCATTATTGCTGAACTTCGGCCTTCTTGAATTATTCGGAACCTTGATGGCCAAGATCATGCGCCCTATTTTCACATTGCCTGGCCGTTCTTCAATTGATACTCTCACTTCATGGCTTGGTGATGGTACGATTGGGGTTCTCCTGACAAGCAAGCAATATGAAGAAGGATACTACACGAAGAGAGAAGCGGCTGTCATCGGGACGACGTTCTCTGTTGTTTCCATCACTTTCAGCCTTGTCGTCATCTCACAGGTCGGCCTTGCTAAAATGTTTGTGCCTTTCTATTTGACTGTGACACTGGCTGGTGTGATTGCAGCCGTCATCCTTCCGCGAATCCCGCCTCTTTCCAGGAAACAGGATACGTACTATGTGGAGCAGAACAACGACTATGATGAGGAAAATATCCCAGATGGCTATACTCCTTTTTCCTGGGGTATGGCACAGGCTGTCGAAAAGGCAAGCAGCAATAAAAGCTTGAAAGATTTCTTCCTTGCCGGAATCCGCAATATCCTTGATATGTGGATGGGAGTTGCGCCAATCGTCATGGCGCTTGGTACACTGGCGCTGATTGTCGCTGAATACACACCGGTTTTCCAATGGCTTGGTATGCCTTTCATTCCGTTGTTGGAGCTGATGCAGGTACCTGAGGCTAAGGCTGCTTCCGAGACATTGATCGTCGGTTTTGCGGACATGTTCCTTCCTTCGGTAATCGGTGCGGATATCGCAAGCCCGATGACAAGATTCATCATTGCGTCCGTATCCGTCACACAGCTTATCTATATGTCTGAGGTTGGCGGTTTGCTGCTAGGATCCAAAATCCCTGTCAGCTTCGGGGAATTGTTCATTATCTTCTTACAGCGCACGCTTGTTACATTGCCAATCATCGTTTTGGTTGCTCATATTATTTTTTAAGATAATCGTAAAATGGAGCCCCTGTTGTAAGGGGCTCCATTTGTTTTCTCTAGCACTGGAATGACCGGATTTGTCTCAGGTCCGTGCCGTAGTAAACCCATCCGCGGCGGCGGCTCCATCTCCAGCCGGCAATTGAGTTGCGGCCGAGGAAGATTGGATAGAACCAGAAGCTTCTGCCATCGATCAGCCAGATGTAGGTAAAGCGGTACATACATCTCCTGATTCCGCCAGGATCGACTGCAAAGGCTGTCATCTGTTCCTGTGGCACGTAAGCCGGCGGCGGTGTGGTTGGCGGCCCTCCTGCCTGGCCTCCGCCTGGTGCACTTCCGGGACCCCCTGGGAATCCAAATGTCCTCATATCTTCCTGCTGGTAAAAGTCATAATCATTATCAAATTGCTGATTTTGTGCATATGGGTTGAAGTTATTAAAGTACAAACTCATATCCCCTCTCTAGATGTTTTCCCTGTAATGTATGCAAAACGCCCAATTCGGTGCTAGTTGGCACCCAGACTTTCGATTTCTTTTTGAAGCTGGCTCGTTATTTCGTCTACCTTCGCAAAATCCATGGCTTCGATGTAGATGGCCTCCAACTGGTCGCGAAGTTCTTTTGCGTGGGCCAGTGAGGCGATGGCTTCGTTCATCTTCGCTTTATACCTTCCGCCAACATCCTTGATCTCTGCTTCGTATTTTTCATCGGTACCAGGAGTGATCAACTCTGTATACATATCAATGATTTCATCCGATTCTCTTTCCGGGAAATATTCATGTGGCGCCGTGCTGTCAAAAATCGCGAAGTCGAGCTCGCGGACGATGACCATGTCCAGGCTGTGCGGATCGAAGCCGCAATGATAGACTTCAACATCATATCCGCGTGACTGTGCTTCCGCAGCCAATTTTTTCAGCATCGTCGACTTTCCAGACCCTGGCCGGCCTTTGATAAAGTACCTCTTGCCGACTGTCTCGGTCAGGTTGGGAACAAAGTCGACTGCACCAACCGGAGTGGCCGCACCCAGGAATCGGTCGTAAACCCGGCCGCTTCCTTCTGAAGATGTACTGTCTCCGAAGAACTGATCCATTAATCTGTTTGTCAGCTCATTCGCCTTATCGAAGTCCATATTTTCGATGTAGATTTTTTCCCACTCGTCATGAATTCTCAGCGCTTCCGCAAATAGGCTGTAAGCAGAATTGAATGCTCCACTGATTTTTTTACTGAGCTGCAGGATGGTTTCCTTATGCTCCTGGAGTTTGGCGGAATTCCACGCTTCTCCAAGATTAACGTACTCCTCAACCGCTCCAGGTGCTTTCGGTTCGATGACATGTGGAGCCGTTCCGTCAACGATTCCGGCATTCAATTTAGGAATTAACACACCATCGATTGATTTATTGTCTGATGAACAATGCAGGAATTGAACATCATAGCCTTTTTCACGCCATTCATTGCCGATTTTTTTCATGAGCGATGATTTCCCTGTTCCTGGTCCGCCCTTCAATATGAATAACCGGGACAAGTCCTGCAAACTGGAATCGTATAAACTGTAAAAACCGCGGGCCGTGTTGCCGCCGGCAAAAAAGTTCAGGATTTTCCCTGACATAGATTCGCACTCCCTCCAACCGTTCGTAAAAACGGAAAGTTTTCGCTTCCTCCCTACTATATGCAGGGAATTTGTTCTGGGTGATTGCCCAGGTCCCACTCTATTTTTGTCTAATTTGAAAACTATTTCCCGGGCAAGTGATGTTCTTCACATCCCATCACAGTGCTTTCACAAATCATTCACAATAAACACAAATATGTGTGCAGTACATCACACTTCTGTTTTTACCAAAAAGTTAGGATGTAAGTGTGAAAGGTTCGCTTCGTCATACGGTTGAACTTAGAATGCTTATTTTTTACCGTTTGCGGAATGAACCCTGGAAAACAATCAAGGGGGGAAAAAAGTGAATAAACCTATTATCCATTTCATCATCAGTGCTGTTCTTGGACTCGGAATTGGTTATATAGCCTTCGATGTCATTCCTGCAAGCGACGGCCAGGAAAAAGAAGTCACAGCTGTCAATGAGCCTTCGAGTAGTGAAGCTCCTGCCAAGGAAGAAAAAGAGTCGGCTGATACTACTTCCGCTGCCGCTGGTGAGGAGAATATCCTTCAAACAAAAGGCTGCCTTGGCTGCCACTCTGTAGAAGCCTTGAATCTTACAGGCGGAGCAACAGGTCCAGATCTTTCCGATGCCTTCACCAATGTGGAAGGCAAACACGGCAAACCAGTTGAAGAATTCCTTAAAGAACCTACCTCAGCAGTCATGTCCGGCGTAATCGGCGGCAACCCGCTGACGGAGGAAGAAATAAAGCAAGTTGTAGAAATTTTGAAGGAAGCGTCTGAAAAATAAACCAAAGGTGGTGCAGTGTTAATGAAAAAATGGGTTCCCGCAGCTTCCGGGCTGCTAGCCGGCTTCATGGCGGCGACGGTATTTTTTGCTGATTTTTCAACAGGGCCTAAAGGGACAGCAAGCAATGACAACAACGCAAACAAGTCTAATGCTGAAAAAGTGTATGTTCCTTATGGCGAGCTAGACGAGTATTACATGCTTTCATCAGGCGGCCACTCAGGCCAGCTATTTGTTTACGGACTGCCTTCAATGAGGAAGATCCGTACTGTGCCTGTATTCTCTCCAGATCCTGCAACAGGATATGGCTTTGACACGAAGACGAAAGAAATGCTTGGCGGCTATACATGGGGTGATTTCCACCACCCGGCCATTTCTGAGACAAATGGTGAATATGATGGCAAATTCGTGTTTGCCAATGACGTTGCCAACAACCGGATCGGGGTTGTCGACTTAAGCAACTTCCATACAGCAGACATCATGGAAATGCCAAACATGGGCGGACCGCACGCAGGTACTTTCGTCACTCAGAATACGGAATACATCGTCATGCCTACCCGCTTCTCGGTGCCGATTGGAAAAGAGTATGCTCCACTCGATGAATTTGAGGAGAAATACAAAGGTGTCGTATCCATGGTGACATTCGACCAGGAAAAAAAGAAGCTCGATATGTCTTACCAAATCATGCTTCCGCCATGGTCCTATGACCTTTCTGACGCTGGTAAAAAGGTGTCTGGCGACTGGATTGTCATGACGACTTACAACACAGAATTCGCGACGACCAATAACGAAATCAATGCATCACAAAATGACCGAGACTACATCGTCCTTCTTAACTGGAAAGAGCTTGAGAAGAAAGTGGCAGCTGGTGAATATGAGGAAGTCAATGGCGCAAAAATGATTGACCCTCGCAAACACAAGGGATCAATTTATGCAGTACCTGTAGCGAAGTCACCGCACGGCGTTGACGTCACTCCGGACGGAACACGCTTCATCGCGTCTGGTAAGCTTGCACCGTTAATGACTGTCTTCTCTTTCGAAAAAGCATTTGAAGCAATCAAATCCGGCGACTTCGAAACAGAAAAATTCGGAATTCCGGTCCTGCCTTATGACAAGATTGTAGAACGTGAAGTCGATCCTCCAGGAGCATTAGGGCCGCTTCACACTCAATTTGACGACAGAGGCAATGCGTACAATACAATGTTCATTTCATCTGAAATTGTCAAATGGAAAATCGATACTGGCGAAATTTTAGACCGTACACCTGTCCACTATTCACCAGGACACTCAACTGCCACTGAGGGTGACACTGCTTCTCCAGATGGCAAATGGATTGTTTCCTTAAATAAAATCGCGAAGGACAATTTCTTATCTGTTGGACCTTCACATCCTGAATCAATGGAATTGATCGATATCTCCGGTGACAAGATGTCCCTGACATACACGGCTCCGGTTGATCCAGAACCGCACTATGCGCAGACGATTCATCGCGACAAGATCAAGACAATCAAGATTTACGAAAAAGATGAAAAACGTGAGCACTCCGTCTGGAAGCAGGAAGACACCCGCATCGAACGGAAAGGCAATGAAGTCCATGTATACGGTATCGCCATGCGTTCCAAGTTCGTCTTCGATGCAAAAGCGAAGCGCCCGGATGAAATCAAAGTCAACCAGGGCGACAAGGTCATCATCCACCTGACAAACATCGACCTTGACCAGGATATCACCCACGGCTTCGGCATCATGGACCACGACCTGAACTACGAAGTCCAGCCTGGCCAGACGAGCACAATCGAATTTACCGCTGAAAAAGCTGGTACATTCCCAATTTACTGCACAAACTTCTGCTCTGCCCTTCACCAGGAAATGAGCGGCTATCTGTTAGTTGAACCGAAATAACCTGAAAAAATGAATATGGAAAAGGGTATTGAGTTTTCAGCCGATACCCTTTCTCCCTTTTTGAGTGTTAAATCTAGAAATGGTACAGCTTGAACGCCTGCATTCTGGCAATGGCGTTTGCGCATTTCTTTTAGGAGATGATCAAGATGGCAAAGAAATTATCTGCTGGTTCTATGGCTAGTCTAATCGGGGCTGCAGCATTGATTTTTGCCTCTATCAAATTCCCCTGGTGGGGGATGAAATTTTTCGCACCGCAATACCCTGAAGGACTTGATATCATCGTCTATCCAAGCACGCTTGACGGCGATATCGATATCGTCAACGGCTTGAATCATTACATCGGCATGGCTGAATTCAGCAATGAAAGCTTTCCGGAGCTCCAATACCTTCCCGGCCTGATCATTGGGCTGGCGGTCATCTTCATCATCATTGCTTTATTAAGAAGAAAAAGCCTTCTGTTTGTGCCGGTCGGACTGCTGGTAGTCGGAGGCGCTCTTGGCATTTACGACATGAACCGCTGGCTTACGAAATTCGGAACCGAGCTTGACCCTAAGGCACCGATCGAGTTAGAACCATTCGTACCGCCGATTATTGGAGAGAACATCCTTGCAAACTTTGTCACACACAGTTATTTCACGACAGGATCATTCCTGCTTGGCGCAGCCTTCCTGCTGACACTTCTGCCATTCTGGCTGGAGCGCCGCAAATGAACAGGCTGTTGATTTTAATTGTTGGGATAGGCGTCTGGATTTTATCCTCCCTGCCTGTCTCGGCAGATGTATCCCTGCAGCAGCTGATTGATGAAACTCCAATGAACGGTGAGCTTATTTTAGAGAACAAGCAATATGATGGCAATATTGAGATTACGAAACCGATTACGATTATCGGCAAAAAAGCTACAACAATACGTGGCGACGGCAAAGGGAATGTTGTCCTGGTCAAAGCCTCCAATGTCACGTTGAAGAACTTAATCATCGAAAACGGCAGCCTGAACAGGAGCTCCGACGAGGAATATTCGGGGATCCGCACGATGGGAGAGCATAACCAGTTTATTAATCTAGTTATCCACGATGTTTACCATGGTCTCTATATTAATAGTTCAAAGCACACTCTCGTAAAAAATGTAAAAGTCACCGGGCAAGGCACCGGAAAGCTGGGCAGCCAGGGAAATGGCATTCAGCTTGTGCGCACGTCCAATAACCTTATTGAAGATTGCACGATTTCCAAGACGCGTGACGGCATTTATGTCGAATACGCTGATAAAAACGAAATTCGCAACAATTATGTAAGTGAAACACGGTACGGCCTGCACTATATGTACTCAAACGATAATACTTTTTACAAAAACCGTTTCAATAAGAACACTGGCGGTGCGGCAATCATGCACTCCCAGAACATCGTGCTGAAGGAAAACCAGTTTTCCTTTAACCAGGGGTCCCGTTCATTTGGGCTCATCATCCAGACGAGCACCAGCAACACCGTACTGGACAATGAATTTTACCTGAACCAGCGCGGCATTTATCTGGAGCAGTCCACGCAGAACAAGATTGAGGGAAACAAGTTTTTCCACAATGACATCGGTGTGGAGTTATGGACCACGTCGACATCACAGGTATTCACGAAAAACCATTTTGAGCAAAACATCGCCAATGTCCTGACGATTGGCGCGGAATCTTATAATCAATGGAATCAAAACGGGATGGGCAACTACTGGGGCACAGAACTTTCTGTACTCGACCTGGACCAGAACCAGATTGGTGACTCTCCTGTTGAATATAGATCTTCCCTCTACAAACTGGTAGAGGATAATGAGCTTGCCTATTTATTTTTAAAAAGCCCGGCCATCAAAATCTATGAAAAAATCAATGAAGCCTTAAGCACCCAGAAAGTGATGGTCGTGGATGAATTCCCGCTGATTGAAAAGGAGAAGGAATCCCCACCGTGGATGCTGCTTTTCATTCCGGCAATTGCAATTGCGGGATGGATTTTTACCAAAAAGAGAAGGAGTCGTTTATCATGAACTACATTTGGAAGGAATGGCTTGAACAGTCACGCGGGAAAGGCCTCTGGCTCGGCCTGGCCATGGTCATGCTGACTTCCATCTTCCTGTTGATGGAAGCACGCTCATATCCAGATGAACTCGGATTTGACGCCTTTCTTCTCTCGCTCTATGACATGAATATTTACCTGGTACCGATCTTTGCACTCTTCATTTCTTCTTTTTCAATCTTCCAGGAAAAAGAACTGAAGACATCGATGATCCTGCTGACGAAAAAAGAATCAAACCGCAGCCTGATGCTGAAGAAAACCATTGCCATCCAGACCGTCGTCATCGGCGTTTTTGTCGGCTGGTACTTCGTTCTCGCAATTGCGATGAAATGGTTCCTGCAATTCCAATTAACCAGTTTCATTTACTTTCTCTTGACGGTTGTCGTACTGCTGTTGATTTTCAACCAACTGGGATTGTTTTTAGGAAACATCACGAACACGAAGATGCAGCTGATCGGTGCAACGATTTTTACATGGTTCCTGTTCGTTTTCCTGATCGACCTGGCCTTTATACAATACGTCCCATCTGTTTCCTATGAAAATGTCAAACTGTTCTCGTGGCTCTACTTCCTGGACCCACTGCACACTCTGCGCTTTTTCCTGGAGACATCTCTTGGATTATTCTCGCTGAACAATATGTCACGCCTGATGGAAAAAATGATCTGGATGGCACCATGGAAGTTTCTCTTGATTGACCTGGCCTTCTGGATGATCCTGTTCTTCGAGCTCTCGATCCTGTTCCGCAGCAAGGGGGAAAAATCATGATTGAAATCAAGAATCTCTCACAATCATATAAAAACAAACAAGTCTTGAAGGATATTAGTTTAACGATTGAGAGAAATGAATACTGCGCCCTTGTCGGCCGGAACGGTGCCGGGAAGTCGACGCTGATCCGTTCCATTCTCGGTCTGCAGCCGGTTAAAAAGGGCTCGATCACTCTTGGAGGATTTCCAAATTCGAAAGGAGATTGGAAGAAAATCGTTTCCTATCTCCCGGAAAAATTCCACCTCTACCCGCATCTGACTGGTGAAGAGAATATGCGTTTCTTCGCATCACTAGGAACCGGTGAGATCGACGAGAAGAAAATTGAAGAAAAGCTGAAGATGGTTTCATTATGGGAGGATCGCCATAACCAGGTGAAAGGCTATTCCAAGGGGATGCTCCAGCGACTAGGGCTTTGCGTCATGCTTTATTACGATACAGATGTCCTGATCCTCGATGAACCGACTAGCGGACTGGATCCCCTTGGCCGTGAGGAAATATTGCAGATCTTGAAGTCCCTGTCCGGCAAGACGATTTTGATGGCATCGCACCATATGGATGAAATCAAGCAAATCTGCAGCCATGTCGTGTTCCTGGAAGATGGCAAAATGACAAAATATACCGTTGATGAATTCCTGAATGAACACTTAAAAGGAGCGGATTACAAATGAAAAAATTAATCGCAGGCTTCATGTTGCTGATGGTTCTTTTAGCAGGCTGCAGTTCAGGTTCGGATTATGAGATCAATTTAAAGGAAGCCCCTAAGTATAAGGCCGGCAAAACTTATCCTGTCGTAATCGAGGTTCTCCAGGATGGAAAGCCCGCTGCGGGACTGGATTTCGTTGCCTATCTTGAAATGGCCAAAATGGACCACGGTACCATTGAGCTCAATTTTGAGGATAAAGGAAATGGAATCTATGAATCCAGCGTCGAACTGCCGATGGGCGGAGAATGGATCGTCAATATCGAAGGAGAATCAGACGGATCTGCTTTTGAGCATGTGATTACATTCGAAGTGGAAAAGGAATGATCAGGCATGAAACTTAAAACACTACTGACGCTCATGTTCCTGGCTGCCGTTTTGATTCTAGGAGGGTGCCAGCAGGAGAAACAAGCTGATGGCAGTTCAAGTGAGCAGAAACAAGAATCTGTGGCTGGGGACAGTTCAAGTGAGAAGAACGCAAAGGCAATGTCGAAGGACGGATTTCAGGCCGATGACAAAATCGTCACCATCAATGGCAAGGTGCTCAGCTATGAGGATCTGCAATTTTACCAGTTGATGAACAAGGTCGATATCGAACTCAATCGCGCTGCAGATGAAAAGAACCTTGAAGGCGAAGAATTGAAGGAAAAGCTCTCCTTTTGGGATGAGCAGCTCAAGTATCATGATAATTTCAACGTGAATCTATCAAAAATGATGGAACAGCACACCATGTACCTGCTTGCCAGAGAAAAAGGACTGGATGTAGAGACGGCCGAGGTGAACAAGACGGTCGAAGAGTTCAAAGTAAAAGTCGCCCAGAATGAAGCGGCATCACAGCTAGTATCTGACTTTCCAGCAGATGCATACCAGAACCGGCTGAACAACTACTTCACCGAAAGATTGCTCACTCAGCAGATTTACGACACCCTTAAGGCCGATGTCGTAAAAGAGAAGCCTAATGCTTCCGAAAAAGAGATCGCTTATGACACAGCCAAGAACTACGAAGACCTGTATCAATCACAAATCGCCAGCCTCGAAATCAAAATCAACGCAGCTGAGCGAGAATAGATTGTAGGAAAACAGCCTGCGCTTATCGCGGAGGCTGTTTTATTTCTTAAAGGGATAGATTTTCGGACAATTAGACTGCTTTTCCTTATAGGCCTGTCTGGTTCAGTAATTATCGTGACAGCTTTTCTGTTTTTATAGTCTAACCTGTCACGATTACTGCGTTTTCTTGACAGCTTTTCGGCTTTCTTACCCAAACCTGTCATGATTACGAGGTTTTCTTGACAGCTTTTCCGCTTTCACACCCAAACCTGTCACGATTCTGAGGTTTTCTTGACAGCTTTTCCGCTTTCTTACCCAAACCTGTCACGATTCTGAGGTTTTCTTGACAGCCCTTCTACTTTTCCTCTCAGACCTGTCCCAACCACCAGGGCAAAGTTACCCTCTTTTACCCGTAACCAGGTCGGCATACTTCCCTTCGGTCACCTGGATCAACTGGTCTGGTGCCAGTTCGACCTGGAAACCGATCTTCCCTGCACTGACGATGATGGTGTCTAACTCCTGGGCGCTTTCATCCAAAAACGTTGGATAGTTCTTTTTCATGCCGATGGGTGAACAGCCGCCGCGGATATAGCCGGTGAATTTCTGGATATCCTTTACCGGGAGCATTTCCACTTTCTTTTCGCCAGCTTCCTTCGCTCCCTTTTTCAGATCGAGCTCGGCTTCGACCGGAATGATGAACACATATAAACTCTTGCTTGCCCCTACTGCCACTAGAGTCTTGTAGACCTGTGAAGCATCGCGGCCAATTTTTCCTGCAACAGCAACGCCATCGATCTTGCCATCCTTCGAGTCATAAGTAAGGATCTCATACGGCACCTTCTGCGTGTCGAGTATCCTCATTGCATTTGTTTTAACCTTAGCCATCCTGGTTCCTCCTTAGTTGAAGGTATTTAGGATAATTTTACCTTAGGGAAGGTGGCCGATTCAATCACGTTCTCTACAGGCTCATCCCCGAAGTCTAGAGTTCTCGAGATTCCGATTCACATTAACAGCTTTCCTGCCAACAGAAACATATGTTAAGCCAGCTGATTCCGCATTGGCCAAGTCATAGCAGTTCCTTCCGTCAAAAATAACCGGCTCCCGCATAAGCAGCGAAAAACGCTCCAAATCATATTGAGTGATTTGCGGCCACTCGGTCACGATGAAGACGATGTCTGCTCCTTTAATCGCAGCATCCACATTCTCAGCGTAATAGAGCCGGCTGCCAAAAAGGTCTGCGGCATTGCCGGAAGCAGCCGGATCGTAGACGGAAATGTCCGCTTGTTCTTCAATCAGCCGGGCTATCAGCTCAACAGCTGGTGCCTCACGAATGTCATCCGTGTGCGGCTTGAATGCCAGCCCCAACACAGCCACCCTTTTTCCCTGGAGATTTCCAAACAATTCCCGGGCTTTCTCAAACAACTGCTGTTTCTGCCTGCTGTTCACTTCGATGACGGAGCGCAGGATCTTAAAGTCATACTCATAGTCTTCCGTCAGTTTTTCCAGTGCCTTCGTATCCTTCGGAAAACAGGAGCCGCCATAGCCAATTCCCGCTCTTAAAAACTGGCTGCCAATCCGGACGTCCATGCCCATTCCCTTTGCCACATCTTCAATATTTGCGCCTGTGTGCTCACATAAGTTGGCCACTTCATTGATGAAGCTGATTTTCGTCGCAAGGAAGGCATTTGACGCATACTTGATGAGCTCCGCGCTGCGGACATCTGTCTGCAGGATAGGACGTCCAAAAGGTTTATATAAATCAGCCACCGCACGGCCCGCCTCATTGTCATCTGCCCCGATGACAATCCGATCTGCATGGAAGGTATCAAGAATTCCCGAACCCTCGCGCAGGAACTCAGGGTTCGAAACGACCTTCACCTGGATATTATCGGGAACAATTCCCTGAAGCTTCTGATAGATCCTCTGGTTAGTCCCTACCGGTACTGTACTTTTTATAATGATGACTGCATCCCTGGACAGATACTTTCCAATCTGATCGACAGCATCCTCCAGGAATTCAAGGTTCGCTGATCCGTCCTCATTTTCGGGTGTCCCGACAGCGATAAAAATATAATCTGCATTTTTACTGGCCAATCTAGAATCGTATGTAAACTGAAGCCTTCCGTTCTCTAGATTCCTTTTGAGCATCTCTTCAAGACCAGGTTCATAAATTGGACATCTCCCCTGGGAAAGAGCAGTGATTTTACGTTCATCTATATCAAAACACGTGACATTATAGCCTGCTTCAGCGAAACAAACACCGGTAACAAGGCCAACATAGCCTGTTCCAAAAATTGTGATTTCCATATTGGCCCTCCATTTCTGATGCTCTCATTTTATCATGTCGTGGCTCTCTCCTTCTTAAATTCGCTCTATTTGGCAAAAACTTGTCTATCTACATTTGTAGTGGGTAAAAGGAAAAATAGCATGATTTTCACTAATATAGGAAAAATTAGTTATTATGAAGATTTTTAAGGAGGATTGTTGATGAACGATTATACTTCAAAACTGCCCCGGTTTCCTGAACCTTACTGGCGAAAAACCGCTGAGTTGCCTTCATTTCCAAAGCTGCAGGAGAATATGAATGTCGATGTCGCTGTCATTGGCGGCGGGATCACTGGATTGACTTCTGCCTACCTATTGGCGAAGGCTGGAGTGAAAGTGGCCGTAATTGAGGCAGGCAGCATATTGAATGGAACAACAGGACATACAACAGCCAAGGTGACTGCACAGCACGGCCTCATTTATGACGAGCTGATCAGCCACTTTGGTGAGGAAAAGGCACGGCTATACTATCAGGCCAACTATGATGCGATGCAATTTGTTAAAAATCTCGTAAAAGAACAGCAGATTGATTGCGATTTTACCGAAGAAGACGCTTATATATACACCAATTCAGACAAGGAAATGGAAAAGCTTTTAAAGGAATTCAAGGCCTATGAGAAGTTGGGCGTCGCAGGAAGTGAGTATGTATCAGAGGTCCCGATTCCAGTTGAGGCATTGGCAGCCGTCGTCATGAGGAACCAGGCCCAGTTCCACCCGCTAAAATTTTTAAAACATCTGGTAGAGCGTTTTACCGAAATGGGCGGCCAGATATATGAAAATACAACCGCAGTCGATATGGAAGAAGGCTCTGAGCCTGTCGTCACGACCAGAGACGGTCACAAGGTACACTGCAATCAGATCATCATTAGCACGCACTTCCCATTCTACGATTTAAAAGGGTTCTATTTTTCAAGGATGCAGGTCAATCGTTCTTATGTGCTTGCCGTAAAAACAGAGAAGGAATTCCCTGGCGGCATGTACATCAATGCAGAGACACCGTCACGATCCCTGCGATATACAGACTGGAATGGCGAAAAACTGGTACTGTTTGGCGGAGACAGCCATATCACCGGACAGGATGATAATACGCACCAGTATTATGAGGCACTCGAGGCATTTGCAGCTCAGACCTTCGGCGTAAAAGAAATTCCATTCCGTTGGAGCGCGCAGGATCCGACTACCCTGGATAAAATTCCTTTTGTCGGCAAATACTCATCAAGCACAGATAACATCTTTGTTGCAACTGGCTACAGAAAATGGGGGATGAGCAATGGCATCAATGCTGCTCTGCTGATGTCCGATCTTGTTCTCAGAAAAGACAATCCGTATGTAGACCTATTCGAGCCGCAAAGATTCCATGCAAAACCAGATGTGGCGACATTCGTTGCTGATAATGCGCTGGTCGCGAAAGAATTGGTCAAAGGGAAACTGGACCGGCCTTCGACCAATCCAGAGAGCCTCGTTAATGAAGAAGGTGCTGTCATAACAGTGAACGGCAAACGAGCTGGAGCATATCGAGATGAAAACGGCCATCTGCACGTAGTCGATACCACCTGTACCCACATGGGCTGCGAGCTTAACTGGAATAACGGCGAACGCACATGGGACTGCCCATGCCATGGCTCCCGTTTCTCCTACAAAGGAGATGTCGTTGAAGGCCCTGCCGAACTGCCGCTGAAAAAAGTTGATCTAGAATAAAACGAAGCCGCCATTCATGTCTGAGTGGCGGCTTTTATTATGTCCAGCGGTAAACGGATTCCTCAACCGGGATTACAACGGGGATTATTTGGCTCCCAACAGGGATTATCTTGAACCAAACGGGGATTATCTCGCCCCCAACAAGGATTATCTTGCATTAAACGAAGATTATCTCGCCCCTACAAAAATTTTTCTGGCCAAATTATCTTTCTCCCAATCGGGATTACCTGTTCCAACATCGACTTGCTGCTAACCTCGTTTTTTTATCCTTGATCAGCCAAAAGTGTCTTATGAATCCAGATGCTGGCCTGCATGCCGTCACCCATGGCAATCGTGGTCTGTTCTGAATGAGCGACTATGTCTCCTGCGGCCCAGACGTTCTCGACATTTGTCATTTTTGTCCGCGGGTCGACTAGTACATGCTTATTTTTATGAAGCTCGACGCCGAGCTGTTGTGCGAGCTGTGATTTCACTTCATTCCCGCCGAAGGCCATGAAGCCGCGTTCCGAAGTCAGCTCCTCACCGTTCGCTAGCACAACTCCCCTGAAGTCAGGCCCGTCTGCCAGAACCTTTTCAATCGGCCCTTCAACATACTTAATGCCTTTTTCCTTCATAGCTGTCATTTTTTCCTCATCCACTTCTATGTTCTCATGATTGACATAGATGAGTTCATTCGTGAAATAATTAAGGGTCAGTGCCATGTTCGCACCAGGATTGCCCGAACCCATCACGATGGTGGATTTATCTTTCACTTCATGGCCATCGCAATCAGGACAGATATACACGCTGATTCCAAGCGTTGGCATCAACTCGGGAAATGGAGGAATCCGATCCATAACACCAGTGGCCAGCAGCAATGTCTTCGCCTTGTATGTGCTGCCGCTCTCCGCCTGGACTTCGTACCCATTCTCTATCCTCTGGGCTTTCTCAGCCTTGCCAATCACGAATTCCACACCATATTGAGCAGCCTGCTTACGGCCGACTTCTCTTAAATAAGGCCCGCTTACTCCATCTGGATAACCAAGGATATTATGATAGCTCTGGCAAATCGCCGACCGTCCATCGCCTGCATCAAGAACCATCACATTATGATCATACCGCCCGAGCTGAATCGCTGCCTGCAGCCCGGCAATTCCGCCTCCTACTATAAGGCAATCATACATACCGATCCACCGCCTTTTAAAAGTGTCATAATAGCATGTTTCCCTTTTTGAAGGTGGTGTAATCCGGTTTATTACTGATTGAAAATGCCCATGAAGTTTTCTCAATTTTCCTATAAACACTAGTTTTGTCGAACAACTCAAAATACTACTTAAGCACTATGAAATCAGTTATAATGAAAGCGAGGTGGATAATAATGACAAATGCTGTCGCGAAAAAACCAAGATTACTGCTTTATGTAGTTTTAGCCTCTCTGATTCTAGCAACCAATTTCATTCTTTACCGTACACCGGTGTTCGGGCCGGTACCAGAGGGGGCTGTCATCGGTTCACTGCTGGACATGTTGATCATATTGCCTCTCCTGACATACTTCATGATCATCCGCAAAAGGTATTCACTCAAATATATGGGAGTTGTCATTTTTGCCGGTTTTGCTGCTTCCTACTTCATCGTCCCTCAGCAGCATCTAGCAGATTACCCTTTCCTTCCCTATCTTTTAATCGTATCGGAAGGCGCATTCCTGTTGTTTGAACTTTATATAGCCTACACCGTCATCACAAGGCTTCCAAGATTGCTTAAAGAGTACAGAAATCTGGCCAGCCGAAATTCGTTCTTCCTTTTCAACATTCGAAAAGCTGTTGAAACAAGCTTACCGGACAGCACTGCCGCCAAAGTACTTGTCACTGAATTTTCCATGTTCCATTACTCTCTCTTCTCCTGGAAAAAGAAAGTGAAGATTGATCACGGCAAGGTTTTTACCTATCATAAAAAAACAAGCGTGAATGCTGTCTACATCATGATCATCCATGCCATTGCGATTGAATCGATTGGTCTGCACTACTTCCTGCACAGCTGGAATGCGGTTGTTTCCTATATCCTTCTGTTTTTGAACATATATGGCATCCTGTTCATGCTGGCAGAGCTTCAAGCGACACGCCTGACCCCATTTCTGCTGACAGAGGATCATCTGTTATTGCAGACAGGGTTTTCAAGCTCGATGCACCTGCCTTTAAGCAATATCAAGGAAATCAACCATTACGAAGGGCCTGAAAAATTCAGCAGAAACGAGCAAAAAGGGCTTCTTGATGCCCGGGTGCCTGATTTGATCCAGGAAAAGCCGATGTTTGAAATCCTGCTTCATGAGCCCCAGGATGTTCATTTAATCTACGGCATGAAGCGAAAAGTAAATCGGATTGTCCTGAACGTCGACGAACCAGATGTTTTTTACCATGAATTGCAGCGGTCACTCCATGAGTGATCGCTTTTTTATTGCTGCATTTCCCAAGCAATACTACTAATCTGCAGATGAAGGCGAAATTCTCTCAAAAAAGAGCAATAATCTCTCAGTTAAAATCAATATTCTCTCAGTGAAACATATTATTCTCTCACTGTAATCTCTCACTCAGGGAATAGATTCTCTCATTTATCCAAAAAAAGTAAAAACCCAGCCACCAAAGCGACTGGGTCCCATATTTCTTAGCCATTATACACTTCTAAAATCTTATCAAACGAAAGCTCAGCAGTGCTAGCATAGACGAGATCAGCATTCTCGAAGCTTTCCTTTGGGCCAACAGCAACAGCGAACATTCCCGCTGATTTGATCGCCTGGACGCCTGCAGCTGCATCCTCGACACCAATGCATGCTTCTGGCTCAACACCAAGCATTTCTGCTGCGCGCAGGAATACTTCCGGATGCGGCTTGCCGTTCACGACGGTTTTTGCATCAACGATGATATCAAACTCGGACTTCATTCCTAGCGAGTCCATTACGGTAAACGCGTTTTTGCTAGCTGACGCAAGGCCCAGCTTAAGACCTTTTGCCTTAATATCTGCAATCAATTCCTTGATAGCCGGAAGCAAGTCAGCAGGCGTGATATCTTGGATCAATGTCAGGTAGTGCTCATTCTTCTTCTCAGCCAATGCTTCTTTTTCTACAGCTGAAAAATCCCCGGTACGGCCGCCAAGCTCAAGGATTTTCTCGAGAGAATCCATCCGGGACACACCTTTCAGCTCCTCGTTATCTTCGCGGGTAAAAGTAATGCCCAAATCCTCTGCCAGGGCTTTCCACGCCAAAAAGTGGTATTCCGCTGTATCTGTAATGACCCCATCAAGGTCGAAAATGAATGCTTTTAGTGGTCTAGTCATAATTAAACTCCTTTCCTGAATCTATCATGCAGCCTCAGAAGCAGATTCTGAGTATTATTGGACATTTCATTGCCATTCACACACGCAAATGTCTATTAAAGAACGTTTCTTAGACATTTCAACACCTTCCACCCTCTAAAATGTCCATTAAACCACTTTTCTTAGACATTTCAACGCCTTCCACTCTTCAAAATGTCTATTAAAGAACTTTTCTTAGACACTTCAACACCTTCCACTCTCTAAAATGTCCATTAAACCACTTTTCTTGGACATTTCAACGCCTTCCCTCGGCAAAATGTCCATTAAATAGCTTTATTGGACATTTACGTAATTCATACACCAAGATGTCTACCCTAATGAGAGAGACCTTCAGGCTTCCCCAAAGATCTCCTTCATGAATTATTTCAATTTTACAGAAAGCTCGCCTTCAGCAGGGATTGTTACGTCTTCACCATAAAGCTTCATCGCAAGTTCCGGTCCTTGCTGCGTGAGGATGACGTTTTCCTGATTCACTTCTACCTTGATATAGTGGTCACGGTAGATGATGTTGAAGCTGTACTGGTTCCATGCTTTCGGGATGAATGGCGCGAATGACAGTGTTCCTTCCGCTGTGCGCATGCCTGCGAAGCCCTGGACGATTGCCAGCCATGCACCTGTCATGCTTGTGATGTGCAGGCCATCTTCTGTATCGTTATTGTAGTTATCAAGGTCAAGGCGCGCCGTGCGGTTGTACATTTCGTACGCCTTCTCTTCCATGCCAAGCTCTGCCGCAAGAACTGCGTGGATACTTGGAGACAATGATGACTCATGAACAGTCATTGGCTCATAGAATTCGAAGTTGCGGCGCTTCTCTTCTTCTGTGAATTCATGGTTGAAGAAGTATAGACCCTGCAGGACGTCAGCCTGCTTGATGAAGCAGCTGCGCAGGATTTTATCCCATGACCAGTTCTGGTTGATCGGGCGGTCTTCAGCTGAAAGCTCATTCACTGTCATCAGGTCTTTATCAAGGAATGTATCATGCTGGACGAAAACACCTTTTTCTTCATCGTAAGGGAAGTACATTTTCTCGATGATATCCTGCCATTTCGCAAGCTCGTCGTCAGAGAACTCAAGGCCTGCGAGGCGGTTCTCATGGCCATTCTGCTTAAGGAACTCGATGACTTCAAGCGTGTATCGCAATGTCCAGACAGCGATACGATTTGTGTACCAATTGTTGTTGACATTGTTTTCATATTCATTCGGTCCTGTTACGCCATGCATCATGTAAACGTTCTTGGACTTGCTGTAGTGGACGCGGTCTGCCCAGAAACGGGAGATGCCGGCAAGCACATCGATTCCATATTCATGGAGGTAATCTTTATCTCCAGTGTAGTTCACATAGTTATAGATCGCGTAGGCAATCGCACCATTTCGGTGGATTTCCTCAAACGTGATTTCCCACTCATTGTGACACTCGACGCCTGTAAAAGTAACCATTGGGTAAAGCGCACCCTTCAGTCCCTGCTGCTTTGCGTTATGGTAGGCGCCATCCAGCTGGTTGTGGCGGTAGATCAGCAGGTTGCGGGCAACCTCTGATTCTGCAGTAGAAAGGTATAGCGGGATTGCATAAGCTTCTGTATCCCAGTATGTCGCACCGCCGTACTTTTCACCTGTAAAACCTTTAGGTCCGATGTTCAAGCGTGAGTCTTCACCATAATAGGTCGAGAATAGCTGGAACAAGTTAAAACGGATGCCCTGCTGTGCTTCATCATCGCCTGCAATCTCAACATCAGCGATATCCCAGCGGCTCAGCCAGCCGTTTCTGTGTTCTTCCAATAGCTCATCAAAGCCTTTTACAATCGAACGCGCAAGCACTTCGCGACCTTTGGAAACAAGCTCGCCAGCTTCATAGTCACGGTCTGTTGTCACAGCAACATACTTGTAAAGAGTGACAGATTGTCCCTGCTCAGCCTTCACTTCAATGACATTTTCTACATATTCTTCTTTTTCATTGACTTCAACTTTAGCCACACTGCCTTCGACAACCGTTTGCATAGTTGTCGCCACCTGGAAAGTCGGAGTCCCAAATGGATTATCCTTCGTCTTCATGACAAGACTGCCATTGTATTCAGAGGCTTCCCTGCTCACTTCATACCAGAAGTCCTCATCATAGTTAGAGTCTTCGTTACGAACATCTCCATCAAGATAAGGAACAAAGGTAACGTTTCCATTATAGTTCTTGGCAGTCACTGAATATTTGATCGCAGCCAGTTCCTTGTCAGCAACAGACAGGAATCTTACAGCTTCCACTTCTGTTTCCTTGCCGTCCTGGCTGACTGTAAAACGGCGTGTCAAGACACCATGCTGCATATCAAGCTCACGGTAGTAATCGCTTACTTCTGCGTTGTGAAGATCCAGTTCCTCTCCATCCACAAATACTTTAATGCCAATAAAATTCGTCGAGTTAATGACCTTGCCAAAATAGTGTGGATAGCCATTCTTCCACCAGCCTACACGTGTTTTGTCCGGAAACCAGACTCCTGCAATATATGAACCGCGATGAAAGTCTCCAGTATATGTTTCTTCAAAGTTTCCGCGCATGCCCATATGGCCATTTCCCAGGCTCATGATGCTTTCGGCAAGCCGGAAATCTTCTTTATGCAAGTCCGTTTCAACGATCTTCCAGCTATCAATTCCAAATAATCTTTTCATAGCTTTTAGCTCCTTTTAGAGGTTGTACAAACGTTTGCACTATTATATCATGAATTTCCGCAAAAATGACAAAAGCAATGGTGATAATTTTGTGTCATGCTGAACTAATTATTATTTTACTATCATTTTTCACTGAAAAATTTTTTTCACCTATTTAGTTAGTACATATGTTATAAATTTTCAGAAAACTAATATAATCTAAAAGGACTATTAAGAAAGGAGGGGATAGATTTGAGCATACGTTTTTTCAGAATCGCTGCGGTCTATTTTGTCATTGCCATTATTTTAGGAATCATTATGGGAATCGCTCATGATTTCACACTGACTTCGGTACATGCCCACTTAAACCTGCTTGGATGGGTATCCATGGCTCTTTTCGGAATGATTTATCATTTTTATCCTGAAGCCGGGAACAGCAAGCTTGCCAGCACCCATTTCTGGCTGCATAACATCGGGGTTCCGGTCATGCAGGGCGGCATAGCATTATCCATTTTGATAGGAGGTGTCATATTTACCGTCTTTGCCATCATTGCCTCACTGCTTGTTGTCCTGGGAGGAATTCTCTTTATGGTAAATGTGTTTAAGCATGTTAAGGCATAACTTCTGCAAAAAGACAAAAAGCTGCGGCCATCATTTTGGCCGCAGCTTTTTAGCTTATTTCTTCCCTTTTTTCTCACTTAATTGAACTTCATAGCTGAAGTCTACTGGATTCTTATCATCTGCAGGTGCCGCATAGCTTGTGATCATGTAATTCTTGCCGTCCTTGAACAGCTGTCTTAGCTGAAGGGCATCCTCATCGGTTACATTGAACGGATCAACCGTCACAACCTTGTAAACAGGCTTTTTGCCAGCAGCTTGCTTTTCATTGATGAAGGTCACAGTATACTCTACGTATTTGCCCAGAATCTCGTTCATTGAAGTGAAGGCCTCAGTAGATGAACCGTCCTGGCTAAAGCCGATTTCGGGGATGGAAACATTGTCAATGAACCAGCCAGTGTCATTATGGCCCCAGTCAGTCAGATAACGGAAAGATACAAGTACCTTTTGTCCTGCATATTCGCTTAAATCGAAACTTTCATTCGACCATTCTTTTACATTACCAGTAAACCCTGGTACGTTTTCCTTGATCTTAGGGTAGCCCTCTTCGACTACATCCGATGTAGTATTTTCATTCTCAAGGCTTGCCCATGTCTGTCCTCCATCTGTTGACACCTGGACAACACCAAAATCCCAATGCTCTTCGATATCAAGGTAATGATCAAAGTTCAATGTAGCGTCAGCGACATTGGATAGATCTGCTTCGAAGATCAATGTATTGTCCGCCTCATCACCTTGGTTGCCCCAAAGCACCTTATTCGTATCATCTGTCGGATCGGCTACTGATTTCCAAAATGTTGGCAGGAAGTCGATGCCATCGAAAGAAATGCCATCAATTTTATCCTGGAATTCGAGTTCTTTGAAATCACCGCCCCAAGCTGGAACGCCGTCTTTTTCAAATTGAAGGGCACCTTCATAATCAACTGTATAGCCACGCTTCGTGCCTTCGTTGTCTACAGCAAGGTCACGTAGATCGATGCTGTCAAAGTTATAGACACCTTCGCCAGGCTGGTTGCTGTCTAGTGCGAGTGCTGTAATGAAATTCTGGTATACCTGTGTGAAGTCTTCTGTATAACCATGCTTCGCAAGCGTCTTGTTCACGCCGTCAATGCCGATAACATCACTCGTAGCAAGGTCACGGATGAACTCTTTGCCATATTTGTCATTCATATAAAGTGTGAATAGATAAACTTGCCCGTAATCCGCAATCGTTTCTGGCCCAGTTGCTGCTGAACGGTGGTCATCCCAGTTCACAAGGGAATTCTCCGGGTGGTCAAGATAGAAGTTGATGGAACGGTCATCATGTCCGTATCCGCCAAGATATTCAGAGAAAGTGGACATTCCTTCATTGATCCATGTTTCTTCAGCCGAGTCATTATCCGCATGGATCAAGTGCTGCAGTTCATGGATTGTTGTACCAAAGAACGTGCTTTCCAGGCGGGTTTCCCAGCTGTTTGTATCAATTGTAATGATATTGCGGTCCATGTAATTTTCTAGCGTCTGCCAGTAGAAGCCTGCAACAAAGAATGGATAGTTTGGATCATTATAGTTATCATCCTGGATGTTGTCTACCAGCATGATGATTTTATCACTGCCTTCATAGTAGCCATCAGGCAGGCCTACCATGCCTGGAAGAGGAGAATTTGATCCATCGTGAACGTCAGGTGTACCAAAGAACTCAGTAGCCTTTGGATATATATTGCTGTCAAACTCAGCGCGAAGCTTGTCCACTTGCTCTTGTGTAACGACGTGTGCCGGTCTTGGATCACCTGCTTTGAAGCCTAAATCATTAGCAACCCAGATTTCTACGTTTTCACCGACACTGCGAAGCGTGAAATCTTTGAACTTCAAGTTCCTGTTCAAAAATTTCTTCGTTCCCCCATCGTAACTAAAAGTACTATTTGCTGAGCCGCTTTCACTCCCTGCATTTTCATCGAACTGGATGCCCTTCGCCTGTTCCTTAATGGATTGCTCCGCCTTCTTTAGGAAGTCTTCATCCTTGGAAAGCTGGTCAAGACGGCTGTCAATGTCCACCCTGTCCCCATATCTTTCAATATCCCATTTTGCTGTTGTCGCAGCATCTGCTTCTGGTACAGCCACTGCGGGTGCAACCAGAGAAAGGGCCAAAGCTCCTGTTGTTAAGATTGATAGTATTTTCGATTTCATTCTCTTTCTCCTTTCGTCCTACGAAATAACTATAAAAATCTTAACATGCTAAATTTTCAGAAATAAGAGAATATACTACTATATTTTGAAATACTTTTCCTCGTTAAACGGCGAAAAGGGACTTAGTTACCAGGTAATATGGCATGTATTGGTAATAAAAAAATCGTCCACCAAAAACTCTGGCGGACGATTTTCCTTTTTTATTAGACAAGCTCCTTCTGTTTCGTTTCCGTTCCCCAGAAGAAGACAGCAGCTGCACCGATCAAAATGGCGATACAGAAAATCGTGAATATGGCAGTGATGGATAGATTCTGTGCTGATAAATACGGAACCATCAGTGGTCCGATAATCCCGCCTATGCGGCCAAAGGATGCGGCCATCCCTGCTCCTGAGCCGCGGATCGTCGTTGGGTATTGTTCTGGCGTATAAGCGTATAGTGCGCCCCACGCACCCAGGTTGAAGAATGACAGCAATATTCCTGCCGTAATCAGCAGTGCAAGCGTGTCTGCCGTGCCAAAGAAATAGGCACTGAGTGCTGTTCCGATCAAATAGACAACCAGCACGAATTTCCTGCCGGCTCTTTCAATAAGCCACGCGGCGGTAAAATACCCCGGAAGCTGGGCGAGTGTCATGATCAATACGTACTGGAAGCTCTTGATCAATGTGAATCCCTTCATGACCATCACACTCGGCAGCCAGAGGAACATTCCATAATAGGAGAAGACCACACTGAACCATAGGATCCAGAGCATCGCCGTTCTCTTGAAGTGTTCTCTTGACCATACCTCCGCGATGCTCTCTTTCATTGTCAGCCTATCCTTTTTGGCGACTGCCAGATACCTTGGTGAGTCAGGAAGATTCACACGAAGGTACAGGGCATATAGTGCTGGAAGGGCACTTAGGATCAGGGCCATTTGCCAGCCGAATTTCGGGATGACGAAATAGGAGATCAATGCAGCGATAAGCCAGCCTGCAGCCCAGAAGCTTTCGAGCAGGACAACGACACGCCCCCGTTTTTCAGCAGGCACACTCTCTGATACAAGTGTAGATGCGACAGGCAGCTCACCGCCGAGACCCATTCCAATGAAAAATCTAAGCAATAAAAAGAAGGACAAAGTGGTTGCCATTGCGGAAATCCCGCTTCCGACAGAGAAAAGCAATAATGTAATAATAAAGACATTTTTCCGGCCAATCCGATCAGCCAGCAAACCAAAAACAAAGGCACCGACAGCCATTCCGATTGAATTCACGCTGCCGATCCAGCCCATTTCCTTGCCCGTCAAATTCCAGTCGACCTGCAATGCGGCGATGATAAAGGACAATATCCCCACGTCCATCGCATCGAACATCCAGCCCAGACCTGCAATCCCAAGCAGCTTCTTTTCTGAAATTTCCTCCATTTTTTTCATAAAACCCTCCTACACCATTGCAACGATACAAGTAGTTTCCCTAAAATTGTTAGTTTTAACATGATGATTGTGTGCTTTTCTATATTACCACGTGTCTTTACACTAGTCATAATAAAAGTTTACAGGATGCTCCACTATAAATAATTTCAAGGAATAAGTGAACATTATAACTACAACCTTGAAAGGTGGGGTGTGCCATGAGAAAAAACAAGCTCGCTAAAAAGAACTCCATTCCCTTTCTGCTGCTGGCAGTCGTTCATGTATCGCTTTTTGTTATTTTCTCCAAGCGAAGCCGTCAGAAAAATATCTGGATTCTCTTGCTCTCTAATATTGGTATGGCTTATTTATTCGAGTATCCAGTCCTTAACCTGTTCAAAGGGTATTCGTATAAACCATATATCCTTAAGAAAAGAGCCCATGACCAAATCCTTGGAGCAATTTTTTCCCAGGCATTATATGTTCCCATTACCGCAACCCTCCTGACACTGTACCAAAAGAATCGGAATTGGAAACTCGGCAGCACGCTAATTTATTATGGTATTGAACGATATTTCCTGCGTTTGAAAATCTATAAAGCGTATTGGTGGAAGCCTTACTACACGGTCTTTTTCATGAATATCTATTTTTATATCAGCGATTGGTTTTACAAAGAGCTGAACGCAAAAAAAGAGTGGGCCCTGGTAATCGCACAATACCTGTCAACAGAAGTGATCGGGGTTACCTTGCTGTATATATCTGCCGTCGGAAGAAAAGTACGATTTGGAAGAGGGGCCTACCACTCTTGGCGCGAGCATTTTATCATCGCTCCGCTCTATAGTTTGCTTCGCTCTCTTTTCCTTGTAAAAAGTTCTTCACAACCTGGACTGCTGCCAAGACTCACCATGTTCGCAGGCTCCTTAGTAGCGGATATCTTGCTTGAACGGACCGGCCTGTTGAAACTGCGATTGGGCAAGCACTGGAATATCATTTTTCATACAGTCATGATTTTTATTTCAAGGTCTTTATATATAAAAATACGCCAACAAAAGTAGAATCCCCCTCTGCAAAGCAAAGGGGGAAATACTAATTTAATTTAACTTTTCGAGGATGACTGTCACCTTGAACAGGTCTCCGTCGACTTCAATATCAAGCGATCCTTCATGCAGGTCGACAATCGATTTGGCGATCGCGAGGCCAAGTCCTGATCCTTCTGTATGCCGTGACTGGTCGCCGCGTTTGAAGCGCTCGAACAGCTCGTTCAGGTCTTCACCCAGTTCGTATTTCGTGATGTTTTTGAAAGTAAGCACAACTCTCTCCTGCTCTTCTTTTACCGAAACATATACTCTTGTATTCTCCAAAGCATACTTCAGGATATTGCCGATCAAATTATCGAACACCCTCCAGAGCTTTTGTCCGTCTACAAAGGCATAAACAGGATGCTCGGGCTGCGAGATCCGCAACTGAAGCGTCGATTGGCTCAGCGCATCATTATACTCTGCCAATGCCTGTTGCAGCAGCTGGTTGAGATCGACCTTTTCCTTGTGCAGTTCTATATTGCCGCTCGCCATTTTCGTCGCCTCGAACAGGTCATCGATCAACACCTTCAGACGCTTGGATTTTCGGTCAAGGATTTCAAGATACGAGTCACGGTCCTCGGGGGCCAAATCTGGTGTTTTCAGGAGCTCAGTATACGTAATGATTGATGTCAGCGGTGTCCTGAGGTCATGGCTTACATTCGTGATCAATTCCGTTTTAAGACGCTCACTTTTTGCCTGTTCCTTATGGGAGACCTTCACCGTATTCCTCAGGTCATTTATATTAGCCGCATGTTTTGCGATCGCAGATTTTCCTTTTACCGGTATGTCGGCACCTAAATTGCCTGCAGCAAGTTCTTCTGTATGCTTCAATACTTTATTCAAGTAGCCTGCCTTCCTCATGATGATGAGGAAAATCGGGAGACTGATTACCCCAATTGCGAAGGCAATAACGATAATATCTCCTCCACCCGCTGCAAGGACGCCAACAAACAACATGCCCATTGCAAATGCAATACCGAGGATGACAAGCAGCTGGAACCCAATGCTCTTGACGATAAATGCATCGAGTACTGCGTAATAACTTTTTATCAACAGGCTATTCCTGGCATCATCCTTCAGCTGCTGCCAGTCATTCCGATATTCCAAAAGGAATTTCAGCTGGATCCAGCCAAATGCAAGCAGGGAAGCAGCAGCTATTAAACTGATGATCAGTTCGATAAGTGACGAGAAGAAATTAGAATGATAATAAACAAACTGTTCACTAATCAGTGTCATGGAAAGTAGTAAGAAGACTCCGGTCAATAATAGCAGCACCGCTCTTACATCCAGCGGAATTCTGCCATAGAGAGGCTTCATGTGTTCAAACGAGCCGAACACTGTTGCCGGTTTTCGTTTTGCCAGGAAGTAGCTCGCGATTAATGCAGCAAAGCTTGTCAAAAGATAAACGAAAAAGAGCTTTTTCCCTGTCTGATAGTCGTTATAATTCATGATTGCAATATGTTTTCCTGAAGCACTTTTGGATAAGCCTATTTGACCGGACAAATCTCGGTCTTTCTGATTTTCCAGGATTGATTCAGCGACCTCGTTAAAAGGAAGGAATTTCTCACTATAACCAGTGAACAAATAATTTCTTTGCAAAACGGCGTAATCCTGGACGTAAAACATATCTTTTTTATTCATATAATCAGTGGCTGATTCAGTTTTTGATAGACTAAGGTTCGTATAGACTTTCCCTGTTGAGTTGTCCTTCAGGTAATATTTGTACGCTTGCCCAAGATGATTGAATTCACTGCGATATTCTTGGAGAGTTCGATAGAATTCATCAATCTTCTTCTCTTTTTCTTTCACAATTTTTCCGCGTACATATTCATCACTATTGAAGTTCTCAGTGATATCCGCAATCTTTTCGTCCCTTTCCTTCGTCAGAACGTCTTCAGCGGCCTTGTTCCCTGAATCGATTGCCGCCTTTATTTGATCATTATATTGCATGCCAATATTGGATATCTGATCACCAAGACTGCCGTATCGTGTACGGTGTTCTTCAATTTCTTCATCTGTAACGGTGATCTGCTTTTTCATTTCTTCTTTGGGCATGCCATACAGTTCATACACATTCAGCATGGCAACAAACTGATCCATTTGCGAGTTATATTCCTCTGATTCAAAATAGTCACCATGCATATAGCGGCTGCCATTAGTCAGTACCGAAAACAGCCCGCTAAGCCCGTATGCGATGAGAATCACCCATATGACAAACAGATACTTACTTTTCGATTTTATATCCAATCCCCCACACCACCTTCAAATATCTTGGATTCTTCGGATCAATCTCTATCTTCTCGCGGATTTTACGGATATGGACCGCCACCGTGTTTTCGGCATTGTAGCTTGGTTCTTTCCAAACCCGCTCATAGATGTCATTAATGGAAAACACCCTGCCGGCGTTCGTCATCAGCAGCTCGAGGATTTTGTATTCGATTGGCGTCAGTTTTACCGGTTCGCCATGTGCTGTGACTTTCTTCGAGGATTGGTCGAGTGTCAGTCCGTTCAGGTCGATCACTTTCGCTTTCCCCTCATATGTTCCGAGCGTGACATATCGTCTCAGCTGGGATTTTACCCGTGCAATCAGTTCGAGCGGATTGAACGGCTTCGTCACATAGTCATCCGCACCGACCTGAAGACCAAGGATTTTATCCGTATCCTCCGCTTTAGCGCTCAAAATGATAATTGGGATATTCTTGTCTTCACGAATCCGGAAGGTCGTCGTAATTCCGTCCTGGCGGGGCATCATCACATCGAGCAGGATCAAATGAACAGGCTGCTCATTCAGTTTCTCGATTGCCTCGATTCCATCCGCCGCCTTGATGACCTTGATCCCTTCGTTCTTCAAATAAATCTCTATCGCATCACGTATCTCTTTCTCGTCATCAACGACTAGCACATTGTATTGTTCCACGCTTGAAAACCCCCTTCCCATACAGGCAAGCTTTGATAATGATTATTTTAGACAGTGAACCTTAATATTCACTGAGCATAAATCTTAAGATTTTCTTAATATTGGTAAAAGTGGTGTGTGAATCTATTATATATTTTTATGAAGGGTGAGAGGAAAGGTAATTTTGGAGTGGATTTTTTAAAAAATTGGAGATTCGCTGCAGTAAAACATGCTCAATCTCCTGAAAGATTGAGCTGGTTAGAGGAGAGAAACCCATTTTCATACCGAAGACAATACTTTTCAAGCCCTTTTCATTTAGTGAAAAGTTTTTTCTGGCGACTTTCACAACTTTATTGGCGATTTTCTTATTTTATTGGCGAAAAAAATTTTTTATTGGCGATTTCACCTTACTTATTGGCGAAAATTAGATTTTATTGGCGAACTGGAAATTCCGGGCGTTTTTTTCCAGTTCAGGTGTCCCGGCTACTTCCGCAGTGTTGCGATCAATCGATTAGGATTCAGCAGCAGATCCAGGGCATCGTTGATATCATCGATTATCAGATCACTTTTTAAAAGTGTTGATGTGGCGCAGCCTTCTCTTCCGGTTATAGCAATCGCAATGTCTGCAGCTTCAAACATAGCTTCATCATTGGCCCCATTACCCATACAGATCACCCCATCAAGGTTACTAACAAACTCCCCTTTTTCAGCAGTGTGGTCATCGGATTGCAGTACGTGCACGTTAGCCGGCAGCCCGCTGCATTCACCGACGACGCTTCCGTTTGTATCTGCGGTGATGACATGAACCCCCATTTTCTTGCTTAACAGCGTGATTCTTTCAGCAACATCTGGAATCAATTCACCGTTAAAAGCGATCGTGCCGTTAAAATCCAGAACAAGGTGGTGAATAGTAAATGGACCTCTTCCTGGGATGTTTAAAGATAACATGAATACGCCCCCATATATTTGATAGAATAACGTTATTATACACCTGCTTGGAGGATGTAAAATGAAAAAGAGCAATGTCATACTTTATATCGCAATGAGTCTCGACGGCTATATTGCGAGGCAGGATGGCGCCGTAGATTGGCTGGATGATGTGGAAGGCGATGGAGATAATGGGTACAGCGAATTCTACAGCCAGGTAGGATCCGTCATTATGGGCCGGAAAACATATGAAGAGGTTTTAAAACTGACGGATGAATTCCCTTATGCTGGAAAAACCTGTTATGTTATATCTCGCCAGACTACGAAAAACAGTCCTTATGTCACGTTTACAGACGAGGAGCTGGAATCCCTTGTTTCGCGTCTGAAGGAACACTCCGATGGTTATGTGTGGCTTGTTGGCGGCGGTCAGCTTGTGAAGCAATTTCTTGAAAAAAGGCTAATCGACGAACTCGAGCTGTATATTATACCTAAATTGATTGGCGAAGGAATCCCGCTGTTCCCGGATGGTACACCGCCTGCAGATTTCGAATTGACGAGTACCGGACGCCATGGGCAGATTGCCTCCCTGACATACAGATCAAAAAGAAATGGCGCTGGATGATTTCCAGCGCCACTATTTATAGGTCGATTTTAACAGCCTTCCATTCATCTCCTGAATCCAATTCTGGACGTACTTCTATAAATTCAGAACTCGGCATAAACGGAATGGTGATCCGCCTTTTCTCCGTCACTGTCCCATTTTCGATTTTCTTTTCCAGCTTTGCATCCGAGGTACCGCCAATGAGTTGTTCCCCATTGCCATCAGAAAGATCAAACCTTACTCTCTGACTGCCTTCCGGGTAGCTCAGTGTATACTCGATTGCCGTCGATGATGTACCTTTAATTAGCTTTTCGAATGCGATTTTATGCTGACCAAGTTCAGTTGCCTGGTCAAGCGAAATTGTTTCAAACGGCAGCTGGCTGATCGGGACGTCAAAGTTCCATTTACCCTGTTCATCCTTCCAGCTGTCACTGATTTCCCCGATACCAATGATGTTGAATGGCAAAGCGGTTTCCGCTGGCAATTCCGCTCTCGGATAGCTTAACTGGACATGCCCTTTGTAACCATCTTCATCCGGCACCAATTTCACCAATTCCATCGTTTCTTCGATGTTTGAATCACGGTCGAAGATTTCATAGAAGGCGTAAATTTCGTCCTCGTCACCTTTTATCTCACCCTTTATGTCAAAAGTAACGCCAATCATTGCTCCATCATAATAAGCATCCGTAACTGTCACATCAATTCCGCCAAAAGTGGCCTTTTCGTTCAGTTCAGTGATGAGCTCTTGCGAGGACAGATTACCCGCAACCTTGTCATGTTCATAAAGCTTTGCCAGGAAAGGAATCTCAGCCATGACGCCCGCCATTGAAGGGAACAAAAATCCTGATGTTATTAAAAGAATTGCTGCAGCTGCTGAAACTGCCGCAGTTTTAAAAAGCGGTCTTCGTTTGGGCTTCATCCTGCTTCCCTTCCTTACACCAGCCTTTATCGCATTAACTACATCTTCTCTTGGAACTTCAATCTGGTCGACCGATTCAAGAAATATTTTCTTTTCCATAACTCTCGCCTCCCAATCTAGCTTTCAATTCCTTCCGCCCTCGCTGCAGATAGGTTTTTATCGTATTTTCCGGTTTGTCCATCATTCTGGCAATCTCACCTATTGCCAGGTCTTGATAATAAAACAGGATAATTGCCGTCCGGTGCTGATCTTTTAATTGAGTGACCGCCTCCATTAAATCAAGGTTCTCTGCGACCTTCTGTTCACTGCTTGAGGACAGGTCGAGAAGTTTCTCAACAGGTGTTTCCTTTTTCCTTTTTTTCAAGACATCGTACGCACAATGGATCAGGATCCTTGTCAGCCAGGTTAAAAAGTATGGTTCATTCTTCAGCTGCCCAATCGCCAGGAATGCTTTGCAAGAGGTTTCCTGGACAATATCAAGCGCGTCCTCCCTGTTTCCGGCATATAAAAATGCGGTCCGATATAATCGTTCACTATGTATGATCAGCAGCTCTTCGAATGCTCTTGCATTCCCCTTCACTGCCTTTTTCACAAGCTTTGCTTCTTTCATTCCCTGACCTCCTCTCACTCTTTAGAGCACATGCAGGCAAAAAAAGTTTCAGCGTTTTCGAGATATTTTTCTAGGACTAAAGTAATATAGTAATAAATGGAATTTATATATGTATAAACACAGTATATCGAACGAGGTGATGTAATGGGCTTTTTCTCTCGTAAGCCTGATTTCCAAATTCCCGCAGACGGAATTGATAGAGTTGTAACAATCACAATCGGCGGAATCCAACAGACCATTCTCATCCAGACCTACTCTCCAAGGAACCCGGTGCTGCTGTTTTTGCACGGCGGTCCATCCATGCCCCTGCCTGGTGTCTCTTCCAGAGGAAAAAACTATACTGTCGCCACCAACACAAAAGAGCTGGTCAAGCACTTTACCGTTGTATTTTGGGACCAGCGCGGCACAGGCAAGTCCTATCACAAAGATATTCCACCCACAACCATGACCTTTGAACAGCTTGTATCCGATGCAGCTGAGCTGACGGACTTTTTAAGAGAAACGTTCAATCAGGAAAAGATCTTTCTGGCCGCTCACTCATTCGGTACCTTGATCGGCATGTACCTGCTGAAAAAGCACTCTGAAAAATTCCATTCCTATGTCGGCCTATCTCAGATCATCAGCTGGACGGAAAATGACCGTGCAGCCCTCACCTGGGTTAAAGAGGAAGCGAAGAGGCGAGGAGATTATAAAGCATTGAATGAACTGGAGGCAGTTGGTGAACCGCCGTTTGTCGAAGGTTATAAACAATGGGGGATTTTAAGAAAATGGCAGATGAAATACAGCACGATGGTGTATAACGACCACCAGGTCAAGCATCCCGGCCTAATGAAGGTGTCCTTGGGAATGTTCAACTCAAGTACATATGGAGTAGCAGATGTTTTCCACTCCTTTTACAGCGGGTTCAAGCTTATCTATTCTGACGAATTCATCCGAAATATACCAAACATCAATGTTCAAAGAGATGTTCCATCAGTTGATGTCCCTGTCACCTTCATTCATGGCAGTAAGGATGTCCATGTCCATTCCTATTTTGCAGAGGATTATCTCAACACATTGAAAACGCCTCATGAGAAAAAATTCATTTGGATGGAGAAATCTGCACATCTTTTTCATCCGGATGATACAGTCTTGATCGAACAGCATCTGATTAATGAATTAAGTCATATTAAAGATGAGGTTATCAATCTATGAAAACCATTTATAAAAGTCTGGATGGAAAAGAGCAAATTCTTAATCAGTATGAAGAGTATCTCACTCAGTTTGATTCCCTGATCTCGAGGGATTATGTCCAAACAAGATTCGGCCGCACACACGTCCTGGTAATGGGGAAGGAAGACAGGAAGCCCCTGTTTATTTTCCAGGGTGGCAATTGCATCAATCCTGTCACCCTTTCCTGGTTCAAAGGCTTGCTGGAGGAGTATACGGTCTATGCACCTGATACGATTGGACATCCTGGGTACAGTGACGAGACGCGAATTTCCGCTTCTGACAAAAGCTTTGCACAATGGACAGCCGACTTGATGGACCATTACAAAATTGAAAAATGCGCCTTCATCGGCCCTTCGTATGGTGGAGGCATCATCCTTAGGATTGCTGCATTTATGCCAGAAAGGATACAGTGCGCTATCCTTGTCAATCCTGCTGGTATCAGCCTAGGCTCAAAGATGAAAATGATCAAGGAAATCCTTGTTCCGATGATTTCTTATAAAATAAACGGATCTTCCAGAAGCCTGCGGAAAATCACTGATGTGATGTCCTCCAAAAGCATGAAGCAGCTGGATGAAAGTATCATTGGCAATATATTTAAACACACAACCCTGGAACAAGACATGCCCAAGCTGACGACTGTCGAAGAATTAAGAGGCTATAGTGCACCTACTCTTGCCATAACGGGAACAGAGGACGTATTTTTCCCAGGAAACAAAATTTCCCAAAAAGCAGAAGGAATTTTAGGTGACCGGCTGGAATTGATAAAGTACCAGATGGGACATTTTCCATCTGTTGCCCATCTTGAAAAAATCGAACACGATATCAAGATTTTTTTGAAAAAACATTACTAGGAGGCAATTCATGCACTCAAATCCAATCCAAAAAGTTGGCCAAATAGGAATACCCGTCAAAAACATTGAAAGGGCGACTGCCTTTTATCAGGAAAAATTAGGACTGCCGTTATTATTCAATACAGATACAATGGCTTTTTTCGACTGTGAAGGTGTCCGTCTCATGTTAACCCTTCCGGAAAACGAGCAATTTGCCCATCCTAGTTCAGTCATCTATTTGCAGGTAGCAGATATCAAGGCGAAATATGAAGACCTGATTTCAAGCGGGGTTAAGTTCATCGGGGAGCCTCATGTTGTCGCCAAAATCGGCGATACAGAAACATGGATGGTGTTCTTCAAGGATACAGAGGAAAACACTCATGCATTTATGAGCGAGGTTTCTGCTTAAAAAGTAAAAAGGATACTGCTGTCGATGCAGTATCCTTTTTATTGGATTGCCTTCAATTCATTCTTTTTCAGGAATAATTCGATTTGATGTGCCGCCATCATCCCCGCCGTACTGTTCAAATGTACCCCGTCCGTCAGCAGCAAATATCCATTCCTGGCAGAAATCCTGTCAAGGCTGTAGCCGTATACGAAATGCTCGATGATCGCTTTTTCATAAAGCTTTGTCCCGTTCTTCAGCGACCGCCCTCTCGTATGCCCTTTTCCCTTTAGATAAGCCTTCAGTTTTTCGTTAAATGGAAGGTAAGAAACATTGGTCATCTCTGCTGTCTTTTTGATGACCTCATTGTACTGGTCAATTTCCTTATTCGCTTTTGAAAAGAGGTTCTCGCCGACAACCGGGAGCGATAACAGGCCGATTTTTGCGGAGGTTTCTGCCTTCAGCCTTGAGACAATCATTGCTAAGTTCTTTTCATATACCAACAATGACGGTTTTTCCATTTGCACAGCCAGCTTCACGTTCCTCTTTGCAAGATCGGGGGCTATTTTGGCTGCAGCATCATTCAATCCGACTAGAATGACGATGAATTCTGGCTGGCAGGCGATCACATCGTCCAAACGCTGCAGAACATCATAAGCTGTACTTCCGTTGACTCCCGCATTGATGAACTGATAATCCTTGCAGCTGCGCCTCCTGGCTGCGTCATCGACAAAATTATAGCTGATGTTGCCATGCACCGCGTCACCGCCAATGACAGCGACAAGCTTTTTTCCTTCCTGGCGAAGCCCTTTTTCCAGAAAAGCGCCCGGATTGTTGGGAGGCAGCTGGTTAATCCGGCCTTTCCGCTGAAAATAGAGTGCCGTTGTTGCAGCAGCTATCAATAAAAGGACGAAAAACGCGCCATAGATCAGTTCCATATATAACCCCTCTCTTATATAGAATATTAATTAAAAATTCTGAATTTATATAGTAAGATTATTCGACAAACCTTGTGAAAATCCCTGTATCAGGAATATTTCGATGTACAAAAATCTTTTTTTGCCGATAATTCCATTATAGCCTTTTATGTTATGCAGCAGACAAATTAAATGGTACAAAAATTTACACAAATCAAAAAATTACTTTGCAACTAGATTTATATTTAGGATAAAATTAATGGTAGAGTTTGGGAAAGGGGAATTTTTGCCTATGCTAAAAGCTAGGTTATATGATTTTACATTATTCTTCACTGCTGTTGCCGTGGCTTTTGGACTAGGTGCGTTCACTATAGACAAGAATACTTTTTTGATTGCGTTAATGATTTACTGGTTATTTTCAACCCTTTATAACCATTTAAGGATTCGTGCGCAAAGCGGAGCGATGAAATTCGACTACGGAATCAGCTACAGTCTGTCTTTCGGGGTTTTTGCGGGTCCGCTCGGTCTTTTCATTTTTGAAGCAATCTATCGTTTCACAGTCTATTTTTCAAGAATAAGTTCGAAAACTGCCGATGAAAGTGAGCTTTCCGATACATTCTACAATATAGGCGCCCATGTGTTAATTTACTCGATTGGCTATTACCTGTTTCATTTGGCATACCCGTTATTTGAGGGGATTCCTTTTGGATTCTGGATATTGATGTGCATCCTTGCTTTGATGACGACATTGATTTCCTATACTTTTTTATCAACGGCCTTTTATATTTTGGGAGAAATCAAAAGCTTACAGCAGGCAATCAAATTTTACAAAGACAGCAATAACTGGCTGGACCTTGGGAAAACAGCGTTCACGAATGGCTTGCTTCTGCTATTGCTTGAGGAGCAGCGCTGGGAAATGGTCGTTGGATTATTCATCCTGAACTATCTCGTCAGCCGTTCCTTCCAGTCAAAATCACAAAGCATCAAGAATAAAATCGAGCGTGACAAGTTCGAGCAAATGGCTTATACAGACTTTCTCACAGGTATTCCAAACCGTGCTTTTATGGATAAAAAAATGTCCGAGTTAAACCAGACAGGTGAAAAAGTAGGGATTGTTGTCGCAGACATTGATAAATTCAAGCTGATCAATGACTCCTATAACCATGCGGTTGGTGACCGGGTCATCCAGCATTTTGCCAGCACACTTAAAAACTATTTATCCGAGAACGATTACGTCTTTCGCAGCGGCGGGGAAGAATTTACCTTGATTCTAAGGAACAGAACCCATAGCCAAACAATCGAACTCGTGGAAAGAATCCGTCATGGAGTCGAATCAAGCTCAGTTGAGGTCGAATATCAATCAAGCAGACATGATGTCAGCATTACCTCTTCCTTTGGGCTCTATTACTTCAAAGTGAACCAATATACATCCATGGAGAAAGGCTATATATACGCCGACCAGCTACTGCTCCAATCAAAGGAGCTCGGCAAAAACAAAGTCACCTTCAAGGATGAACTAACCCAGCAAACACCGGTAAATGCCATGTAAAAAGACAGAGAACTGGATCTCTGTCTTTTTTTCTGTTTGAATCAATGCTATTTTGACAGCTTTTCTGGTTTGCGCTCCAAACCTGTCAGAAGTTAGTTCATCTTTTGACAGCTTTTCGTCTTTTGACACCAAACCTATCTTAAGTTTCCTCTTCTTGTGACAGCTTTTCGTCTTTTGACATCGAACCTGTCTTAAGTTTCCTCTTCTTGTGACAGCTTTTCACCTTTTGGCACCAAACCTGTCTTAAGTTCCATCATTTTTTGACAGCTTTTCGTCTTTTGGCATTGAACCTGTCTTAAGTTCCCTTATCTTGTGACAGCTTTTCGCCTTTTGGCATCGAACCTGTCTTAAGTTTCCTCTTCTTGTGACAGCTTTTCACCTTTTGGCACCAAACCTGTCTTAAGTTCCCTCATCTTTTGACAGCTTTTCGTCTTTGGGCATTGAACCTGTCTTAAGTTTCCTCTTCTTGTGACAGCTTTTCGTCTTTTGACACCAAACCTGTCTTAAGTTCCCTCATCTTTTGACAGCTTTTCGTCTTTTGGCATTGAACCTGTCTTAAGTTCCCTTATCTTGTGACAGCTTTTCACCTTTTGACACCAAACCTGTCTTAAGTTCCCTTATCTTGTGACAGCTTTTCACCTTTTGGCACCGAACCTGTCTTAAGTTCCCTCAACTTGTGACAACTTTTCTGCTTTGAACCTCAAACCTGTCACAATAACTGGGTTTCTTAATCACAACTTTTCTTGTTTCCGTCCAGATCCTGTCTGAACCTATTTCAAGCTTAAAAATGCATAAATAAGTCGGCAGATGCTGCTTCGTTCAGCAGCCATTTGATTGGTACTTGTTCTGCGGGATGGATAAATTCAAAGTGATTGTTCACATCCATATCGACCACATATAATTGGGCTCCCATTTCGACGGCGATTCCCAGCAAGTCATGAACAGAAGCTACTCCGAAGTCATTCAACGCATTTGATAAGTATTCAAGGTCCTCGGACGGAACGGATACATAGCGTTTATCAAGAATGTTGACTCCTCTGCGGGAAAATGCCAGGATGACATCTGCACCAGATGACGCGGCACCTACGGCCACATTTAATGGTGGGTACGCAGACTCCAATTCATCATGCAAAGCCATCACCACTACTTTTTTCTTTTCCATCAGCTCTTCCCCTCCATTAGTAACTTAGCACTGCATCTGCCTGGTAGGCTGTTTCCAGAAAAGTTGCGACCCCTGATAGTTGCGCACCGTCAACCAGCTCAAGTCCATCAGCGATCAGCACATTCATCTGGCAGCCGAAAAATTTAATCCCCTTATCCAATGCCTGCTGCATTAGTTGTTGCAAATCCATATTGTGTGTTCTCTCCATGATTTTCATATATCGTTTATCCAGGACACGGGCTCCATCTAAATCAAAGAAAATCGATACTTCGTCCTCTTCCTCAGCGTTTCTGAGCGCTTTTTTCAGAACATAGGGGACATTGGAACTCAATGAAACGAAGTAAACAAATTTCTTATTTGCCATTTGGCTTCCCTTCCTTCAAATCGTTTATTTCTACAATTAATTATGTTGTCCAAATGATTGATAAACCTTACCACTATTATATACCCTGTTACGTATTTCACAAAACAAAAAAACAGGCAGCATCCTGGCTCTTAAACCAAACTGCTGCCCGTCTCTTTATCAATTATTTCACCCATTTATGAAGCAGGGGCCCCGTTTCACCATATACCGGGTCTGTCTCTGGTACTGGCACGTTCTTGATCTGGGATAGTGCCTGTGCCCTTGTGCCTGGGTCTTTTTTTTTCAAATCAGGAGTCCGTCCGTTTGGATAGGCGCCTACGACAGTAAAGTCCTGGCTGCTGTCGACTTTCTTGTGCCCGGTACCTGCCGGCAGCACGATGACATCACCCGCTTTAAGCTCGAGACGTTCTCCGCTGTCACCGCCGATTTGCACGGTAGCGCTGCCTGATTTTACGCCAAGCACTTCATGGGTATTGGTATGATAGTGATGATAATCGTAGATGTCACCCGTCCAGGTGCCTGTCCAATTATGCTGCTCGAATTGTTCCTCCATGCTCAAGTTATCATCAAAAACACCCTGATAGACGATGACCGGCAATGTCGGATTGTTCGGGATATCACCTGTGCCCTGTGCAAAAATGACTGTACTTGTGTTCCCATTGTGGAACCTGCTCCTTTCTTTTATAGTATTTGGACGATACTTTTAAAAGTGAAGTGCCCACCACAATTGTTCCTATGATGGCATGAGCCAAAATGGCCTATGCTAATCTGTACCTAAAATTCTCTTGTGTTAAACGTATCGCCTTCTTTAAGGTTGCCAGCTTTATAGCCTTTATAGAACCAGCTTTTCCTTTGCTCCGATGTACCGTGCGTGAAGCTTTCCGGAACGACATAGCCCTGGGATCGCTTCTGGATCGTATCGTCTCCAACCGCACTTGCTGCATTTAACGCTTCCTCCAGGTCTCCTTCTTCGACTACTCCCATTCCCTGTGCATGGTGAGCCCATACGCCTGCTAAATAATCAGCCTGAAGTTCAAAACGGACTTGATATTTATTGAATTCTGTCTGGTCCAAACGGCCGCGGAGCGAATTCAGTTTATCAGTAGTTCCCAATAATGTCTGCACATGGTGTCCTACTTCATGCGCGACAACATAAGCCATCGCAAAGTCACCAGGCGCCTTGAATTTTGTTTGAAGTTCATTATAAAAACTAAGGTCAATATAGAGCTTTTGATCACCCGGACAATAAAACGGTCCTACCTGCGATCCAGCCATCCCACAGGCAGACTGGACACTTCCTGAGTATAAAACAAGTGTAGGCTCTCGATATTCCATCCCTTCTTCGGCAAATACCTCGGACCATACTTCCTCTGTATCTGCAAGGACGACTGAAACGAATTGGGCAAGCTCCTCTTCCTCGGCTGATTGCTCATAAGGTGCAGGAGACTGGTTTCCACCGCTTGTCATATTATCGACGACATCCCCCATATCGCCTCCGCCAAGGAATGTCATGATTACTAACAGGATAATTCCGCCAAGGCCTCCGCCCATGAGCATGCCTCCGCCGCCCATTCCTCTCCTATCCTCCACATTGCTGCTCGCTCTTCTGCCTTTCCATTGCATGATGTTGGCTCCTTCCTGCTATATAATAAACACTGATTAACAATTTTTTATGATGGATGTCCTTAGTGTTATACCCGCTATGAAGCGATTTATTTGCTTTCTATGAATATTTTTTTGGCAACTCATTATGAACCCTTACCAATCTCATGTCCACCAATGCACAAAAAGCAAGCAGGGCACCTCCAGCGAGAGGTTCTCCTGCTTGCTTCGTCTTTGTTCACCAGGAAATATTGTAGATTTTCTTAATCCAGCACCAACGCCGGCGCTTTTCTTCATTGCCTAGGAAATATTATCAGTGATAGCTCCTGAGACATCGTATTGCTCGGGGTCTAGTTCGAGGTCTTCACCTGCTGCCAGTTTCGCTAGCTGGGCACCCAGATAGGGTCCGACGGTCAAACCTGATGCTCCCAGTCCATTTGCCAGGAATAGATTTTCATAGCCAGGGATAGTCCCTATGATTGGAAGGAAATTCGGTGCGACTGGACGGAAACCCACTTTTGTTTCGAGATAGGTTGCATCTGCCAGACCGGGTGCGACCGTCAACCCTTTATCAATGATTTCATGCATACCGCCAAGAGTCGGGCGGCGGTCAAATCCATGATCGTCTTCATGCGTTGCGCCAATGACCAGCCTGCCTCCATCGAACGCAAGAATGTACTGGTTATTCGGAGGCATGACTACAGGCCAGCAGCCAGTCTCTGTATTCTCCAGCATCAGATGGATAATTTGAGCTTTTTGAGGAGAGATGCTCAACTTGATACCAAGAGGTTCCAGCAGCTCAGGTGCCCATGCCCCTGCAGTCAGGATGATGCTGTCACCTTCATATCTTGTGTCTCCGACTTTAACACCCGTCACTTTTTCTCCAGAGGATTCTAATTGGGCATTTCCTTTTACGATGGAAGCGCCATGTCTTTGCGCAGCATTCAGGAGAGCATCCCGCAACAAGCGTCCGTTTACGCGTGCCCCACCAGTTACATGCACAGAAGCATACTCTTCCGACAGTAGCGGAAAAAGCTCATTCGTTTCTTGCTGATCCAGCTGCCTGACCTCTCCGATTTCTGGTGCGTCTTCTCGTCTTACAGTCGCTCTTTCTTCCATTTTCGCAAGTTTCTCCTGATCGCAATGAAGGCTGATTGCGCCTACACGCTGATAACCTGTTTCCTTCTCCCCGTCCTCTTCAAGCTGTTTAATCAGTGACGGGTAAAAGGCCGCCCCATTCTTTGCGAGGAAATACCAGGCCTTATTTCTTCGCTGGGTCAGCCAGGGACAAATGATACCAGCTGCTGCATCCGTCGCTTGTCCAGGTTCCCCTCGGTCAATGATTGTGACATTCCTGCCTTCCTTCGCTAAGTGATAGGCAGTGGAAGCGCCTAATATTCCTGCCCCGATGACGATATATGTTTTCATTCCCTACACCTTTTCCGTAAAAGATTCTTGATATCATTCTACAGAACTTCAGGGATAGACTCAAAGCTACTTCACTTTAAAGGTTTCTTTGTAAGCAATTTCCTGGCCGCCAACAGCCAAGATATCGTGGTTATTGGCATTGAGTGTCACTTTTATTTGATGGGTGCCTTTTTTCAACTCTCCCAAATTGTAATAGTTCCCGTAAAGTCTATTAACCTTCTCTCCGTCCAGGTAAAGATGTGCATGGCCTTCGTCATAGTTGACCTGGTCTGCGCCAGCCTTTTCTGGAGCAAAGGTGAATTGTTCTGTTTCAATTTTAAGCAGCCAGGAACCTGAAGGATCTTGCTCTACCTTTCCATCAATGGAAGGCGCTTGTATTCCCGTTGGAATATTTACCATTTCATGCCCGTGATGATTATCTTGGTCTGAAGCTTGATAATGACTGTTTTGATTATGAAAATAGAGCATTGTTGAAACAAAGAGAAATATGATGATAAAACTGACGATCCGGTACATCTATGACCCTCCTATTGCATCTCTGCATGGGTTCCAGAGGTTGACCGCTTTCTCCTCATTACCTCGCCAATGATGACCAGCACGAGGCCGATTGTCAGAAAGCCAAGATCGTACATCAAGGCATTGGGGTCCCCTGGTTTCACCCGATGAATTTGCAACAGATGGTGATTCACCACACCCTCCACTAAATTAAAAATTCCAGCCCCGGATAAAAATCCGCCAACTAGTCGGCTGACACCTCTCGATATTTCAGATGGCCGTCCTGCCAACCATAGCAGAACCCCTCCAATCACGAGAGCCACAGTCACGCCAAAATGGAAGACCCCGTCACTGAAAATCTGTCCCGGTCTGCTAGTCTCCATGACGACGCTATGCCACTGGAGCAATTGATGAAAAATAACGCCATCCATCGATCCCATAAACCCAAAACCAAGAGTGAAACTGCCTATGGCCAGGTACTTCTTTTTCATTTTTGGATTCATCCTTTAACTCCCTCCGGTATATTTCAAAGTTTTGAATTATATATCCTAAAATACCGAATGCTAATCTTCTAGAGAGTCACTATTACTTTTAAAAATTGTTTCCACTATCGAAAAGTAATTTTCGCTATACCTTTGGGGTTTCTGATATAATTTTTATTATTGTGTACTTACTAGCAATGAAACCGTCGATGTAATGGAGTGAATATAAAGATGAACACCAAAAAGGCTTTGCCTATTTTATTTTTAGTCATGTTTCTCGTGATGGTCGGCTTTGGGATTATCATTCCAGTCATTCCTTTTTATGCGGAAGAAATCGGGGCAACGCCAACTCAATTAGGTCTGTTAATGGCAGTCTACTCCTTGATGCAGTTTATATTCGCACCTATGTGGGGGCGAATTTCCGATAGGATTGGCAGAAAGCCTGTCATAATGATCGGTATTCTCGGGCTGTCCCTTTCTTTTTTCCTGATGGCTCTTTCCACTGAGCTTTGGATGCTGTTTGCGGCCAGAATCATTGGAGGCTTCTTGTCATCAGCTAATATGCCGACTGTCATGGCCTATGTAGCGGACATCACATCTGAGGAGGACCGTGGAAAAGGCATGGGAATCATCGGAGCTTCAGTCGGACTCGGGTTTATTTTTGGTCCTGCGATTGGCGGCATTTTTTCACAATCCAGCCTGAACACACCATTTTACCTTGCAGGGGCAACATCGCTCGTTACGTTCCTGTTCGTTACTTTTGTCCTGAAGGAGTCATTATCACCTGAACAGCGCAGCAGTCAGGAAAAGGAAAGAACATCTTTATTGAAGGCTTTGAACGGACCGCTATCCATGCTATTCCTGCTTCAGTTGTTCGTCTCGCTTTCTCTTGCTGGATTAGAGGCAACCTTTGCATATTTCGCTGCTGAAAAAGCTGGGTTAGGATCCGTTGAATTAGGATATATTTTCATGATCATGGGACTGGCAGGAGCTATCGTACAGGGAGGACTAGTCGGCAGGCTGACAAAGACGCTTGGCGAGGGTAAGGTCATCCAGCTTGGTATTGTTATTTCTGCTGCAGGCTTTGGTTTGATCCTTTTGACAGAAGGATTCGGAACTGCAGCATTATTCCTGACCATTTTTGGTATTGGTAATGGGCTGATTCGTCCTAGCGTATCATCGCTTCTGACAAAAAAATCGACGACTGGGCATGGAGGCACGACCGGATTGCTTTCATCCTTTGATTCCCTTGGCAGGATTATCGGACCGCCATTAGGTGGATGGCTGTTCTCGATTGCCATTGGGATGCCTTATATCTCGGGGATTTTATTATCAGTGATTGCTCTCATTTTATACAGAGTCTACAGTGCTCGATCTTTAAGCACAGCAAAATAATCAACAGGGCGGCCTCTATGCCGCTCTTTATTTTTTATCCGGACTTTTCTAAATATTTAACAAATTGTCTGCCTATATTTCGGATTTCGTAGTAATATAGAGAATAAAGGGGGAGATTCATTTGACAAAAACGATTGAAAAGCGTCCTGTCCGCTCTGAGGTCCCTGCGGATTTGACATGGAATCTGGATGACCTATTCCTGTCTGACCTGGAGTGGGAGGCTGCACTTGAAGAAATTGAAACTGACGTCAAGGAATTCGCAGACTTTAAAGGAAACTTACATACTAGTGCAAAATCACTGCTTGAATGTCTTACTGCTCAGGAAGAACTGACAAAGAAGCTAGTCAAAGTCCGCACATATGCTAGCTTGAAGCAATCCGCAGATGGCACAGATCCTGTGAATCAGGCAAATTCCGCTAAAGTGGCAGCCACTGGCACACAGGCTTTGGCTGCTCTATCCTTTATCTCATCTGAAATACTGGAGTTTGAAGATGGGAAAGTAGAAGAATTCATCCAGGAGGAGCCTGGTCTGGAACCCTTCAAAAAAAGTTTAGTTGAGCTATTAGAAACGAAGAAGCATAAGCTATCACCTGAAACAGAAGAGGTACTCGCTGCGCTTGGGGAGGTTCACGCCGCACCTTACAACATCTATGGCATGGCTAAACTTGCCGACATGCAGTTCTCATCCATTCAGGACGAAGAGGGAAATGAATTACCTGTTTCTTTTGCGCTATTTGAGAGCCGTTATGAATTTTCACCAGACACAGATGTCCGCAGAAAAGCGTATGATTCCTTTGTTTCTACACTAAAACAATATAAAAATACAATCGCTGCTACCTATGCAACCGAAGTGAAAAAACAGGTAACTCTCGCAAAACTCAGGAACTATGAGTCTGTTACCGATATGCTATTGGAACCGCAGCAGGTAACAAAGGAAATGTACAATAACCAGATCGATATCATTTACAAGGAACTGGCACCCCATATGCGCCGATTCGCCCAGTTAAAGAAGAAGGTGCTGGGCCTTGATAAGATGAAGTTCTGTGACTTGAAGGCTCCTTTTGATCCTGAATTCGATCCGTCGATCACCTATGAAGAAGCACGCAACCTGATCACAGAGTCCTTGAAAGTTATGGGTGCTGACTATACGGCCATGATTGAAAAAGGCTTTGAAGAGAGATGGGTGGACCTAGCTGATAATGTTGGAAAATCAACAGGTGCTTTCTGTTCAAGCCCTTATGGCTCACATCCATATATCCTGATCACATGGGCAGACAATATGCGCGGCTGCTTTACGCTTGCCCATGAGTTTGGACATGCGGGACATTTTTACCTGGCGAATCAAAACCAGCGCATCATGAATGTCCGTCCTTCCATGTATTTTATTGAAGCACCTTCTACCATGAATGAGATGCTTCTTGCACAGCATCTTCTCGATAAAAATAAGGACGATGTCCAGATGAGCCGCTGGGTCATTCTACAGCTACTGGGAACGTATTATCATAACTTTGTCACACACCTGCTTGAAGCAGAGTATCAGCGCCGTGTGTACGCCCATGCTGAAGCTGGCAAAGCCCTGACGGCAAAGACGCTTACGGAGATCAAAACTGACGTCCTTGAGGGCTTCTGGGGCGATACAGTGGAAATCGATGAGGGAGCAGGCCTGACCTGGATGCGCCAGCCTCATTATTACATGGGCTTGTATCCATACACCTACTCAGCAGGATTGACCGCATCGACTGCCGTGTCACAGCTGATCAAGGAAGAAGGCCAGCCTGCCGTTGACCGCTGGCTTGAGGTGCTCCGTGCGGGCGGCACTATGAAGCCGCTTGAATTGTTGAAACAAGCAGGATTGGATATGTCCACACCGGAACCTGTCAGAAAAGCTGTTGCTTATGTCGGTTCATTGATTGACGAGTTGGAGCAATCCTATCAATAGAAAAGCGCAAGCGCCTTGGTCAGCCCCGACAAGCGTTGGAGGGCCTGACAGTGAAGTCGCTCTTTGACTTCATTGGCAGGACCGAAACGTCTCGAGGGGCTAGGCGCTGGAGCTAGACACTAATCTAGAGTGGGGAAATTTATACTTTCTTAGCCAGAAAATACAGAAGAACCCATGGGCATGAAAGGCCCATGGGTTCTTGTTATTTATTCATTTTTGCAAGGAAATCGCCAAGAAGGTCGTCTAAATCCTCTTCCTCTTCACTTTCTTCTTCCGAAGTTTCGGTTTGCTTGATCGATTCCCACACGAATGAATCTAAATCATCATCCATTGGGTCGGTCTCAGCAGTTGAGGCCGTTTCTTCTATAACCGGTGAATCCTCTGTTACAGCTGCAGACGGAAGATCCATCTCTTCTTCCTGGAGGTACAGGGCCTCATCTATTTCTGTTGACTTGCTGTTCAATGATGCAAGCAGTGCAGTAGCCCGTATGGGATCTGTCAGCAGATGATATACGATATTGCCCAGCAAAGCCTCTGAATGCTCGTGCTTGATCCAATCCCGTTGCGATTTGTTGAGATTGCGCGGAAGGGGAATGGTAATCGTCTCGCGTTCCCTCGAATATGAATTCCCTACACCCTGCAGGACAAAATCAGCAATTTTGCTGGAGAAATTCCTTCTCTCAGTTTCTTTTAATTTTTGAAGCTGCCTCAAGATATGGTCTGGTGTATCAGACGGGATACGGAACGATAGTGCTTGTCCCCTCTTAATCTCATTTGGGTTGGTTTTTTTCATAGAATCACCTTATTTTAGCTTTTAACAGGTTCAGAAGCGGCTTTGCTGCTCTTCTCTGATTTCTTCACATAATCCATGATGAGCTTATAGTAAGCATTTGCCATCATCCAGATGCTCTCTTTCTCGTCTTCGAAAAATTCGATGTTATAGCCATCAAGATTATTGTTTAATGTCTTAATATACTCTTTCAAGACTGTCGCACCGCCACCGACAAAATAGCAGATTTCCGTCTGTGAGTTCTTTGCCCACACATTGCGTAGCAGGCGGTATTGCTTTTTGGCCAGTTCTAGAAGGATACGGTCCGTGATATCATGGACGCTTGTACGGCTTCCCTTGACCATGATGTGGTTGCGGTCATTCTTGCGTGTGATGATCTCTACAACATCTGTACGGCTGTCCAGTTCAACGCCATGCTTGCTGCGGATTTCTTCCCTGATTTGTTCAAGCGCCTCAGAAACTCCAAGGTTGAAGCCCTGTGCCTTGTCATCATCGACATTGCGGTTTTTGATGACAGCGATATCAGTAGATAAACCACCGATATCCTGGATCAGGATTCTTCTATCAATTAAATCCTTATTGATGATTTTAAGGCTGTTATCCATTACTAGATTGATATAAGCAGCGAAGCCTTCTGGATAAACCTTCACTTCATCAAATTTGATATTAACTTTCAGGCCCTGAAATTTCGGAGTAACAAGGAATTCTACCTGGTGGACAGATCCAACCAGTTTCGAACGATAGCCTGCGTCTTTTCCTTCTTTCACTTCACGAAGCGGAAGTCCAGTTCCGAGTGTGTAGTTCGCATCGATGACATTCTTGCTTTTCGGGAAAAGCTTTGCATTTTCTTCTTTCACTGCATCCAAAGCAAGAGTCGCGAAAAGCATGATCAATGTCTGGTCTTCCTCGGACTTGCTGCTTCCTGGATCTAATTCTGTTGCATTATCGCTTTTAGTCGCCAGATTGCCGACACGATAAATAGCATTATTATCCTTCAGGGCAGGGGAGTGGACACGGATATGAATTCCTTCAAGCGGATCCTTCGTATCAAGCTCCTCAATACCGATGACAGGACGGTCTTCTGTATCCCTTGCTACGATATTAGGGATATTAAGCTCATTATCGAACTCTCCAAAAATAGCTTTAATAGAATCGTTACCAACATCAACAGCTGCAATTCTAGATTTCGTCATTTTCATCATTCCTTTTCAATAATCTAAGTAAATCTAGTAATTATGTATACTCACTTACTATTTTAAAGGTAAAGGTAAATAATAGATACTGCAAGCAGTACAGGCAAAAAGAAATATAAATGTAAACATGTAAACATGTTGTAAACCCAGGGCGAATGTAAACATAATTGTACACAATGAATACAATATTGTATACATCTTGATTTAACAACATGTATACGGTTTTGTATACACGTAAACATAATTGTATACACAATGTTTACATTTCGTATACTTGTTTACTATTATGTATACAATTGCTAAATGCGTGTATTTTTCTAGTAATTTCCATAAATCAATCTCTGACTCCCCTCCCCTGCCTTCTCTTTTTATTGATAGTTTTTACGCTATTACGGTAATTGGTATAAGGGAATCCGTAAAAACCGAAGAAAAAGATGGAATTCAATCTGATGTTCGGTGGAAAATCAATATTCATATCAAACAGATTAATAAATGTCCTGAAATTTCGGCCGCAGTATAGAATTAGGATAAAAAAAGAAAAGTAATTCGAATCAGCTAAGAGGAACACATTGGCGCTTCAGGTCAGTGGAGTTGTATAAGAAGAGGCAGCCCCCTCCCCTTTCGGTAAAGGGCAGGGATATCCTTGTATAATACCGTCGAAGGATGACGACAAAGGAAGAAGATTGCAAATGAAATAGAATAGCCAGGACAGTGCCTGGCTTAAAGGGGTTTATATTTTCTTAACAAATTCAGATTTTAGCTTCATCGCACCAAATCCTTCCAGTTTACACTCAATATCATGGTCACCATCAATTAAACGGATATTTTTAGCCTTAGTGCCGATTTTAATTACTGATGATGTACCTTTCACTTTAAGGTCTTTGATGACAGAAACGGTATCTCCATCGCTCAGAATATTCCCGTTTGAATCTTTGATTACCCTGCTATCCTCTCCATTAGCCATTTCAGCAGCAGGATCCCACTCATGGGCGCATTCTGGACAAATGAGCAGCGGCCCATCCTCATATGTATATTCTGAACTGCATTTTGGACAATTTGGCAATTTGGACATAGTTAAGCCTCCGAATTACTTTTTAATAAGCTTAATTATAGCCAAGTTTCAGCAACATTCCTATGTTATTAGCAAAATACGACCATCATCAATCACATGTCTGTATAGCGATATGTTTCTTTAAGCTTACTGACACATATTAAGGCAAAGCCATACAGTTTAGGAGACTTCTGAATAACGAAAAGCCCCGATAGGACGATCAGTCATCCATCAGGGCTTTTTCATTAGTTTTCTACAATGTCCTTACGGTTTTTCTTGAATATCCTTGATAGAACTTCATATACAATCGGTACGATAATCAGCGTCAATAATGTTGAACTAGTCAAACCGCCGATTACAGTGATCGCAAGGCCCTTGGAGATCAGTCCGCCACCGCCTGAACCGATCGCTAATGGAATCAAGGCACCAACCGTAGCGATTGCGGTCATAAGGATTGGACGTAAACGTGTGGCTCCTGCCTCAAGCACCGCCGCACGCATTGTCAGCCCTTCTCGTTCCATGTGAATGATTCGGTCTACAAGCACGATGGCATTCGTCACGACGATCCCTATCAGCATCAGCAGACCCATCATGACTGATACAGAGATGGTTTCACCTGCAATAAGCAGCCCTACAAACGATCCTATGACTGCAAATGGAAGCGAGAATAGGATTGCAAATGGTGCGACACCTTCACGGAAGGTTACGACCAGGATGAAGTAAACGATCGCAATCGCAGCAAGCATGGCAGCTCCAAGCTGGGTGAATGTTTCGGTCATATCCGCCTGGACACCTGCTACGCCAACTTCAACGCCTTTTGGCAAATCTAATTCATCAATTGCTTTTTCAGCATCAGCAGCTGCCTTCGAAATATCCTTGCTTACTACCGTTCCTGATACAGAAGCATAATACTGGCCTTTGCTTCTGGCTAATGTATTCATTGTTGTGCCTTCTTCAACGGTCACCAATTCAGACAATGGCAAGGTCGTGCCTAGCGCTGTTTGTACTTCAGTAGCAAGGATATCCTCGATCGATTCTGGCTGTTCAGCCTGCTCCTGCTGGACAATGACATCTAGTGTTTCACCATCTTTTTCAACGGTCGTCAAAATTTCTTCTGATTTGTTCGGATTGAGCATCATGACAATTTGTCCGGCCGTCAGCCCATACTGAAGCAATTCGTCCTGCTCAACTTTGAAGGTATATTCTACATAAGCATCTTCTGCACTTGAAGACACGTCCTTCAAGCCGTCAACAGCCTTCATTTCCTCTTCTACCAACTTGACAGTTTTGCTTAACTTACCTAAATCCTCACTGTACAAGGTATAGCTGATTTCATTCTCAGGCATCGACATTCCGCCGAAATTCTGGCTCTTCCATTCGCCGCTGTGGCCAATGTTGAAGACATATTCCTCAAGTTGATCCCTTACTTCTGAAAAGTTTTCCATATCCGGGTCAAAGATCAGGTACATTAGTGCTCCGCCTGCTCCTCCGCCCATCATGGCCGTCATCTGATCTGCCTCTTCGTTGATCGATACCTGTACGATATCGATGTCTTTGCGTTTCAGCATTTCTTCTTCTACTTCTGCAACATTTTCAATTGTTTCTTCCTTAAGCTCACCTGCTTTAGGTGTGTAAGTCAGATACATTACTTTATCTTCTTCACTGCCCATGAAGCTGAAACCGATGATTGGTGTCAGGGCAAGACTTCCGACGAGCAGAATAACCGCAATGAGTGAAGTAATGACCTTATGGTTAAGCGACTTATTCAAGACGCCCTTGTACCAATGAGCCATTTTTCCAACTTCCTTATGGCTGTTTTCCGTTTTCTCGCTGTATAACTTCTTCCTGAACAAAAAGTGGGATAACGCTGGTACGATGGTAATCGCCACAATCAGTGAAGCACCCAGTGCAAATGTCATCGTCAAGGCAAATGGCGCGAATAATTCCCCTACCATGCCGCCTACGAAGATCAACGGAGCAAATACGGCAACCGTTACGAGTGTGGACGACAGGATTGGCTTAAACATTTCGATTGTCGCTTCACGCACAAGTGCCCTGCCAGTTAATCTCTCTTCTTTTAAATGCAGGCGGCGATATATATTTTCAACGACGACAATCGAGTCATCGATTACACGGCCAATCGCTACAGTAATCGCGCCCAGTGTCATGATATTAAGCGTGATATCCATCCAGTTCAATAGCAGCAATGCCATAAAAATCGAAACTGGAATCGAGACAATTGATATAATCGTAGATTTGAAGTCACGCAGGAATAGAAGGATTACAAGAATTGCGATCAATCCGCCAAATAAAGCTTTTTCAATCATCGTAAAGACTGATTCTTCAATTGGCTCTCCCTGGTCAAGCGATACTTCAATGACAAGGCCATCTATTTTAGATTTTTCTTCCTTGATTAAATCTTTCACTGCATTCACTACATCCACGGTGTTCGCTTGCTGCTCCTTAACAATCTGCAGGGCAATCGCGTCTTCCCCATTCGTGCGGGAAATGGATTGAACTTTACCAACTAGCTCAACCTCAGCAACGTCGCTGAGTTTAACAAAAGGTGATGGATTGGCTGCAGAAGGCGTGACCGGAATCAGCATATTTTTCAATTCATCTGTAGTCGTGAACTTGCCATCAACAGCAACAGCCTGCTCTCCTTCTTTGAACTCAAAAAGGCCTAATGAAACGCCAAGGTTGCTAGCCTGGATCATTTCCTTCACTTTGGACTCTGTTAAACCAAACTCGGCCAGTTTCGCCTCGTCATACGTAAGATTAACTTCTTCAATATGCTGTCCTGTCATCGTAACAGACGCAACACCATCGATTTTATCGATTTTAGGAAGGATAATTTCCTCAACGGTTGATGTAAGCTCGACAATATCCTCCGTTGTACTGCTGACACTCAATGCAGCCACCGGCATCATATTCATGCTGATCGCTGTGATTGTCGGCTCCTGAGCCCCTTCCGGCAGTGTCACCATATCCAATGCCGATTGTAAGGCCCGTTTAGCTTCATCCATGTCGATGCCATACTCATACTCTACCTGGATACTCGACATATTGGAGTAGGAATTCGAATAGACATATTTAACGTCTTCGAGCCCCTCCACCGCTTTTTCAATTGGGATCGATACATCCTCCATTACTTTTTCGGGAGTCGCCCCGGGATAAACATCCATAACCATCAAGTATGGAATCGATATATTCGGAATGGTCTCCATGTTCATCCGCGTACCAGAATAAATCCCTGATACCGTAATGATAATCGTAAGAAGCCATACGGCCAGTTTATTTCCAAGTACAAAATTGACTAAATTCTTCACTACTGCACCTACCTCAAATTGACTTTATTGACGATAACAATGTTACTGACTGACCGGTCATTTGTCAATTGTAGATGTACAGAATTTACATAAAACAGATGAAAAAATCCGCCTCATAAAGAAGCGGATTTCGTATGATTATTCATCATCTATTTCGCCATCACCAATTTCATCTTCTTCCTCGACATCTTCCAGCTGTTCCCCTTCTTCAGGCGGTGCGTCATTGCCACAGCCGGTTACAGTGAACATGGAAATTGCCAATAAAAACATGAATAAAAGCTTTTTCATTATTCATTCCTCCTTTAGAAAAAGTTTTTCCAAGGCTTGATATTTCTATGTAACTTTGGTGTCTTTCCAGAAAACCCCTCTAAGAATTGGAGAATTTAGTTAGCAGATATGTAAAATTCTTAATTAAATTTTTCTATTTGTAATAAATTTCAGCATAAAACTAACAATAATAACAAAGGAGTGACTCGCTGAATGAGTGGAACAAACGTACAGCTCACCTCAACGGAAATTTCGAATATATGGTCTTCCTACTTGAAAAGCAGTATGGAGTTGCGATTCTTTCAATATTTCCAGGCAACTGCTGAGGATCCAGGGGTTAAAAATATAGTAGAAAAGTTGGTGGATTTTTCTCAAAAAAGCCTTGAAGATCTAAAGGCTATTTTCATAAAAGAGAACCTGACAATTCCATTGGGCTTTACCGAAAAGGATGTCAGACTGGATGCAGATAGGGTATTTTCGGACACCTTCATCCTATATATTTGCCATGACATAACGATGCTGTCCTTGAGTACATACCCATCTGCGTTTCCCGATTGCACCAGGAAGGACATCAGGAATCTTTTTCAGAATGCTATAGAATTTACGATAAAAATACAAAACGAACTCACCGAACTAATGCTATCCCAAGGAATCTACCTTAAATCTCCCCAGGTAGCGTTGGACCATACAGTTGATTTGGTTGATGAGATGAAATACCTCAATGGGCTTTTCGGCGGTTCACGGCCGGTCAATGCAGCTGAAATCGCAAACCTTTCTAGAGTCATCCACCGGGCCCGTTTCTCAAAAATGATCCTTGTGACATTCAGCAAACTGGCTTCCCACAAAGATGTTAAGCAGCATTTCAGCAAAGGCAGAGATGCTCTGGAAAAAGTCCTGGAAACGCTCGGTGATGTTTTTGAAAAAGAAAACATCCCCTATTCTGCCTCAGGGGATTATAATTTTTTTGAAGTCAGAAGTTCACCATTTTCTGATAAACTAATGCTATTTTTCGTGAACACATGCCTCGGAATGTTCTGCTTCATCATGATCAACCAGGCACTGACATCCAGCTTGAGGACTGATATCGTCACAAAGTTCACGATGATTTCAAATCAGATGAAGAAGTTTTACGGAAAAGGCCTGCTCCTGACCATCACCGAAAAATGGCTAGAACAGCCGCCGCAGGCTTTGGATCGGAAGGTATGAAAAAAGGATTCCAGCTGGCGTAAGCCAGGAGGAATCCTTTTTTAGTTTATTCTTTTGTTACCAGGTAGGCTTTGTATTCTGTGACTCCTGCATATTCTACATAAACGCCTAGTACCCAGTCACCGTTTGGAAGATTAATTCCATTTTGAACTGTGCCATCCCAGAGGAATTCATGATACGGAACTGGAGCGTTTGTGAATGAGCCGATTGTATCAACAAAACCTCCAATTGTTCCATTAGGGTTGAAGACATAAACATCATATTCAAGTACTTCCGCACCTCCCGGCAGATACGCACCAACATAGTATCCATCCTCAACCTTATCCATGAAAGCACCCGTTACACGAGGGTAGTCCGGCTCGCCAACAAACAGGATCGTCGGTACGTCAATCGTCTGTGATCCTTCGCTAATTACGATCGTTCCTTCGTAATAGCCTGGCTCCAGCTTAGAAGTATCTACCTGAACATTGAAGTTCACCTGCTGGGACTTGCCTGCGTTAACTTTTAGGTTCTTGCTTGTCGAAACCTTGATACCTTCTGGGTTTCCAGCAAACTCAACATCAAAGCTATAAGTCTTTCTTTCATTGGAAAGGTTCTTGATTTCAAAGCTGTTCTTTTCGACCTGCTTGCCACTATCTTTAACAAATTTGCCAAATGAGTGGCTGCCTGGAGCGACAAGAGTTTTTGTATTAAAAGCGTCAACAATACGGATGCTTCCTGCACCCTGAGAGTTATGTGCGTAGGCTTCGCCCGTAGCCGGGTCAATCACATCTTCAGCAGTGTTCATCAGTGCAGCCTTTACATCTTCAGTACCCCATTTAGGATGCTTTTGTAAAAGCAATGCTGCTGCTCCAGCAACGTGTGGAGATGACATACTAGTACCTTGTAACGCAGCATAACCGTTGCCAGGGAAGGTACTTACAATGTTCACGCCAGGAGCTGATACATCCGGCTTGATCATCCATGTGAGGGCTACTGGACCCCGGGAAGAGAAATCAGCCATTGTTTCGTCTACCCACTTAGAGAATCCAATATTGAAAGAAATTTCGTTATTACCCTTTTCTAACTCAGCAAGCAATTTTTGACCATCTGCTAATGTAGTCTTAATTGTTGGGACAGCTAATCCAGGAACATCTGCATGTTCACCTTCAACATTGTTGAAGATGATTGCTCCGACCGCACCAGCATTCTTTGCATTTTCAGCTTTGTCAACAAATGGATAATCTCCACGAATGATTAAAGCAATTTTCCCATCAAGATCTTTTCCTTCAAAATCACTTGCTCCACCTTTTCCAACGTAAACAAACTCAAATTCTTTACCATTTAGTGCAAGTAACTCTTCATCACTTGGAAAACCTTGAACTTTCGCTGAAGGATAATCTACGCCTTCTGAAGTAGAAATCGCAGAATTATACACATTATACGGCAGCTGTGTTGCCCCAACAGAAATCGCCTCACGGGAAGTACCAGGAGATCCAACTGTCCAGTTGTCCGGACCAGCATTTCCGTTTGAAGTAACTGCTACTACACCCTCAGCCATTGCCCAATCAAGCGCAATGGAAGTTGCCCAGTCTGGATTGTTCAATGAGTTACCAAGAGACAGGTTCATGACGTCAGCACCGTCTTGAACTGCCATTTCAATTCCAGCAACTACATCTTCCGTCGTACCGCCCTCAGCGCCTAGTACTCGGTATCCTAGCAATGTAGCATCAGGAGCGACCCCTTTGATTCCTCCATTGGCAGCAACTGTACCAGATACGTGCGTACCGTGGTATTGTCCAGCACCTTCCATTGGGTCATTGTCATCATCGACAAAGTCATACCCTTTGTAATCGCCAAATGCATGTGCAAGATCAGGGTGAGTGTAATCAACACCAGTATCGATTACCGCTACTGTAACTCCCTCACCAGTATAGCCTGCATCCCACGCTTCATTAGAACCGATGAATGGAGCACTGTTCATCATATTCGGGCTGAATTCCTCCGCCGAAATTTCTTCTGCAGAAATGACATCTGCTGTGTAATGAACATTCGGGTATACTGCCTTTACGCCAGGCAGCGCCATTAGTTTAATAATTTCATTTGCTGGTAGTTTCGCAGAGAATCCAGAGAATACATAATCATATTCCCTTTTCACCTCTGCACCTTTAACAGAATTCTTTAATGCACCAATTACTTTCCCTCGTTCAGATTTAAGGCTGGCCTTTGTCTGCTTCTTTCCTTTATGCTTCGCTTCAATGATTGATTCTGCTTTTAACTCGACAATGACCGAAGTCGGCCTGCTGGACGAAAGTTCAATATCCCCAAAAATTTCTGCCAAAGGCAACTCAGTCAATTTGGTTTGTGAGGTTGTCCCTCCATTTGCTGCTGCTCCAAAGCCGAATGTGGAAAAAATCATTACGAATGCTACTAATGTAAGTAATACTCTTGGAAAATACCTCTTCATTCCTTCGCCTCATCCTCTCTCGTAATATAATCAAAACCTCACTCTTCTGGACTGAATTACACCTCCTTAGGAAAAAAGAGCGAGTATGTATCTAAAAAATCCCTTACCTATTACTAATTAACTAATCTCTCAAGTTTCCCTCTAATAAATTATCCAAAAATTCTGATATACTTCACCAAAAAAATTAACATGAAAACCGACCAAAAATGATCTAATAACAAACTTTGCTATAAACAACGAATATTCGTCGATATGTGACGGACCGCTTTTACAAAATTTTGTATCATATAGAACTTAAACGTGGTCACCTTTTACCAATTTCGCTATTGTCTGTTTCAGTTAACAAGTGTAATTTAATAGTTAGTACTATTTATCCAGTGCATAACAATTTATAAAAAAGAGGCGATTCAAGAACGTGAACATTTGGCATTCATACAAAAATTCATCTTTTATTTTAAAAATGACAGTCGGCTTCGTACTTGGCATTGTAGCTGGTATTGTATTCGGGGCGGAAGCGGAGGTGCTCAAACCTTTCGGGACGCTGTTAATAAAACTGCTTAACCTGATTGCTACTCCTGTTGTTTTCCTGACGGTTGTGCTCGCAGTCAATCAAATGAATCCTGCGCAATTAGGCCGGACCGGAGGAAAGCTGGTGCTTTATTATGGAGCGACCACGGCAGCGGCCGTCTTGATCGGCCTTGGACTTGCTCTATGGATCAATCCTGGGGACTCCCTTTCACTGCCTAACACGGAGGTTGAGAAGCCTGCTACACCTTCGATTTCCGACGTGATCTTCAATATTGTCCCGGATAATTTCTTTGCTGCTTTTACATCGGGAAATTTAATGGCCATCCTGTTCCTGGCGATCATTATTGGCTTTACGATTTCAGGGATGAGATTTGCTAATGAGGAGAAAATCCAAAACTATGGAGCCCAACTGCAAGTATTTTTTGAAGCGGCGAATGAATTGTTCTTCAGGATTCTAAAAGGAATCCTCCTATACGCTCCAATCGGTATTTTTGCGATAAGTGCTTCGACATTCGGCACACAAGGTTGGGATACATTAACCTCATTATTGGAGTTTACAGCAGTATTCTATATCGGGGTCATCATTCTGTGGCTCTTTGTTTACAGTGGGACTTTGAAACTATTCAAGATTCCGGTCAGAAGCTTTTTTGCCAACACAAAGGATGCTTATACAACAGCGTTCTTCACATCCAGCAGCATCGCTTCCTTGCCTGTTGCAATTGAAAGTGCGAGGAAGGCGGGCATCAGCGAAAAAATGGTGAACTTCAGTTTACCTTTGGGAGCTGTGTTCAACTCAGATGGCGGAGCGCTTCGGATGGGCGCCTCGATTGTCTTTGCTGCCAATGTAACAGGGATCAGCTTCTCACTGACTGATTTCATTACCATCGTCCTGATCGGGACTCTTCTCTCGATTGGAACAGCAGGTATCCCTGCTGCAGGTCTGGTGACTTTGTCAGTCGTGCTGACGATGTTTGATTTGCCGCTTGAGGTCGTAGCTCTGATTGCCGGTGTCGATGCAATCATCGGCATGGCCGGAACAGCCTCTAACGTAGTAGGAGACGTGGTTGGTGCCGCAGTGGTTGACCAATCCGAAAAGAAAGCTGAAATGGCTGGATCATAAAGCGTAAAGACCGCATCTGCTTTTAGATGCGGTCTTTTATGATATTTATAAATCCAGCACCAAATTCCCTTTCCCGCGTGAAACACAGCTTAACATCATTTGGTTGGAGTCTCTTTGTTCTTCTGTCAGGAAGGAATCATAGTGGTCAATCTCTCCTTCTGCCACCTTCACTTCACATGTACCGCAGCCGCCGACTCTGCAGGAATAAGGGACATCAATGCCGTTTTGGCGAAGGACATCCAGCAGTGATTGGTCCGCGGGCACTGAGAGATGCTTGCCGCTCTGGTTCAAGGTAATTCCAAAGGGGACTGAATCCTTCATCACGGGTGGCGCGAATCGTTCATAATGGACATTAAACTCAGGATAGCCAAAGTTTTTGGCTGCACTCGTGAATTCCTGTATCATTTTTTCCGGCCCGCAAAAATAAACATGTGTGCCGATTCGGTGATTCTTAAGAATATTGACTGTTAATCGTTCAGGCTTCTCTCCTTCTGAAAAATAAAAATGGCAATGCCCAGGATAAGTCTCGTTCAAGTAATCATAAAATGCGCACTGCTCTTTTGATTTTGCTGCGTAATGCAATTCAAAGGATTGTTCTTTTTCAGCAAGTTCCGCCATCATCGATAAAAAGGGCGTAATTCCAATACCAGCTGCATATAAAACATGATGCTTAGCCTGGAAACTCAAAGGAAAATGATTTTTCGGATAGCTGATTCTTAACACATTCCCTTCGGAAACTCGATGATGCCAGTAATCAGAGCCGCCAGTTGAAGGTTCTGCCAGCCGTACTGCTATTTCGATCAAGCCGGGTTCAGACAGGTTAAAAACTGAATACGACCTCTCCAATGTTCCCGATTTCTTCGGCAAATAAGTGGTAATATGAGATCCCCCACTGAATGGCGGCAACTTTGATCCATTCATCTCCTTTAGTGTGAACCTTTTAATTGTCGCTGTTTCTTTTTTAATTGATTTTATCCGTACGTCCAAGGTAGATTTCCGATGCAATCGAAAGCTCCTCCTATTCTATCTGATTGTGACATACCCCAAATAGGCATCCAAACGGCGTGAATAATGATCCGACACTTCAAGCTCCAGTCCACAGTGTGCGCAAGTGATATGTGGTTCAACATCTACTTCACTTTCACCGTGGCAAGTACAACAGACTAGTTTTTTCTTAGCAGGCCCAATAGGGAGCGATTGAAAGTCATGTTCAGTAAAGCCTATCTTCAATGCTTTATTTTGTATCCTTTTTACAAAATCCACTGCACCCGAAATGTATAGATACGTACCCATTTTCTGATGGCTGATCCATTCATCCACAAAGCTTTCTTCACTCTCTTCCTGAAAAATATGAAAATCGAATGGCGCATTCTCATCTATTGCCTGGCTAACGAGAATATATAAAGACCTCACACCTTGTGAATCTGCACAAAACAGAAACTTTCTCTTGCCTTCCATCAATGATAAATGATCTTGGTTCATCTCTTTTTTAATTCCCCCTCCAGATATTCCAGGACAACTTCCCGATAGAGAGAGATGCCCTTATAGTCAGTGATGAATTCCGGAAGTTCTTTGAGGATCGCCGAAAACTGTTCCAGCCATGGCGTATGCTGTATGAATTCCTGCAACTGAAGCATATGTGTATGGATCGTAAATAAAATTCCATTGCTTTTTGGGAGACGGAATAATTTTTGAACTTCTACTCGAAAGTGAACCATCTCACCAGCATTTTCTTTGGTCACCTTTTTGCGAGCCTGGCCCCATTCTGCAAAGGTTTCGAGCGATGTATCCAGGATGTTTCCTGCCATCAACGACCAGTTTTTCCTCCACCAGGGACTTCCTGCCTCGATTCTCATTAAAAACTGGAGGATGCGTTCATCAAGAGAGTCGGACTTGAAACCAGGAATAGGTGTATGTATTTCTTTGAATGACATGCCTGCATCAAAATACAAGGACCAATTGGCCGGAAAACAAAGCTGGCCCACATCGAGGAATAAATCTCCGTCCCGCTGCATCATCAGGATCAAGTCTTCCTGGACATGGCGTCCTGCAAAATCAAGGGGCTCCTCGTCCAGTGTTGTTGAATCCCCAAATGTGAAGGAGTATTTCTCATCAGTGTGTAGGTTATTGAAAATCCATTGATCACCGTTGGTAACAAGCTTGAATGTTTCAGGATAATATTTGGACAAATCGTGCAAAATCTGGTCCAGTGCCTCCCACTGGGCATCCATGGTATGCGGCTCTGAATAATAACAGCGTTCCGGGTGCTTTTTCAGCAGCTCTCTTTTCAGATTCATTTCCTCTATATAAGTTTCCGTTACTTCGATTGCAATTGGTGGATTTAATGGAATGGCATTGTTAGAATATCTATATACATCATGTTCACCAAACGGATAAGGAAATGAACGGATCTTCTCAGTGGAGACCATCCAACCCCTCCTTTTCTGAATTTTTCATCTACTTAATACTATACAGAAGTTTGCTGATGAATTCATTACAAGAGGGAAAGTTGGACAAGCTTATATAGGGCAAGTATAAACTCGGTATAATAGTGTCTTTTTCCTGAAATAATGATGAAGTATGAAAAGCCGGAGTTTTATCGCTTGACACTTACTAAGTTTTATATAATAATCGTTACTGTATTAGAATTATTCTAGTTTACCGAATAGTTAACTGAATACATCAGTGAAACTATTTCAAAAAATAATTCAACCATTCAAGGAGGAAATTAATCATGGCATTAATCGGCACTCAAGTTTTACCATTCACAGCAAACGCATTCCACAACGGAGAATTCATCACTGTTACCGAAGAAAATCTTAAAGGCAAGTGGAGCGTAGTTGTATTCTACCCAGCAGACTTCACATTCGTATGCCCAACTGAGCTTGAAGACATGCAAAACGAATATGCTACTTTAAAAGAAATGGGAGCAGAAGTATACTCTGTATCAACTGATACTCACTTCACTCACAAAGCATGGCATGACCACTCAGAAGCAATCGGCAAAATCGAGTACATCATGATCGGCGACCCTTCTCAGAAGATTTCTCGCAACTTCGACGTATTGAACGAAGAAGATGGTCTTGCAGAGCGCGGAACTTTCATCATCGATCCAGACGGCGTTATCCAAACTGTCGAAATCAATGCAGGCGGAATCGGCCGTGACGCTAGCCAGGTAGTAAACAAGCTAAAAGCAGCACAATATGTACGCAACAACCCAGGCGAAGTTTGCCCTGCTAAATGGAAAGAAGGCGGCGAAACTCTTAAGCCAAGCCTTGATCTTGTAGGAAAGATTTAAGGGGTACACTCCCATGTTATTAGATGCAGATATAAAAGCACAATTAGCCCAATATCTTCAAATGATGGAGGGCGATGTGCTGCTTAAAGTTAGCGCAGGATCGGATGATGTATCACGAGACATGCTGGCTTTAGTCGATGAATTGGCAACAATGTCATCCCACATCAAAGTGGAGCATGCAGAACTCGAAAGAACACCAAGCTTCAGTGTCAACCGCCCTGGCGAAGACACTGGAGTGACTTTCGCAGGCATTCCTTTAGGACATGAATTCACTTCATTAGTCCTGGCTCTGCTGCAGGTTAGCGGAAGGGCTCCTAAGGTAGACCAGAAAGTCATCGATCAGGTAAAAGCGATCAAAGACGAATATCGTTTTGAAACGTATGTCAGCCTGAGCTGCCATAACTGCCCTGATGTGGTGCAGGCCCTGAACCTGATGAGCATTCTAAACCCTGGCATTTCCCATGTCATGATCGATGGCGCAGCTTTCAAGGATGAAGTTGAAAGCAAGCAGGTCATGGCCGTGCCAACGGTATTCCTGAATGGTGAAACATTCGGAAGCGGACGTATGTCCCTAGAAGAAATCCTTGCAAAAATGGGCTCTGGCCCTGATGCATCTGAACTGAGCGACAAAGACCCTTACGATGTCCTTGTTGTCGGCGGCGGACCGGCTGGTTCCAGTGCGGCCATCTATGCGGCTCGTAAAGGAATTCGTACAGGTATCGTAGCAGAACGCTTCGGCGGACAGGTTATGGATACTTTAGGCATTGAGAACTTCATCAGTGTGAAGCATACTGAAGGTCCAAAGCTTGTTGCAAGCCTTGAGGAGCATGTAAAAGAGTACGGCGTGGATATCATGAACTTGCAGCGTGCTAAAAGCCTGACGAAAAAAGACCTGATTGAACTTGAACTTGATAATGGTGCAGTTCTTAAGAGTAAAACTGTCATCATTTCAACTGGTGCCCGCTGGCGTAATGTCAATGTACCAGGAGAAGCCGAGTTCAAGAACAAAGGGGTGGCTTACTGCCCTCACTGTGATGGACCATTGTTCGAAGGAAAAGATGTTGCGGTTATCGGCGGAGGAAACTCCGGTGTTGAAGCAGCAATCGACCTTGCAGGTATCGTAAAGCATGTAACAGTTATCGAGTTCAACCCTGAACTCAAAGCTGACCAGGTTTTACAAGACCGTCTGCACAGCCTTCAGAACGTTACAGTTGTGACGAACGCACAAACAACTGAAATTACTGGAACAGACAAAGTGAACGGCATTTCCTATGTTGACCGTGCAACAGGTGAAGAACACCATGTTGAATTACAAGGTGTATTCGTCCAGATCGGCCTCGTACCGAACACAGAATGGCTCGGTGACACGCTTGAACGCACTCGCTTCGGTGAGATCGTCGTAGACAAGCACGGTGCCACGGATCTTCCAGGCGTCTTCGCTGCAGGCGACTGCACGGACAGTGCATACAAACAAATCATCATTTCAATGGGATCAGGTGCAACCGCAGCATTAGGTGCGTTTGATTATCTAATCCGAAATTAATTCATGTGCAAGATAGAAGCTGACTCCAAAAGTCGTTGTATGACGCCTTTGGAGTCAGCTTTTTATTTTCTAGAGACTGGTATTTCGGAGAGAAGAATATATTATTTGAAGTTGCGTTCTGCAGAGTTACACCATTACTTAATAAATTGGATGAATCGATAGTCCGGGAGATAAACTAAGGGATAGCTTCTGGGTAAAGGACGTGACTTTAATGGAATTTTTCCAAAGCCAGGAATCGCTTACTGCTATTCAGTGGATACTGCGGGCTATTATTGGTTTTTTCTTTTTATTAATTGTAACCAGAGCTCTTGGGCAACGTGCCATTTCCCAATTGAGACCCTTGGATTTTGCGATCGCTTTAGTTATCGGGAACATTATTGCCCATCCCCTCTCAGACGAGCATTTAGGATTAAAAGGCTCTATCATCACAACTACTGTCTTATTGGCATTATATCTCGGCGGAATCTATATGATACTCAAATTCTCCTGGTTTAGACGGTTACTCAGCCATGCACCAATCACCATTGTTGAAAACGGTGAAATACTTTATAAAGGATTAAAAAAGGCAAGAATCTCTATTGATGTATTATTGGAAGAGCTGCGGGAAAGAAAAATAGAAGATGTGAAAAAAGTAGCCCTGGCGATTTGGGAGGCTGACGGTAAATTATCCGTTTTCTTAGATCCAAAATATGAACCACTGACTCCCTCCTCTATGCAAATGGCTGCAGAGCCATTCAATTTTCCAAGGACGATCATTAAAGAAGGAAAAATAAATTACGAAGTATTGAATCAAGTTCACAAGGACGAAGGCTGGGTTGTTTCAAATTTAGAAAATATTTATCAGACAGGTGTTCAAGATGTCCTGCTTGCCACCCTTGATAATAAAGACATCCTTAAAGTATTTTTATATAAATAATCAATGATTTCCTTTCAACCGCGAAGTATAGAGATAAAAAATAACCTTCAATCCAAGGGATCGAAGGTTAGAGCTCTATCTACTGAGGACCTTTTCTTTTTCATTTAAACCAAGCATTTTAGCTGTTGATTCATGAATTTCATGGAATAGTTCCGGATTTTCGACTAAAGACACTCCATACGAAGGTACCATTTCTTTGATTTTATCTTTCCATTCAAACATTTTCTCTGGGAAGCATTTTTCCAGTACCTCAAGCATGACGTTAACTGCAGTGGATGCTCCTGGAGATGCCCCTAGCAATGCGGCCACTGAGCCATCAGAGGAGCTTACAACCTCTGTGCCGAACTGTAGTGTCCCTTTGCCTGTATCGGTATCCTTGATGACCTGTACACGCTGTCCTGCGACTACGATACTCCAATCCTCGCTTTTCGCATTAGGGATAAACTCACGCAGTTCTTCCATCCGCTTTTCATGCGATAGCATAACCTGCTCGATCAGATATTTAGTCAGCGCCATTTCCTTCATTCCGGCCGCTAACATAGTAATGATATTATTCGGCTTTACTGAACCTATCAAATCCAAATTCGAGCCTGTTTTTAGGAATTTCGGCGTGAAGCCGGCAAACGGTCCAAACAGCAACGACTTTTTATTATCAATAAAACGTGTATCCAGGTGCGGAACGGACATTGGAGGAGCCCCTACCTTGGCTTTACCGTAAACTTTCGCATGGTGCTGCTCGACAACCTCAGGATTGTTGCACACCATGAATAATCCGCTTACCGGGAACCCGCCGATTTGTTTTGATTCGGGAATCCCTGTTTTTTGCAGCAATGGCAGGCTGCCGCCCCCACCGCCAATAAAAATGAATTTCGCAAAATGGGACTCTGTTCTTCCGCTTTCAAGATTTTTTACCTTGACTTCCCAAGTGCCATCGCTAGCACGTTTGATATCTTTCACACTATGTCTATAGTTAATCTGGACCTTTTGACTCTCCAGATGTTCAAACAACATCCTTGTTAAAGCTCCAAAGTTAACATCCGTGCCTGAATCTATTTTGGTCGCAGCAATCGGCTCAGTTGAAGTACGGCCCTCCATGACTAAAGGAATCCACTCCTTCAGCTTAGCTGGATCCTCAGAATACTCCATTCCTTGAAACATAGGAATAGCTGAAAGCGCTTTAAAACGATTTTTCAAAAATTCTACATTCTTTTCCCCTTCTACTAGACTCATATGAGGCAGAGGCCTGATAAAATCCTGGGGATTACGAATCAAGTTGCTTTTTACAAGATGAGACCAAAATTGTCTTGAAATTTGGAACTGTTCATTTACGTTTATAGCTTTGCTAATATCAATTGATCCGTCCGGTTTTTCAGGTGTGTAGTTAAGTTCGCACAATGCGGCATGGCCAGTACCTGCGTTATTCCACTCATTAGAGCTTTCTTCGCCTGCTGAAGCAAGTTTCTCAAACACTTTGATTTCCCAATCTGGTGCTAATTCTTTCAGTAAGGATCCCAACGTCGCACTCATGACTCCGGCACCGATCAAGATAACGTCTGTTGCTTTCTGTACGTTGCTCATTATACCCTTCCTTGTCCATATATTTGAGTTGGCGCGCCAGCATATATATCCCTTATGTGCACACCCTGTTCGTTCGTTCAAACCTTAACATATTCAATTATAATGATTTATAGTTTGAAATTTCTACTATTTACTGATTATTATAAACTATTTTTCCATAGTAAAAAAGTGAGAAGTATCTTTATAAGGTTAGGAATCACCAGAAACAAAAGCAAAATCTTATAATAAAATTTTCGTTTTCCCTCTATTTGTATTACTCATTTCTCTATAAAAAACATTGATATGGCTCCCGGACCGACATGGGTTCCAACAGAAACTCCCATCTGCATGATATGGATTGCACCTGAAAATCCTGCTTCTTCCCGGAGTTTTTGTTTTAGCGTTTCAGCAACGGCCTTATCCGATGTATAGCCAATGAGAATAAACTCTGTCATTTCGTTGTCGTTTCGTTTAATAAACTCTTGTACATAATGCTTCAGTACTTTATTACGGCCTCTTTCTTTTGCGACGATTGCCCCTTTTCCTTGCTTCATCGTCATGATCGGTTTAAGCATAAGAATCTTTCCGATAAATGCACTTGCATTCGTGAGTCTGCCACTCTTGATTAAATGATTTAGATCATCAACGGATAGGAAGTGTTTTACTTTGGTTTTGTACGTTTCATTAAAATCGATGATTTCCTCAAATGATGCCCCCTGCTCTCGCATCATTGCACTCTTCATGATTAACCAGCCACTGCCATGACTCATGCATTTAGAATCGACTACATGGATTTTAACAGCCGATTCAGGGTACTCCTCATAGAAATAATCTTTTGCTATCGCAGCTGATTGGTAGGCACCGCTTGTCCCGCTAGACATGCATATACATAGTATCTCCTCATATCCATCATTCACAGCTTTATTTATGATTTTAAGGTATTCTTCAGGACTTGGCATCCCTGTCGTTGGGTGCTCAGATAAACCTTTTAAAATAGAATAAAAATCATTTGGCTCAATATCCACTCGATCTTTATAAAGTTTACCCTCTATATTTATTGTCAATGGGGCTAAGATAATGTCATATAATTCAAGTACTTCCTTCGATAAATCACAAGTAGAATCAGCCAAAATTTTAATCATTTATATCCTCCAGGTAAGCAACTACCCTTATCTTAACCCAACCTCAGCTCAGGTTAATACATATTTTATTAGTCTCTTTTCCGTAACCAGTTGCTTTACTCTAAAAAGCAGGACTAAAAAAGTCGACAAACTCAATGAAAATCGAGTATGCCGACAGTGTTTATTTGTGCTGTTAAGCTACTTCACCCTCCTGGCTGCTTGCTGAATAGGATCCCATACACCATTATACGGGGGAGCATACGCCAGATCTAAATCAAGCAGTTCATCGGTCGTCATGGAATGAAATATGGCCGTAGATAGTACATCGATTCGTTTATCGACGCCATTTTCCCCTATAATCTGTCCGCCAAGAACCTTATGTGTCTCTTTATGATAGACTAGCTTCAATTTCATTTTTTTATCATCGGGATAATAACCAGCGATATCAGTTGCTGTAATGGTTACAGAGCCATATGGGATGTTCAGCAAGTTTGCCTCTGTTTCTGATAGCCCTGTTCTTCCCAGGGATAAATCGAAAAACTTAATAATGGAAGTCCCTACAATTCCCTTAAACGTTTTATGTACATCAACCATATTCAATCCGGCGATTTGTCCTTGCTTATTGGCATGTGTTCCCAATGGGACATGATCATCCTTTTCTTTTACTCGGTGATATTGTGTGGCACAATCTCCTGCCGCGTAGATATCCTCAATACTGGTTTGCATATAGGCATTTACTTCGATTGCACCATTTACACTGGTTTTGATTCCTGTTCCTTCTAAAAAGGAAGTATTGGGCTTCACACCTACTGCGACTAGCACCAAATCTGTTTGATACTCTCCTTTATCGGTTTTCACAGATTCCACGTTGTCACTTCCACCGAATGCTTCCACGGATTCGCCCATTTTCAACTCAATGTTTTGCTTTATTGCTTCCTCGTGAATCAGTTCGGCCATGTCTTTATCAAATATTTTAGCCAATTGCTCATTTCTTTCAATGATCGTTACCTTCTTGCCAAGCTCCGCAAAACTTTCGGCCATTTCAAGCCCAATGTATCCGCCACCAATCACGGTCACATTACTTATATCCTTTTCCAGATAATTCATGATTGCCTTTGCATCAGGGATGGTCTTTAGTGAGAAAACACCAGGAAGTGTCACACCTTCCCACTTTGGAATGACTGAGCCTACACCAGTTGCAATCAGAAGGCGGTCATATGGAAGGCTGAACGTTTCGCCATTACTATGGTTTATTCCACTTACCATTTTATTCTCTGTGTCTACCTTTTGGACTTCATGGTATACTCGTGCATCAATGCCATATTTCTCTTTAAAAGTTGACTGTGTGCGCGCAATTAACTTATCTGTGGATTCAATCTTCCCACTGATCACATAAGGCAGGCCACATTGTCCGTATGAATACACGCCTCCCTTTTCTAACACAGTGATTTCATGTCCAGAGCTGTTTCGGACCATTTGCATCGCAGCACTCATACCCGCCGCATCTCCACCAATAATAAGTATTTTCATCTTCATCCCTCCAATCTTTGTGTATCCATTTATTACTGGTTTTTAAACATCGGGGATTATATCCATATATAGGTGACTCAGAAAAACCTTTGCGATAATCAAAGAACTACCTCGAAACTTTCTCTGCCATCACTTGTGATACGGTTCACCGCGATTTATCCTGTAAGCACGGTAAATTTGCTCAACAAGGATCAATCGCATTAATTGGTGAGGGAATGTCATTTTGGAGAAGGATAGTTGTTCATCGGACCTTTTCAATACTTCATCACTCAATCCAAGTGATCCTCCGATAACAAAAGCGATTTTGCTTTTTCCGTACGTCGCTAGTTTATCGAGTGTGTCTGCAAGTTCTTCTGATGATTTGAGCTTTCCATTAATGGCGAGGGCGATAACATAGGTATCGAGTCCAATTTTCGATAGGATCCGCTCGCCTTCTTTTTGCTTGACCTGGATCATCTCAGTATCGCTCAATTCCTCCGGGGCTTTTTCGTCAGGCACCTCGATGACTTCCACTTTTGCATAGCTTCCCAGACGTTTTAAATACTCCTCAATCCCTTGTTTGAGGTATTTTTCTTTCAATTTGCCAACCGTTACGATTGAGATATTCACAGTCATCCCCACTTTACAAACAGATTACAAACAGTTTACAAACAACTTATCAACAGGAGTTATCCACATATTCACATCGATATCCACATTTAGTAGGCGATCATTCGTTCGCCACAATATATACAGCAGGTTGTCCACAGTATCCACAAACAAACTCCGACTTATCAACAGACTCTAACTTCGTTAATTGTGGTGCTGTTTCAAACTCATCAACCGCTTCATCCAGCGCCAATTCTACATGTTCACCGCAGCAATACTTCATTACAATCATCCTTTCAGCTTCTTTTTATATGATTATCATTTGCCTATTTTCCCATTTAAATTTATCCACAATGACCATTTTAACATACGAAAAGCACCAGCGCCTTGGTCAGCCCCGACAAGCGCTGGAGGGCTAGCCAGTGAAGTCGGTCTTTGACTTCATTGGCTGGACCGCAGCGTCTCGAGGGGTTTGGCGCTGTAGCTAGACACTATTCTTAATACAAAATTTATACTTCTTATTTAAAAAAAACAGGAAGCATTCTGCCTCCTGTCATTATCCACAACTCTTATAATGTTTCTCCGCCCAGCTTCATTGTCGTTTCTTCCAGCTGGCCATTTCGATAATATTTGATTTGCATATCATCGCCAACTTTCTTTTTATTGTAAAGATGTTTGCGTAAATCCACTACATCGCGGATCTCCTCGCCATCCATTTCAACAATGACGTCATATTCTTTCAATCCTGCCTGAGCCGCAGGTGAATTTGGCTGTACACCTCTGATTGCCACACCATAATTCACTTCCTTAGGAAGTTTCAGTGTATTCTGCTGGTGGTAGGATGAAATTTCATTGACTGAGGCTAATTCAACACCCATGAATGGCCGCTGTACTTCACCTGTCTTCTCCAAATCCTCAATGATTGGAGCTGCGTAATTGATTGGAATCGATAAACCGATCCCTTCTACAGCACTTTGGGCAATTTTCATCGAATTTATGCCAACCACCTGGCCATCGATATTAATCAAAGCTCCTCCACTGTTTCCAGGGTTGATCGCTGCATCGGTCTGTAAAACCTCTGCCTGCCAATCGGGGGTTCCATCCTGATTGATATCGACTGGAATCGCGCGTTCTAAACCAGAGATGATCCCCTGTGTAACGGATCCTGAAAAAGTAAGCCCAAGCGGGTTACCGATTGCGATGACCGGTTCACCTGGTTTTAGATTGTCTGAATTGCCGAATTCCGCTACGACTTTTATTTGTTCAGAAGGAACCTCCAATACAGCCAGGTCTGTCCAGATATCGCTTCCTAACAACTTAGCAGGTACTTTCGTTCCGTCGCTAAGGCTGACTTCTAGTTCGGAGGCTTCGGCCACAACATGATGGTTTGTGACTATATAGGCTTTGCCGCCCTCTTTCTTATAAATTACGCCCGATCCCGTTCCGCCTGATTCCTGGGATTGGCCCCAGAAACTCGTGCTCTCCTGGATATTCGTAATGCCCACTACTGCATCTCCTGCCTTGTCGACGGCTTCAGTGATCTGTGAGTAAACATCAATGGATACATTTTTTTTAGAGGTATTGCCTTCTTCACTTTCTTCACTTGGATCTTCGTCGGTAACAGCTGTTTGATTATGAGGTTCTATTTTGTATGGCAGCACATCCAAGTTAGCTAGTATAGGAATCGAGAAGATCACCAATAATGCACCTATGACTGCACCTGCCAGGCTGGCCCAGAAAAAGCCGCCTTTCCTGCCGTTTTGCGGTTTATACCTGCTTTGATAATCTTGATCATAATAACCCAATGTCCACCAATCCTTTCATTGACCAATAGATACGTTAGTTATTTTTATATAGATTATTATACTACCAGTGAAGGTAATTTCTAAATCAAAAGCCTCTCCATTTCCATTTCAAAATAAAAAGGAGCAAAAGCACCCAAACATGATGCCTTTACTCCTTTACCTATTCATTCTAGACCTTAAACAAATTAAATGGCTGTCAAAGGGGTTGGGGTCTTCGGATCTGTATCAATCAAATCGAACTGCTCTCCTACTATAATGCCCCTGCCCTCCAAGGTTTGGGAGACTGACATACGTGCTAGGTCTTTCATGTTATTATCTGTGCTTAAATGAGCCAGATAAATTCGTTTCGTATTATCTCCTGCGACTTCGCTCATCGCGACAGCGGCGTCCTCATTAGAGACATGGCCATAATCACTTAGGATCCGGCGCTTGACACTCCAAGGGTACCTTCCCATCCTCAGCATCTGGACGTCATGGTTGCTTTCAAACACATAGGCATCAGCATTGGAAATGATCCCTTTCATCCGGTCACTGACATAGCCTGTGTCTGTGATGAGCACCAGTTTCTTGCCTTCTTTGTGGAATACGTAGAACATTGGCTCAGCCGCGTCGTGCGAGACACCGAAGGATTCGATATCAAGGCCGCCGAATGTTTTCACAGTTTCCATGTCAAAAGAGAATTTCTGCTCAAGCGGAACTTCCCCAATCAATCCGTCCATCGCTTTCCATGTTTTTTCATTCGCATAGATTGGCAGTTTGTACTTACGGGCAACGATTCCTATGCCTTTTATATGATCGCTATGTTCATGCGTCACTAATATACCAGAGAGGTCTTTCATACTACGGCCAATTTGCTTGAATAAAGCCTCCATCTGTTTGCCGCTCAATCCAGCATCCACTAAAAAGGATTGGCCCTCCGTCTCCACATAGATCGCATTTCCCGTACTCCCGCTTGCGAGAACACTAAAATGCAAACTCATATCTCTTCACTCCGTCATTTTATTTTCTCCGTCAGACAACGGGATGACCCGACCCTCGAATGCGTGTACAAAAAGGTTCTCCTTGCCATTGACTTCAATCCTCCATGTCGGTGTCACGACATGTGATGCAGTCAGGGAAACAAGAGTGGAATATCCTAATTTAAAATCGGTAATTTCACTCTTCGGCTTGATCAAACCTTTTTTATATAGAGTTTCCAACGCCCTTAATGGCGGCAGCAATTCTTCTGTTTCCGAGAGCTCATCGATGATCTCCACATACGTTTGCTTATACGAAGTCACTTCATTATTTTCATTGAAAAAGAACGTCAATTTTGCATTGCTGTTATAGTAAAATGTCTTATTGTCATATTCCTGGTAATACGTGATCGTTTTTTCTTCATCATTCTTACTCCAGAACTTATACTCTTCACCAGCAAAAATGTTCGCTTTTATAAAATCAGATAGCTCGGCTGGCTGGAACTTGCTCGTTAATTTAAACGGCTTGTCCAGCTTAGATTCAATAGAAGTCCCATCTCCCAGACTGATTGTCTGCCCTTTGGCCTTTCCTATCTCCTCGGTCGTGAAAACTTTCGTCCGCACACTTAGATACTGTTCTTTCTTTTTAATATCAGGGAGTTCAACATAGGTGATATCATCATTCTTCAGCTTTTCCTCCAGGGTCGCTTCCTTTGGAATTTCATACTGGGCAGCATCCCTCGTATTCATGAACTGATAAACAAGGTAAACATCAAGGACGAGGAACGTGAGAATAAAGATTGTCTTGATCCTACTCCAATCCATTATTCAATTCCTCCTCCCATATCAGCTGCCGCCACTGCTGATCATATAAATAGAACCAGCCTGGCTCCAGCAGAATCAATGAATTTTCTGGTCCCTGTGTCATGTAATAGCCAGGCATTAGGTTTTGAAGCAGCTCCAGCTTGAAATCCTTTTTGCTTTGCAGGTACTCCAGCGCTTCATATCCAGATGGCAATGTCTTTGTAACGACATCTGGATTCAAAGGGAGCTCCAGGTGGAATCCAGGGCGCACATATCGGCTGATCTCCGACTGTCGCCACTGCTGATAAATCTCTGACATCCCAATTTGGTTAAACACAGGATAACCTTCCTTGCTGTACAGTCGGAAAAGGACATTCTGGTTAAAATCATCCTTGTACACATATCGGTACGTTTCCGTCCAGCCGCCATGGCTATTCACAAACTCAATGCTTTTCTGTAAAACATTGTTCGTGCCGATAATCGAATCACCAGTCCGGACCGGATTCACATAGTTAATCATATTGGTTTGCGTATCCACGATCATTTTGCTGGCATCATCAGTGTATTCCTCCACGCCATCAACCATGCTGCGCTGAACAAAGCTCGGATCCGCGAATAGCGCATCCTTGAACTGTTCTGAATCCAATGGATTTTGGTAATAGGTGTGCATCACCATATTCACTTCTTCGGTTGGCAGATAGATCTTCCTAATGTCTGAAACGGTATATAGGAAATATGGCGTCAGCCTTCTTGAAGAATCATAGTATTTTTTTGTAAAACTATTTATATAGGAAGGACTGACATTGCTGACATAGACTTCCTGGTTTTTTTGCGAGTAAAAATAGACAATTCCCTCTTGCTTTTGCTGGGTTTCGGAATTGATGATGATTCGGTCGAAATCAAACTTCGGAATATTCTTCTCGTCAATATTCAATACTCTTTTATAGAGTTCAATCGGTACTTCATCCGGAAAAATGATTTCGGTATTTTCACCCTGGACTATTCTTTCATTAAAATCACTGATTCGTCCGGGATACTGTTCCATATCAAAGTACTTCCATTTCGAAATGACTCCAATAAGATCATCAATATGGCCATTGTCTACAGAGCCAAACTGTTTCCCGCCTACATGATAAATAATCTGGTGTGGCTTAACGATTTTCTTAAGTTCCTTCTGTGTGGCAATGTTGATTTCTTCAACTGTTTTTTGATTGTTGACCAACTCATAATCCGGCTGGTATGTCCAAATATTCCAGGTTAAAAAACCACTCAGCGCGACGAGAAATGTTAAAATAACAGATTTTATATTTTCATATGTCATGACCAATCATCCTCTGCACTTCGGTCATAAGGAAGCGTAAATTGAACAGTAGTTCCTTTTCCTTCCACGCTTTCTGCCCATATTCTGCCGCCATGGGCATTGACCATTTCCTTGGCGATGGCCAGTCCAAGGCCTGTCCCGCCAAGTTTCCTTGTCCTGGCTTTATCGACACGGTAAAAACGATCAAAAATTTTATCAAGATTGTCTTTCGGGATGCCGACCCCTTCGTCAGAGATGCTAGCGACAATCTGGTCATCCAGCTCTTTCACTTCGAACGTAATCGTTCCGCCCTCTGGTGAATACTTCATGGCATTAGAAATGATATTATCAAGTACTTGCGTAATTTTATCTTCATCTATTTCTACGAAAATCGCATCCTCGGTGATTTTCCTTTTGAAAGAAACATTTTGTTCCTTCGTCATTTCAAATCGGTCAATGATCCTGTTAAAAAAGACCGGGAAGTTGACCCATTCCTTTGAGAGGCGATAATCTACACTATCCAGTTTTGAAAGCTGCAGCAAATCATTTACAAGGCGGATCATCCGCTCTGTTTCACCTCTAGTAGTCTCAAGGAAGTTTGGAGCGATTTCCTCATCTCTCCATGCTCCTTCCGCTAACGCTTCAAGGTAGCTGCGCATCGTTGTCAGAGGAGTCCGTAATTCGTGGGAAACATTCGCAACGAATTCACGTCTCTCCATATCTATTTTTTCTTGTTCCGTAATATCATACAGGACTGCAATCAATCCATTCACAAAGCCGCTTTCCTTCTGGATCACAGAAAAGTTAGCCCTAAGGATAAATGGCTTGCTTTTCGTACTGTAATCCAGGACGATTGATTCCTTCTCCTGCAGTAAATCTTCGAAAGTATAATTTTCATCCAGGCCAAGCACGGAAACCAATGGCTGAGACAGCACTGTTTCACGTGGAACACCAAGCATCTGTGTTGCAGGGTCATTGATCAGAATGATGCGTCCTTTCCGATCCGTCGAGATGACACCGTCGGTCATATAGGAAATAACAGAGGAGAGCTTCCTTTTCTCGCCCTCAGTTGTAGCTTGTGCTTCCTGTAGTTTTTTCGTCAGGTTGTTGAAAGTGATCGCAAGTTGGCCAATTTCATCGTAACCATACACTTTAACCTTCCTGGAAAAATTACCGCGCGTCATCGCCAGCGCCTGCTTACGCATATCCGATATCGGCCTCGTGATCGTCTGTGCCAGCATGATTCCCAAAATAGCTGTGAAAATCAGGGCAATGGCTGTTCCGGTAGCCAGGATTTTATTGATATCATTCATCTGATCAAAGATATCATCAATCTGGGCTACAAGATAGACAGCACCTATTGCTTCATTGTTATGCATGATAGGTGTGGACAGTACCCAAACCCTATCATTGCCTTTCAACTGGATGACGTCTTCATCTTCTTTAAAGATGATCGAACGCTTGATTTTTACATCAGGAGTCCTCTGCCCCACCATCCCCTGATTGCTCAGGCTTGATGTTCCGAGTATTTTAAAGCTGCTTCCGTCAATAACACGGATTTCAGCAATATCATTAGCTTTATAATCTTTTAAGATCTGCCTGATCGCTTCCTCTTTCGTGGGATCTTCCTTCCCGCGTTCCTTGACCATTTCTTCCTGGATATCATAAACCAGCAGATCTACACGGGATTTTACAGATTCCTGGTAATTCGTCACTAAGGTCGTCTCAAGTTTGCGTACAAAGTAAACACCGATAATTTGCATCGCAACGAGAATAAGCAGGACATATATAATCACAAATTTAAGGTGTATTGAGCGAAAAAAACCTACCTTTTTCATTCTTGGATTTACTCCTGCTCAGAGTTTCTCAAATAATATCCTACTCCTCGTCTTGTCACGATCCATGTCGGATGGCTTGGATTATCCTCGATTTTTTCGCGCAGACGCCTAACAGTTACGTCTACTGTACGGACATCCCCATAGTAGTCATAGCCCCATACCGTTTGTAGAAGGTGCTCTCTTGTCATGACTTGTCCAATATGCTTGGCAAGATAATGAAGAAGCTCGAATTCACGATGCGTCAATTCAATCGTTTCGCCTCTTTTGGAAACAACATAAGCATCCGGATGGATGATCAAAGAGCCAACGGTAATTTCATTAGACTCTTCCTGCTCATCTTCTTTGATTGCATTCTGCTGATGGCGGCGAAGATTCGCTTTTACCCTGGCAATCAATTCCCTTGTGCTGAATGGCTTCGTGACATAATCATCCGCTCCAAGTTCAAGTCCGAGCACCTTATCAATTTCAGAGTCTTTAGCAGTCAGCATGATAATCGGCATCTCGTATTTTTTGCGGACCTCACGGCATACCTCCATGCCATCACGCATCGGCAGCATGATATCCAGCAAGATCAAATCCGGCTGAACTTCTTCCACCATTTCCACTGCCTGGTTTCCATCATAGGCACAATAAACATCGTAGCCCTCTTTTTTCAGATTGAACTGTAAAATATCTGCAATTGGTTTCTCATCGTCTACTACCAGTATTTTTTTCTCCATACCAATTCTCCTTTTAAGCCAATTTAACAATCATATATGAATACTTCTTATCTTTGTAAAAATGCTATCTTATCTATTTTACTTTAAAACAGAGAAAAACTGAATTTTTCTGTTATATAACTTCTATTCTTCTCTTCCCAATTGTACCAATCCTGCCCATAACAATAAACTGACAGGCTTATAATGATTTTGTAGCCTATCACTAAGGCCAACACAAGCTCTAATAAAAAAAGTCTCTAGTTTGGCTAGAGACTTTTACATAAAGATTAAGGCAATTTAGACATCGGATCGATAATCCTGCCATTTTGATATACTTCAAAGTGAAGGTGGATTCCAGTGGAGTTTCCTGTTCTTCCCATAACGCCGATTTTCGAACCGCTGGAAACTGACTGGCCTACGCTTACTGAGATTGATGCTAGGTGTGCATACATTGTGCGATAACCGTTTTGATGGTCGATGATGATTTTATTGCCATATCCGTCGCCCTTGTTACCTGCATATACGACTTTACCATTATCGGCAGCCTTGATTGTGTAGTTGCTTGGCCTCGCAATATCAATCCCTTTATGCATCTTGCTCCAACGATAGCCCTGGCGGCTGGATACATATCCGCCATTTGTCGGCCATACGAATGTTCCATCACCGCGCGAAGGAACAACCTTAGTACCTTTAACGATGATTTCCTTCACTGGCTCTTCAAGAACCGTTTCATTAATGACTTCCTTCTTGGTTACCCTGCCATTTTGTTCTGACACTGAATAGGTAATACCATTCATGCCAACTTTGCCTTCTTGCTGAGTCTTCGTATCTCCCTTGAACATGGAAGAATCCTCTTTGACTTCTCTTTCGAAAGGCACTTCTTTATGTTCGTATACCTGGCGATTGACCACGACTTCAACAAATGGCTTCAAGACAGTCACATTTAGCTCTTGGCCTGGCTTCAGAACTGTATTGTCATCGAATCCTGCATTTAAAGAAAGCAATTGAGCAAGCGTCAAATTGTGATCATTTGCGATGCTCCCCAATACGTCCCCTTCTTTAACCTGGTACTTCTGTTCTTCTAAAGTACCCTTTTTAAGGAACTGGACCGCTTCCTGTACAGAAAGTACTTTTTCGGGATTAACTTTTTCTTCCGAATTTGAAACTTCCTTAGTTAAATAAACGTCTAATATACGAGTTTCATTTTCTTTCACTTCGGGTACAGGTAGATTAGTAGATACTTTTCTGCTCTCAACCTCGGCTAATTCATCTTCTGTAACGTGCTCGAGCATTAATGTCTTAAGTACTTCTCTTGCCGCTTCAGCATCTTTTACATATGCTACTGGCTGATCAGCAATTACAAGAGCTGTCGCTTCAGCCTGGACAGTCATTTCGTCTTTAAGTACTTCTATTACTTCACTTGTATTTGCATTCGCTGCCGAGCTGAACACTTGCTCAGGAATAAAAGTTACGTCTAACCCGAGTTCGACATCAAGATCCGCATATTCCTTCTTCACGGATGTCAGCTTATCTTCTACCAGCTGTTCTACTTGTGCTTTATCTGCTACAGTTCCTATAAACTTATCATTTACATATACATGATACAAAGTTGTTAATTCAGAATCCGCCGCTAGTGCAGCATTTCCTGCACCAAAAGACAACGCAGCCACAGTCACTGCAGCCATGATTGACTTTTTTATTGCTGGCTTCATCTCTCTAGATGTTTTGCCGGCAAGATTGGACAGCCTATGTTTTAAATTATTCATCCTGATCCTCCTACAACGGTCAAACACTATTAATCTAGTTCTAAATAACTATTATCTGATAATTGTACCTTTATACTTTACCATATAATGTATCGATGGGGAGGCTAGTCTTCATTATGTAACAAAAATGTATAATAGCTGACATTTTATTACGTTTTTTGTCAGATATATGGAATTCACTCTCGGTATATTTTCCTATCTTTCATATTAAAAATGAGCCAAAAACCTAGTAATAACAGGTTATTCTCCTACTTTTGCAGGATTAACATTGAACAATGTTGTTAATAGCAATACAAACATGCTAAAAATAGGAAGTTTATCGTTATGTTACATAAATGTTACAAAAAAAAGGAGCATGTCATATGACACGCTCCCTTTTTTAATGGCTCAGGACGGAATCGAACCGCCGACACAAGGATTTTCAGTCCTTTGCTCTACCGACTGAGCTACTGAGCCAAGATGATATGTTGTTTCCTAAACTTTGTTTGGTTTAGATCCTTTGCTCGAATGACCTTACGGTCTTTCTCGCAAGTTGCCGCAGATGCATATTCAGTGAAGCAAGCAACTGACTGAGCTACTGAGCCAAGATAATACCACTCAATTAAATATGTAATATGGTGACCCCTACGGGATTCGAACCCGTGTTACCGCCGTGAAAGGGCGGTGTCTTAACCGCTTGACCAAGGGGCCATATATTAAAGTTGATCTTTTTCACTTTACGCGAAAAAAAAAACTTGGTGAGCCATGAAGGACTCGAACCTTCGACCCTCTGATTAAAAGTCAGATGCTCTACCGACTGAGCTAATGGCTCGTTTCTTATCATTTTTTGTCGAATTAGTGACAACGTTGTTTATATTACCATAGCATTTTGTCATTTGTATATATTTTTTTAAAACTTTTTTCGCTTTTTTCTTTTATCCGGCAGTTTTCCTCCGAATTCAGTGGCAAGTCTTTTAATACATAATTAAAACAAGCCCCCGATCTACATGATCAGGGGCTTAAATTGAGATTACTTATGATCTCCAAGGGCTGCGGACGACGTTTGTTTGGGTGCGGTCCGGGCCGACAGAGAAGATAGACAATGGAATGCCTGTCAGCTGTGAAATACGCTCGAGATAGTGTCGTGCGTTCTCAGGCAGTTCATCGAGTGATTTTACGCCTGTGATGTCTTCTGTCCATCCTGGCAGTTCTTCGTAAACTGGCTCACATTCAGCAAGTGTCTTGAGACTTGCTGGGAATTCTTCGATTAACTCGCCTTTGTAACGGTATGCGACGCAAATTTTAAGTGTTTCGATTCCAGTCAAAACATCAATCGAGTTTAAAGATAGGTCCGTGATTCCGCTGACACGGCGGGCATGTCGGACGACGACACTGTCGAACCAGCCGACGCGGCGCGGACGTCCAGTTGTCGTACCATATTCGCGGCCTACTTCACGGATTTGGTGGCCGATTTCGTTATCTAGCTCTGTAGGGAATGGTCCATCTCCCACACGAGTGGTATAAGCTTTCGAAACTCCAACAATATGAGTGATTTTGGTCGGTCCTACTCCTGAACCAATTGTGACACCACCCGCTACTGGATTGGATGAAGTGACGAATGGATAGGTTCCCTGGTCGATGTCGAGCATAACACCTTGTGCGCCTTCAAATAGTACCCGGCGGCCATCATCCAAAGCATCGTTAAGAACGACGGATGTGTCGACAACATAATCCTTGATTTGCTGGCCATACTCATAATATTCATCCAGAATGTCTTCAAGCTTGAATCCCTCTGTTTCGTAGATTCGTTCAAGCAGGCGATTCTTTTCTTCCAGGTTGCGAGAAAGCTTTTCTTCAAATACTTCACGATCCAGCAAGTCGGCAATTCGAATTCCGGTACGTGCAGCCTTGTCCATGTATGCAGGGCCGATTCCCTTCTTGGTCGTTCCAATTTTATTGGCGCCCTTGCTCGCTTCTTCCACCTCATCAAGCTTCAAGTGATATGGAAGGATGACATGCGCGCGGTTGCTGATGCGCAGATTGTCTGTTTTAACATTCTTGTCGTGAAGATAAGCAAGCTCCTTCACTAAAGCTTTTGGGTCCACAACCATTCCGTTGCCGATGACGCTGATTTTATCATTATAGAAAATTCCTGATGGAATTAAATGCAATTTATATGTTTCACCATTGAACTTAATTGTATGTCCGGCGTTGTTCCCTCCCTGGTAACGGGCAATCACTTCGGCATTTTCTGATAGGAAGTCTGTAATCTTCCCTTTTCCTTCGTCTCCCCATTGTGTCCCTACTACTACTACGGATGACATATAAAAGCACCTCCAAAGGTATACAGTAATTTTTTTTCGTTTCAAACATATAAAGTTTACCAGCAATCTCAGGTAAAAGTCAACAAAACACGAACATTAATTTTATATAACACTTATTTCGTTCGTAAAAATTCTTACTCTATGTAGTCTAATATAATCTTTTATAAAAAAAGAGAATCAACCTATATGGTCAATTCTCATTATGCCCCTGGTGGAGCGTACGATTCATCATATCTATTCTCTATATTGACGAATTTATTATATTCTTTTACAAAGGCCAGCTTGACGGTGCCTACAGGGCCGTTACGCTGCTTGGCAATGATGATTTCAATGATGTTCTTGTCTTCGGATTCTTTGTCATAGTAGTCATCACGGTAAAGGAAGGCTACGATATCTGCATCCTGTTCGATTGAACCGGATTCACGGATATCGGACATCATCGGACGCTTGTCCTGTCGCTGTTCCACTCCACGGGAAAGCTGGGACAGAGCGATGACAGGGACCTGCAATTCACGCGCCAATTGCTTGAGGGAACGGGAGATCTCTGATACTTCCTGCTGACGGTTTTCGCCGGCACGTCCGCTTCCAAGGATCAGCTGCAAGTAATCGATCATGATCATGCCAAGTCCCTGCTCCTGCTTTAAGCGTCGGCATTTTGACCTGATATCGGTAATTTTGACGCCGGGAGTATCATCTATGAAGATTCCTGCGTTTGACAGGCTTCCCATGGCCATCGTCAGTTTGCCCCAGTCCTCATCAGTCAGGGATCCTGTACGAAGCCTTTGTGCATCAATATTTCCTTCAGCACAAAGAACACGCATGACCAGCTGCTCTGCGCCCATCTCCAAACTGAAGATCGCGACATTCTCCCCAGTCTTTTTCGCAACATTCTGGGCGATATTCAAGGCGAAGGCGGTTTTACCAACAGAAGGGCGGGCACCAACGATAATCAAATCATTTCGCTGAAAGCCCGCTGTCATTCGATCAAGCTCGGTAAATCCCGTCTCAAGACCGGTGATATCCCCTTTGCGGTTATGCATTTCCTCGATATTATCATAGGTCCTGACAAGGACATCCTTGATATTATGGAAGGCTCCTCCGCCCTTACGCTGGGCAACCTCCATGATGTTCTTTTCTGCTTCGGCAAGTAATGCCTCGACTTCATCCTCACGCAAATAGCCATCTTCAGCGATGCCAGATGCTGTACGGATCAGCCTTCTCAACAATGATTTTTCTTCTACGATTCTAGCATAATACTCTATATTAGCAGCCGTCGGCACGGATGCAGCCAATTCACTTAAATAACTGACGCCTCCAACATCTTCAATCAGCTTGGATGAAGCCAATTCCTCAGTGACAGTCACCAGGTCAATGGCTTTGCCTTTATCATTTAAATCCAGCATGACGTTGAAGATTTTCTGGTGCGCAACACGATAAAAATCGTCGGGTAATAATAGTTCTGAAGCAAGAGTTAAAGCTGATGGCTCTAAAAATATTGCGCCAAGTACGGCTTGTTCCGCTTCCATGTTTTGCGGCGGAAGTCGATCCGCGAATAATTCACTCATCTGCCAGCCCCCTTACAAAATTCTCTCTCGTCTAATTGAAAAAAGTGATCAGCAGAACCGATCACCTATTTCTGTAACTATATTATTTTATCATGTTTACGGCTATATGGAACTGTAAATTATTTACCTTCTTTTACATGGACATTCAAAGTTGCCTGTACATCTTTATGAAGCTTGACTGGAACCTTTGTGTATCCAAGTGTGCGAATGGCATCCGAAAGCTCAATTTTACGCTTATCAAGTTTGATGCCATTGCTTTTTTGCAGTTCATCAGCAATCTGCTTGCTAGTGATTGAGCCAAATAGACGTCCATCCTCACCAGATTTCGCAGATAGTTCAACCGTAACCTTTTCCAGCTTTTCCTTTAATGCTTTCGCATCTTCAAGCTCCTGCTGGGCCACTTTCTCTTCTTTCTTTTGTTGTGCACTCAGGGAACTCATAGCGGCCTGATTTGCTTCAACTGCAAGACCCTGTTTAATCAGGAAATTGTGTGCGTAGCCATCTGCCACATTTTTGATTTCGCCTTTTTTTCCTTTTCCTTTAACGTCCTTCAAAAAGATTACTTTCATTCTTTTTGTCCCCCTTCTAAATAATCATCTATGGCATTTTGTAAAAGTGTTTCTGCCTCATCCGTAGTTATATCATACATTTGTGTCGCAGCATTGGTTAAATGCCCGCCACCTTCGAGATTTTCCATGATCACCTGGACATTGATTTCGCCAAGCGACCTCGCACTTATGCCAATGGTATCTTCTGATCGTTTTGAGATGACAAAGGATGCTGAGACTCCATCCATCGTCAGCAGGGTGTCAGCAGCCTGCGCAATCAGCACATGGTCACAATAAACATCGTCTGCACCTTTTGAAATGACAATGCCATCCCGGTAAAAATAAACATTCTCAATAATTTTAGCTCTTCTGATATACGTATTAATATCCTCTTTTAAAAACTTCTGGACTAAAATGGTATCCGCCCCGTGGCTGCGCAGATAGGAAGCAGCATCGAATGTCCGGGCCCCGGTCCTTAATGTGAAGCTTTTAGTATCTACGATGATTCCCGCCAATAAAGCAGTTGCCTCTAGCATCTGGATTTTACCGTTCTTAGGCTGATATTCCAGTAACTCGGTCACGAGTTCAGCTGTTGATGAAGCATAAGGCTCCATATATACGAGCAAAGGATTCTTGATGAATTCCTCTCCCCGGCGATGATGGTCAATCACGATGATGTTCTCAATCCGGTTCAACAGTCTCTCATCAATGACAAGTGATGGTTTATGCGTATCAACAATGACAAGCAATGTGTCATCAGATGCAATTTCATATGCCTGCTCCGGCGAAATGAATCGAGAGTAGAGGGATTCGTTTTCCTTAATCTCATCCATCAGGCGCTGTACACCTGTATCAATCTCATTTTTATTATAGACAATAAAACCTTCACGCTTATTCATCTGCGCTACTTTGAGAATTCCGATTGCCGAACCGATGGCGTCCATATCAGGGTTCTTATGTCCCATGATTAAGACCTTATCACTCTCGATGACCAGTTCTTTCAATGCGTGAGAGATGACTCGGGCCCTAACCCTTGTTCGCTTTTCAACAGGATTCGTCTTGCCTCCATAAAACTTAACTTTGCCATTAGGCTGCTTGATCGCAACCTGGTCACCACCGCGTCCCAAAGCCAAATCCAGGCTGGATTGTGCCTGGGTGCCAAGCTCAGGAAGGGATGAATATCCTGTGCCAACACCTATGCTTAAAGTTAATGGGACATTTTGCTTCGATGTCGTTTCCCTTACTTCATCAAGTATCGAGAATTTCCCTTTTTCCAGCAGCTGAAGTATATGCTCGCTAAATACTGCGATGAAGCGCTCAGAGGAAACCCTTTTGAGGAATACCCCATTATTGGTTGCCCATTTATTTAAAATGGACGTCACAAGACTGTTCAAGCTGCTTTTCGTCTGATCATCCATTCCCTGAGTCAATTCCTCATAGTTATCAAGGTAAATGATCGAGATGACTGTACGCTCATCATGATACATTTTTTCGATTTCTGCCTGTTCGGTCACGTCGAAAAAGTAGAGCAGCCGTTCTTCAGGTTTATGGATGACTCGGAATTTACGGGCATGAAGAGTGATGATTTCTGTTTCCACTTCTTGCTTGATCAGCGGAATGACCGCATCAGCAACATCATAAAGTGATTTTCCTACTAGCGAATCTTCATTGAAACATGCAGCAATGAAGGGATTCGTCCACTCAATATAATAGTCATCATTAACCAGCATGATCCCGATGGGCATTTCCATCAACGCTTCTTCGCCGACTTTTTTCACCCGGTAAGACAGCGTGGAAATGTACTCTTCCGTCTCTTGCCTTATTTTATGATTCACTTGAAAAATCAAATATATCAATAGGCCAGTGAGAATGAAACCTGCTGCTCCTATAATCCAGTTATAGTAAGACAGAAATCCAATCAGCACTAGTGTTACGGCCATCAATCCATACAATGGATAGCGTATTTGCCGCCTCTCTAAATAAGAAGGCATGTGCTCAGCTCCTAAAGCGTTAGTTTCTGATTACTTCTTCTCCCCAAGACGTTTTCTTAAGTCAAATCCTAAATCAATTATACCTAATATCCTCACAATATAAAGAACAAATGGAAGGAGGAAAACCAGGACAACGAAGATGATGGGAACCGCTTTAGGATAGTTTTTAATATGTGTTACATAAAACACTAAAGAGAGCCCTTGGAGAACCATCAGCATTTGCAGGATGAATGTTAGATTGGAAATCACCCAGAACAAATAGGTTCCTTTTTCCGGCTGTATGATCAATGCTGCAATCATCGTGATGAGATAGTACCAAAGTATGCTCTTAGGCAGATTCAATTCCCTGAATGGCGGCCAGGTTGGCACCTTGATCCCGAACCGTTTCAAGAATGGAAACGAGACAAGCTGAAGCAGGAACACAATCAAGAATGAGGCCATGACGAACATGCTCGGCATAAGTACTTCCATCATATCGATCATTGCTTCAAATTGCTTGATGAGGTTCGCATCAGGTGCCTGCCCCATTTGTTCCAGCAATTTAATCGCCTGGTCGGTAGAGGCACGAAAAGCCTCCATCAATTCATCGATAATATTAATTTTGAATAAGATGACTGATAACGCATATTGTGCCACCAAATTCAAAAGGAACACGAGGGAACCAGCTATGTATGCTGCGAACTTACTTTTCCCTTCCCTGACCATATAACCCATAACAGCACCTGTTGTCCCATATGCCAATGCAAGCGGGATTGCCAGGAGCGATCCTAAAATCATGGATAATAACACAGCTGCGAGCGTAAAAACAGCCGTACTTTTCCCATCATACTTAGCACCGAAAAATAAGAACGGCAAAGAAAGAAAAAGGTTTACGATTAACCCCAGGCCAGGTATATAGAAAGTGATCAATAATAAAACCGCAAAAATCGCTAACAGGATGGCACCTTCCGTCAGCTTGTATGTATTCTTCATAATCCACCTCACAGAAAAGCGTAAGCGCCTTGATCAGCCTCGACAAGTGCTGGAGCTAGACACCGAAAAGCATAAGCGCCTTGGTGTCATTATAAGGTTCAATCAAGATTTAATAACTGTTTACTGAACCAAGTACCAGCCATTTTTAAGATAACCGATAAGAACTATTTTAGCTTTTAAACGTATGACAAGCAAACGAAGTGATATATAGCTAATATAAAAGGCAGCGGGAAAGCCCCGCTGCCTTTTAAAATCCGATCATTATTCGCCTGAAACGTATGGCAGTAATGCCATTTGACGAGAACGTTTGATTGCAACTGTCAATTTACGCTGATATTTAGCGCTAGTACCAGTTACACGGCGTGGTAAAATTTTACCGCGCTCAGAGATGAATTTTTTAAGAAGATCAACATCTTTATAATCAATTTTAGTGATTCCGTTTGCTGTGAAGTAGCAAACTTTACGGCGTTTTGCACGTCCGCCTCTGCGTCCACCCATTGCCATGGTCATTTCCCTCCTTGTGTATTCTATTTCAAATCCGAGTTATATTAGAATGGAAGATCATCATCTGAAATGTCGATCTGGCCGCCACCTGCAAATGGATCTTCATCTACTTTTGTATAACCTTGGTTTTGTCGTTGATTCTGATTCCCGAACGGGGATCCTTGATCATTTTGACGGGAATAACCGCTATCCCCTCTGTCTGAAGACTGTCCTTTTGGCTCAAGGAACTGAACACTCTCAGCAAGAACTTCTGTAACGTATACACGCTTACCATCTTGTCCTTCATAGCTACGAGTTTGAACGCGTCCATCAACACCTGCAAGGCTGCCCTTCTTCAAGAAGTTAGCAACATTTTCGGCTGGACGGCGCCATACCACACAGTTAATGAAGTCAGCTTCTCTTTCCCCCTGCTGGTTGGTAAATGAACGATTTACCGCAAGTGTGAAAGTAGCCACCGCAACTCCATTCGGTGTGAAACGTAATTCAGGATCCTTGGTCAAACGGCCAACAAGAATGACACGATTCATCATCAGAATCAACTCCTTCCCCCCAGCATGAATGTTCCATATGAAACATCTTCCGCTGAAAGTTTATATTTATAACATTAATTATTCTTCTTCTTTAATTACGATGTGGCGAAGGATATCTTCGTTGATCTTAGCAAGACGAGAGAATTCCTCAACTGCTTCCGGAGTAGCGTTTACCTTAACAAGCTGGTAGTAGCCATCACGGAAATCATTGATTTCATAAGCAAGGCGGCGTTTGCCCCATTCCTTAGCTTCTGAAACTTCCGCACCGTTTTCTGTAAGGATTGAACTGAAACGCTCGGTAAGAGCCTTTTTAGCTTCCTCTTCAATGTTTGGGCGGATGATGTACATAATTTCGTACTTTCTCATCACTGTCACCTCCTTTTGGTCTAAACGGCCCCATTACAGGGCAAGGAGTAATTGTTTAATTACTCACAAGATGAAATTATATCACAGAACATATTCAAAGGCAATGATATGTATAGAGAATCTATTTTCCCTATTTCTATGTGATAGATTTCTATAAGAAAATACTAACATATGTTCGTATTTTTGTCCATGCTAAATGAATCGATAATAAAAAATAATGCCCTGCTGTATGGGCAGGGCAAAAAATGAGTTATACATTGAAACGGAAGTGGATGATGTCTCCGTCTTTTACTTCGTATTCTTTTCCTTCAAGGCGGACTTTTCCTGCTTCCTTGGCTGCTGTCATGGATCCTGCTGCCAAAAGGTCATCGTAGTGGACTGTTTCTGCACGGATGAATCCGCGTTCGAAATCTGAGTGGATGACACCGGCACACTGAGGTGCTTTCATTCCGCGGCGGAATGTCCATGCGCGGACTTCCTGGACACCAGCTGTGAAGTAGGTTGCCAGTCCAAGCAGGCTGTAAGCCGCACGGATCAACTGGTCCAAACCTGATTCTTCAATGCCTAGCTCTTCTAGGAACATTTGCTTTTCTTCGCCTTCAAGCTCAGCGATTTCTTCTTCGATCTTAGCGCTGATGACGATGACTTCCGCATTGTCTTTTTGTGCAAAGTCGCGGACCTTCTGGACATATTCGTTTCCGCTCGGATCTGCAACATCTTCTTCGCCCACGTTCGCAACATAAAGCATTGGCTTGATTGTCAGCAAATGAAGTTGTTTAACGATTTTCATCTCTTCATCTGTAAATTCAACCGCACGAGCTGGCTGCTCAGCTTCAAACGCGTCCCGAAGGCGAGCAAGGATTGGAAACTCAATAGAAGCTTCCTTGTCTTTTTGCTTAGCCAACTTTTCGACACGGCTGATTCTTTTTTCAACAGACTCGAGGTCGGCAAGGATCAATTCCAGGTTGATAACCTCGATATCAGAAATAGGATCTACTTTACCGGCAACGTGCGTAATATTGTCATCCGCAAAACAGCGGACAACCTGGCAAATCGCATCTACCTGGCGAATATGGGAAAGGAACTTGTTTCCCAGACCTTCTCCTTTGCTCGCTCCTTTAACGATTCCAGCAATGTCAGTGAATTCGAATGCAGTCGGTACAGTCTTTTTCGGCTGTACGAGCTCAGTCAATTTAGTTAAACGATGGTCAGGAACCTCAACGATTCCGACATTCGGGTCAATCGTACAAAACGGATAGTTCGCTGATTCAGCACCAGCCTGTGTGATCGCATTAAACAATGTAGATTTCCCAACGTTAGGAAGTCCAACAATACCTGCTGTTAAGGCCATCCATGTCACTCCTCTATTTAAAAATGTATCTATTCAAGCAAGAATCACCTAAACGATTTTTTCCTCTCACAATTATAGAGATAACGAAGGGAAAAGACAAGCTTGTTAGAAAAGCGCAAGCGCCTTGGTCAGCCCCGAAAAGCCCTGCAAGGCCTGACAGTGAAACTATTTTTTGACTTTCTTCATGAACGGCACCCTTATAGAGGCAGATTGGCTTGCATAAGGGGCTCTTTCCCCTTGAACGGCACCCTTATAGAAGCCAATTGGCTTGCATAAGGGTCTCTTTCTCCCTGAACGGCACCCTTATAGGGGCGGATTGGCTTGCATAAGGGTCTCTTTCTCCCTGAACGGCACCCTTATAGAGGCAGATTGGCTTGCATAAGGGTCTCTTTCTCCTTAAACGGCAACTTATAGAGTCCGATTGGCTTGCATAAGGGTATCTTTGGTACCTTAGATTTCAAATATCTGTTCATCAATCATGTCTCTTGGCGTCCTCATGCCCATATTTTTCAACATCTAACACCAATGTTGCTTGTCCATATTCTCTAAAAAATCGAGTAGGAGGGGGTGACTAACCCCCGACCTCTCACACCACCGTACGTACCGTTCGGTATACGGCGGTTCAATTAAGTGTGACGTAGAAATTCATATCTTTGATATAGACTTTTGAGCCCTCGATGACTCCAATAAGAGTTATCGAGGGTTTTGTGTAAGATTGGACTTGAGGCAATTCTCCAAAATTTCTTTCTGGAATTTCCCCATTCGTATGCCTTTTGGTCTGGAACGCCAAGACTTTTGAGTTTTCTTACTCTTGTCTTCGGGTTCTTCCATTGTTTCCATTCAATCATACGGAGTCTTCTTCTAATCCACTCATCAAATTCTTTGAATTTACTTGGTGTATCAGCTAATGCAAAATATCCACACCATCCCGTTAGAAATTGATTCAATTTCTCAATTCTAACTTCCATGGGGATTGGTTTAGAACGGGATGTTAACTTTCGTATTTTAGCTTTTAGCCTTTTAACACTTTCGTTGGCTATTCGAACCTTCGGTTTCTTATTAACCGTAAAGCTAAAGCCAAGGAATTTTCGTTTCCACGGGCGGTCAACCGCTGATTTCCCTCTGTTTACTTTGAGCTTTAATTTCTGCTCAATGAAGCATGTAATGGAGTTCATTACTCGTTCTCCAGCTTTCTTCGATTTCATGTAAATATTACAATCATCGGCGTATCGGACAAACTTGTGACCTCTCCTTTCTAGTTCTTTATCAAGCTTATCCAAAAGTATATTCGAAAGAAGAGGGCTCAGGGGACCTCCTTGTGGTGTTCCTTCTTCTGCATCGTAGACTACACCATTTATCATGATTCCTGCTTGGAGATATTTTCGAATTAGCTTCAAGACCAATCGGTCTTGGATTCTGCTTGCCAATATCCCCATCAGCTTGTCATGATTCACTTTGTCAAAGAACTTCTCCAAGTCCATGTCAATCACCCATCTGTAACCTTCACTTATATATCCCCTTGCTTTACGTACAGCGTCATGGCCTCTTCGGCTTGGCCTAAACCCATAACTATGTTCCGAGAAGGTTGGGTCAAAAAGCGGAGTTAAAACTTGGGCGATTGCCTGTTGGATGAAACGATCTATCACGGTAGGTATTCCAAGTAACCTTACTCCACCGTTCGGTTTCGGGATTTCGACTCGACGTACTGGGTTAGGTTGATAGGTACCTTTCCTTAAAGAATCACAAAGGGTGTCCCAGTTCTCATAGAGATGTCTTCGTAGGGATTTTACGGACATTCCATCTATGCCGTGACTCCCTTTGTTCTTCTCCACACGTTTAAGTGCTTCTATTAAGTTTTCCCGTGATAGAATCAGATTCATTAACATGTGATATTTCCTTTCGACGTGAACGTAGAAATCTAATTATGTTATTCCTGCTCCACCCTCATGAAGTCCCCTGTGGATTCACCACTTCCTCCTTCAAGTAAGTCCTTTCGGATTGTCTGCTTCTACACAGGAATTGTATGCCTAGTTCTCGTTCTTCCTAATTGTTCAGTCCTTCCCTTACCGTCTCGAGCCGGTAAAGTACTATGACCTCTGCTGACTTCTGATTGTTCAGCTATCTATTGCTAGATAGGTTACCAAGTGTACTTGGCTTTCCAATCAGACCTCCCCGGGTAAGAGTACAGTCTTTCCCTCCATCTATCTGCTTCATTTACTCTGTACCACCTTCGGCAGTAAGGACTTTGTTTTGTTCTGCAAACTCATCCAATGGTACCTAGCCTTATATGAAGTTCGTGTTCCTCAGACCGGAGGTTTGCCGCTCGCTTCCTTCAGATTCCGCGTCACCGCGGACACCCTTGCGTTAAGCTAACCACTACTACTGCCTTCATGGCTCGGGACTTACACCCTATAGACTGCACCCATGCCGGGCGCACAGAAGAACCGCACTCTCAATGAAAGTGCGGCAAAACGATGATTATTCTTTTTCAACTTTTTCAATATTGACCAGGCAGTCATATAGTGTGCTGCCGAGGCCGTTGTCTGATTCCCGGCTGGATGTCAGCTGGTTGACAGACCCTCCGAATCGGGCGCTCAAGCCTTCATCAATATTCACGGTCCCCGGGTGGGCCATTTTTAAAATTGAAACGGTCCCTTTCAATTCGCCTCTGTCGTTCCAGACACGGACATAGTCCTGGTCTTTCAGTCCCTTTTCTACAGCCACGCTGCTTGCGATTTCCACTTTCACATATGGCTCCGGCTGGAACAGGTGGAAATGCTGCGAGTGGTTGGAACGCAAAGGATGGATCGTCAGCAAGGAATATGGATACTTATCCGCCAGCTCTGGATTCGTCCATTTTGTTTCTGTTGGCAGTGACAATTTGATTCGGCCGTCAGCGACTGCAGTAGCAGTGAATTCATACTTGCCGCTTGGCGTTTTGAATCTCCTGTCTGCCCATGGAATTTTATCCACCGGGAGCTCCGCGAACTTTTCCACACGGATTTTATCCAAAGTAATACCCTTTTCTGTCAAGGATGCCAGACCCATTCCCAAGAATTCTTCCCTGGTAAAACCAAATTCGTCCCCGAATCCTAATCTGTTCGCCAGTTCTCCCCAAATCCATGCGTCCGGCTTAGCTTCTCCCGGCGGTTCGACAAGCTTCGGACCATGATTGACATAATGATGGTACATGGAAGAATAGTACACATCCTCTACCTCAAAAGCTGTGGCAGCTGGCAGAACATAATCTGCAAGTTCAGCTGTATCGGTCATGAACTGGTCAATCACCACGAGTGTTTCGAGCGATTCAAAAGCCTCTCGCACTCTTTTCGTATCCGGAACTTGAGTCAGCGGATTTCCGCATGTGACGATTCCCATCTTAATCACAGGATCAACTGCCGACAGTATTCCTTCTGCCTGCCTCATCATCGTGAACGTTCGTGATGTCTTTTTCTGTTCAGGCATAGTCATATTCTGGTAGTCAAAACTTTGCCCTACCTGCTTGTTCGCATAGTTGGCTCCGCCGCCCGGAATCCCGATATTGCCGCTGACGGCAACAAGCGCGTCCAGCAGCCTGATTGTACTCCCGCCATTTTCATAGCGCTGCATGCCAAGTCCCATGATGGTCGATACTGGCTTATCAGCATAAACCTCGGCAAGGTGGGTGATGAGGTCGGCCGGAACTTCTGTCACTTCACTTATATAGTCTAATGAAACCGTATCAAGCAAGGCTTCCAAGTCCTCAAACCCTAAAGTATGGCCCGCCAGAAAATTGCCATCCTGCAAATCCATCCTCAGTAACTCTTTCATGATTCCAGCAGCTAATAATCCATCGAAACCTGGCTTGATGGAGATATATTCATGGGCCAGCTTGGCCGTTGCATTATAAATTGGATCGATGACATAGATTTTCGTGCCATTCTTTTTCGTAGCCTGAAGGTTTTGGAAAAGATGCATATTCGTCCGGGCGACATTTCTGCCCCAGATGACAACATGTTTGCTGTTTTTCAAATCTTCTGGTGCATGGCTGTAGGCATCGCCAAAGTCCCAGTTCTGTGCTTCAATTCCCGATCCCCAGCAAATGGAACCAGTCAATTCAGTCACACCGCCATAGAGATTAAAGAAGCGGCTGTCGAGATTGGTGAGCAAACCACCATTGGCATAATCATGGCTGTGCAATACGGATGTGGTGCCAAAACTCTCTTTATAATAAGCCAGTTTTCCAGCAATTTCATCGAGTGCCTGTTCCCAGGAAATCCTCTCGAATTTGCCATCGATTTTTTTCAGAGGATAAAGCAATCTGTCTTCCGAATTCGCCCTATTCTCCAGCATCCTGCCGCGGCCGCAAATTTTCCCCTGTGTAATCGGATGATCTGGATTGCCTTCGACCTTTGTTACCTTTCCGTCTTCCACGGTAACAAGGAACCCGCAGCTGTCCCAGCAATTCAATGGACATGCTGAATGATATACTGTCGCCACTTCCTCATCTCCCCACGTTCTCTCTATAATGTTTCATTAATTTTACCTTTAAGAATAATACAATTAGGCAAAAAAAAGAAGCAGGATTACTCACCCTGCTTCGATAAAACCTTCTTTACTTTACGTGTGAACTCTTTTCTGGGAATCAAGACACTGTGCTCGCAGCCTTCACATTTGATTCGGAAATCCATGCCAAGGCGAATGATTTTCCACTTGTTGGTGCCGCAAGGATGTGGTTTTTTCATTTCAACAACATCATTAAGTTGAAATTCATGTTCCAATTGTAAAACCTCCTTGTTTATTTACCGAATTCTTTTTGCTCTCCGCCTTCCTGACGGGAGTACATGACCATTCTTGGGAATGGAATCTCAATTCCGTGCTCATCCAGGAGAAGCTTGATGTCCTTGCGAAGCTGTCTTCCAATATACCAGTGTTTCATCGGTACTGTTTCTGCGACGATACGCAGCACAACCTCTGAAGCACCAAATTGCTGTACGCCTAAAAGCTCAGGTGTCTTCACCAGTTCTGGATACTTTTCTGTTGTTGTTTCAAGGTACTGCTGCAGTACTTTTTCAGCGTATTCAATATCGCCTTCATAAGCGATTCCTATATCAAGAACTGAAACGCTGTTGTAAACCGAGAAGTTGGTGACTTCTACGATGCTGCCATTAGGAAGGATATTGATTTCCCCTGTAAAGCTTTTAATCTTCGTCGTCCGCAGCCCGATTTCCTCTACGGTTCCTTCAAATTGTCCAATTCTTACATAATCACCTACAGAGAATTGATCTTCAAAAATAATGAAGAAACCGGTGATGATGTCTTTAACGAGACTTTGCGCCCCGAAACCGACGGCCAAGCCGACAATCCCGGCACCGGCAAGCATTGCTTTAACATCGATCGTCATTGCCGCAAGAATGGACATGATTGCAATAAAGTAAACAACATATGTCAGTACATTCTCAAGCAGCTTCATCAACGTCATTTCCCGCCGCTCGGAAACCCTGATTGGTCCCCTTGTCTTCATCTTGAAGAAATTATGGATGGCTACCTTGCCAACTCGGATCAGTAAACCGGAAATGATCAGGATGGCCAGGATTTTCAGGACACCTTCCCCAAACGCGAACCAGAGGTCTTCATCCATCAATTTTTGACTGATTTTATTTAAAAATGCTTGTGTTCTAGTTATACTTTCTTCCGCATTAGTCATTTTTTCACCCGCCTGTAAATTTCATGCTATCAATATCATACGTTATGTAACAAAGTAGAAGATTTCATACAAACACAATCATTTTAACAAGTTTTATAATGTAGTTAAAGAAGACTGTTTTGTTACGTCCGTTTTATTATTTTAGTATAACTCTGATGTTTTTCACCAGTGTCTATACCCTTAAAATTTCTGGCTGAACAAACATGACCATTATCCTCCATAAAAAATCCACTGCTCCAAAAGGCCCTGTTTAAATCTTTCTGTTTACAGGTATGTATAGATTACAAAAAAAGTCCGTATACTGATAGTACGAATTTTTAAGGAGTTGATCCAATGAATCTCAAAAACCATTTTTTCGAGCGGAGAAACAATGTGGCAAAAATCAACCATGAAGATGAGCTGGCTGCCGAAAAGCTGGCTTCTGAAATCCTGGACCATTTGCCTAATTTCAGCACACGCCCAATTGTTTTTGTCTGTATTGGAACTGACCGCTCTACCGGTGATTCATTGGGTCCGCTAATCGGAACACTTCTCGAGGAAAAAGAAATTGCGCCTTACCATGTATATGGGACTCTTGATGACCCAATACATGCAGTGAATATGGATGCGAAACTGGCTGAAATCAAAGAGAAACACTTCAATCCTTTTATCATTGGGATAGACGCATGCCTGGGCAGGTTAAAAAGCGTCGGATCCATCCAGGTAGGCAATGGGCCAGTCAAACCAGGTGCCGGAGTAAATAAGGAACTCCCTGAAGTGGGCAATATGCACATTACAGGCATCGTCAATGTCAGCGGGTTCATGGAATTCTTTGTTTTGCAAAACACCAGATTGAACCTCGTATTAAAAATGGCAAAAACGATTGCAAATGGTATTTTCGAGAGCAGCCAGCAGCTATCGAAGAAACAGGATTGGCCAAAACTGAATTGGGATCTTGAGGCTGAGCAGCCTACAGTTGCCGAATAACGATAAGAATTTTAAACACGCCGGGAGACTATTTCCCGGCGTGTTTACTTTTCTCTTGGCTCCCCAGCTTTTTGGAACTCCAGAATGTAATAATGCCAATGATCAATGAAATTAAAAATGGTAAGACGAACCACCCCGGCATCATGATTGTCCAAAAGAGCAAGTAGGCAGTAATGGCGAAAATCAGGATACTTAAGATAAATAATAGACTGGATAGGAAGTCTTTCATGACAGAGTCACCCTCTTATAATCCAATCGTATAGTGTGATAGTGTGACAAGAACGCCAGTGACCAGGATACCTGGCAGAAGATTTGCAACCCTGATTTTCGTCAATCCAATCATGTTCAAGCCAATGGCGAAAATCATGACTCCGCCAGTTGCAGTCAACTCCAGGATGAAGCTGTCCATTAAAGCTTGAGGTATAAACTTATCAATTTGCGTTGCAAACAACGCGATTGTCCCCTGATAGAGCATCACGGGAATCGCTGAAAAAAGAACGCCAATACCAAGTGTCGTAGTCAGAATCAAAGCTGTGAAGCCGTCAATGATTGCCTTTGTATAGAGCACATCATGGTCGCCGCGGATACCGCTATCGAGAGCACCAATAATGGCCATCGCTCCAATGACAAAGATTAATGTTGCGGTCACAAAACCCTGTGAGATACTCCCTTCCCCTTTTGATCCAAGCTTGCTTTCGAGCCAGTCTCCAACTGAATTCAGCTTATCTTCCAGCTTCCACGCTTCACCGAGGACTGCCCCAATCACAAGACTCAAAATAACAATCAGGAAATTGGCGCTCTTAAAGCCCATTTGCAGGCCCAGCACCATTACAGCAAGCCCGATGCCATGCATGACTGTAGCTTTCATATTTTCAGGTATCCTCGTCAGAAGCCTGCCAAGCAAGGTTCCGACGATTATCAATAGCCCATTGACAATGGTGCCAAGTAAAAACATATGTGTTCACCTATCTTCAAGTTTTGTATGAATGCTGTATGTAAAAAAAGAAGCCATCAAATTGATAGCTTAAGAGTTATGCTGATCTAGTAGTTCCAGAATCCGTTCCAGATCATCTTTCGAGAAAAATTCTATTTCAATCTTTCCTTTATTTTTCGATTGTTTGATGTTAACAGTTGTACCGAATCGCTCTCGAAGCGTCGTTTCCCGTTCACGGATGAAAACATCTTTTGTCACTTTATCTTTTTTTGTTTCACGTGGAACAACTTCGTTCATCTGCTGGATCAGCTGCTCTAGCTGGCGGACATTCATTCCATCCTTAAGGATTTTATCCACAAGGATTGGAAGCTTGTCTTTCTTCCTTAATCCTAAAAGCGCACGCCCATGCCCCATGGATATTTTGCCATCTGATATCAGTTGCTGAATTTTAGGCGGCAGCGACAGCAAACGGATATGGTTAGCCAGATGCGGACGGCTTTTGCCCAGCCTCTTCGCTAATTCTTCTTGCGTGAGCTTCAGCTTTTCGATCAAAGTTTGATAGGCGATTCCCTCTTCAATTGGGTTTAAATCTTCCCTCTGAAGGTTTTCCAACACAGCAAGCTCCATCATCTGCTGTTCATTCAGTTCACGTACCACTGCTGGGACTGTTTCCAGCTTGGCTTCCTTCGCAGCACGGAAACGTCTTTCACCAACGACAATTTCATAGCCCTTTATCGTTTTCCTGACAATAATCGGCTGAAGAATCCCATGTTCCTGGATCGATAGTTTCAATTCCTCGAGCGCTTCCGGCTGGAAAACTTTTCGTGGTTGATAAGGATTCGGCCTTATTTCTTTGATGCTTATTTCCTGGACCTTTTCTTCTTTTTCAGCTTCCATGTTAAAGAAAGCATTCAATCCTTTACCTAAGCCTTTAGCCATTTGCAACCACTTCCTTTGCAAGATCTAAATAAACCTCTGCCCCGCGGGACTTTGGATCATAAATGATAATTGGCTCTCCATGGCTTGGAGCTTCACTCAGCCGGACATTCCGTGGAATGACTGTCTTGTATACCTTGTCCTGGAAGTACTTCTTCACTTCCTCGATAACTTGAAGACCGAGGTTCGTACGCGCATCAAGCATCGTCAGCAGGACGCCCTCAATCTTTAGATCCTGGTTCAAATGCTTTTGTACGAGACGGACAGTATTCAGGAGCTGACTTAAACCTTCAAGTGCATAATACTCACACTGGACAGGGATGATGACGGCATCTGAAGCCGTCAAAGCATTCAAAGTCAATAAACCAAGTGATGGCGGACAGTCGATGATAATATAATCAAAACGATCCTTCACTTCCTCGAGAGCCCGCTTCAAGCGAACCTCCCTTGAGATTGTGGGCACGAGCTCAATTTCCGCTCCTGCAAGCTGGATGGTCGCAGGAATCGTATATAAATTCTCTACTGCTGTAGGATGGATAACATTTTTAGCTTCAACATCGTCAACAAGAACATCATAGATGCATTGCTCAACATCCGCTTTTTCAATTCCCACACCGCTCGTAGCATTTCCCTGGGGATCTGTATCGACAAGCAGCACCTTTTTCCCTATGTATGCAAGGCAAGCACCGAGATTCACGGATGTCGTCGTCTTGCCGACTCCGCCTTTTTGATTCGCAATCGCAATGATTTTTCCCACATTGTCACCTTCTTTCAAACCCGTAAAATAATTAGAAAAGCGCAAGCGCCTTGGTCAGCCCCGACAAGCGCTGGAGGGCCTGACAGTGAAGTCGCTCTTTGACTTCATTGGCTGGACTGAAGCGACTCGAGGGGCTAGGCGCTGGAGCTAGACACTCATCGAAGTAGAAACATTTAAACTTTTAAATGGAGTTTTAAACGGCCTTTCTCGCCCTTATAAAAATTGGCGATGCCGAAAAAAGCAATCATGTATTCTATTTTATCATGAATCAAGATAGTTGATAGAATTTTTATGCAAAAGTAATAATCCGGTAATATGAAAATTTATTTTACTAAAAAGCACTGCTACCTCGATGCGATTGAACCGTATTTTTACCAACAAAAAACGGGAGACAGTCTGTCCCCCGCTAGCAATCTATTATTTCTTTTTTGGTATGCGAATCGTGAATTGATAGAACTCTTCAAACTCTTCTTCTTCCGAATCGAGATTGATGCCACTGTCGGAAACCATTGTCAGTGACTGGCGGATGGTATTGACGGCAATCCTCATGTCTTTGCTGAATGCTTTCCGCTTCGGCTTTGGTTTCTCTTCATTTTGACTCAGAAGCTTGACGACGCGTTCTTCCGTTTGTTTGACATTAAGGGATCTTTCGATGACCTCTGCCAATACCTGTACCTGCAGTTCAGGGTTTTTTAACGGGATTAATGAACGAGCATGTCGTTCTGTGATCGACTTATTCAACAGTGCATCCTGTACTTCCTGTGGAAGCTTAAGCAATCGAAGCTTATTCGCAACCGTTGATTGACCTTTTCCCAATCTTTGCGCAAGTGCTTCCTGTGTCAAGTTATGGATTTCCAGTAATTTACCATAGGCCATCGCTTCCTCAATCGGAGACAGTTCCTCACGCTGGAGGTTCTCGATCAAAGCAACCGATGCTGTTTCGGAATCGGACAGGTTTTTAACGATCGCAGGAACCTCTTCCCACTCAAGCTTTTTCATTGCTCGCCAGCGGCGTTCACCTGCGATAATTTCAAATCGATCCTGATCGAATTCCCGGACGACAATTGGCTGGATTACTCCATGTATATGAATGGTACGGGCCAATTCTTCAATTTTTTCATCATCAAAAACAGTTCTTGGCTGATATCTATTTGGAATGATATGGTCAATCGGAATTTTCTTTATTTCTTCGTTTTCTATGTTGTCAATATCCTCAACCGTCTGTTCTTCCATTTGGTTCGGTTCTTCCACTTGGTTCCGTTCTTTTTCTTTTTCCCCAAGGCCAAAAAAGCGCGAAAAAGAAGGCTTCATCACCCTACACCACCTTTATGAACTCCCTATTACATATTCTCTATAAAAATGACAAGTTCCTGCCTATAGACTCTATTATAAACTAAATTCATTTTTCCAAATAGACCAAAAAGCATGAGCGAGCATGGCCGGCATCTAAATCACACACCCCGGGCCCTTTGACCAGAGGTAATGCGATTAAAATAAACAGCTATTCTATTGGCGTCTTATTGGGGGTTCCCGGTTTTCTTGGGTACTTCTTAGGTGTTGTTTTTTGTTTGTTAATGATTAAAATATTCCGTTCGCTCTCTTCCACCGGCAAGGTGAAGGAGTGGGCTGATTGAAGCTTCCCTCCAAGAACAGCGATTGCTTTTTCACCAACCTGCAGTTCCTCTCCTGCCTGGTTGCCCTTCATGGCGATGAACGTCCCGCCAACTTTCACTAGCGGGAGGCAAAGCTCGCTTAGCACAGACATTCTCGCAACAGCCCTCGCCATAACGACTTCATATTGCTCACGATGGGCAGGATTTTGTCCGAATGTCTCTGCACGATCATGGATGAAGGTCGTACCTTCCAGCCCTAATTCTTTCGAAAGCTGTTCGAGGAACGTAATTCGCTTGTTCAGGGAATCAACGATCGTCACTTTGATTTCCGGGAACGCGATCTTTATCGGGATACTCGGGAAACCGGCCCCGGCACCAACATCACACAAATTGAGCGGCTTGTTAAAATCAAAATAAAATGCGGCAGAAACGGAATCATAGAAGTGCTTCAAGTATACATCAGGCTTTTCTGTGATCGCAGTTAGATTCATTTTTTCATTCCACTCGACGAGCATTTGGTAATACTTTTCATATTGCTCCATTTGCTTCTGAGAAAGCTGTATTCCCTTTTCAGCGAGCAAAGCTTTAAATTGATCTGTATTCATAAGCCAACCCTTTCTGTCCTTGCTGGTGGATTCATAAGAAAAGCGCAAGCGCCTTGGTCAGCCCCGACAAGCGTTGGAGGGCCGACCGGTGAAGTCGCTCTTTGACTTCATCGGGCGGACCGAAACGTCTCGAGCTGCTCAAAGCTAACGCTTATCGCAAGATACTCGAGGAAGTACTAGCAGGGATGAAAACTGGCTAGGCGCTGAGCTAGACAATAATCTATGTGGAGAAATTATACTTTCTCAAATTAAAAATTTTACGATTAGATCCGAGCAATACGCCCCTGTTCCAAATAGACAAGCAGAATAGAGATATCGGCAGGGTTCACACCTGAGATTCTCGAAGCTTGTGCCAATGTTAATGGACGAACGTCTTTCAATTTTTGGCGGGCCTCTGTCGCCAATCCGGAAATCGCATCATAATCAATATTTTCGGGGATTTTCTTATCTTCCATCTTTTTCAGCCTTTCAACCTGCTGAAGTGACTTCTCGATATATCCCTCATACTTAATTTGAATTTCAGTCTGTTCCTCTGTTTCGAAATCAAGTTCGCCTGCTGCTGGAACGAGCTTCTTGATATGCTGATAAGAAACCTCCGGACGCTTCAAAAGGTCGGAAGCACGGATGCCATCCTTCAATTCACTTCCGCCTAGGGAACGGATCAACTCCTGTACCTCTGCTGACGGTTTGATGATGATGGATTGAAGCCGTTGCTTCTCAGCTTCAATGGCTTCTTTTTTCGCTAAAAACTTCTGGTAGCGCTCTTCGGAAATCAAGCCGATTTCATGTCCTTTTTCAGTCAAGCGAAGGTCCGCATTATCATGACGCAGAAGCAGGCGGTATTCCGCTCTTGAAGTCAATAAACGGTACGGTTCATTCGTCCCTTTTGTCACGAGGTCATCAATCAATACACCGATATAGGCATCCGCACGGCTGAGAATCACTTCTTCTTTGTCCAGTGCCCTTCTGCCAGCATTGATACCTGCCATGATTCCCTGTCCGGCAGCTTCTTCATAGCCAGAAGTACCATTGATCTGGCCTGCAGTATAAAGATTTTTCACTAGCTTCGTTTCCAGTGTTGGCCAAAGCTGAGTCGGCACGACTGCATCATATTCAATCGCATAGCCTGCACGCATCATTTGCACTTTTTCCAGTCCTGGAATGGTCTGAAGGATCTTATGCTGGACCTCTTCCGGCAAGCTGGTTGACAATCCTTGGACGTAAACTTCCTGCGTATTCCTGCCTTCCGGCTCCAGGAAAATCTGGTGGCGCGGCTTGTCATTGAAGCGGACAACCTTATCCTCAATGGACGGGCAATAGCGCGGGCCAGTACCCTTGATCATTCCGGAATACATAGGTGAGCGGTGCAGATTGTCGTCAATCAGCTGGTGTGTGCGCTCATTCGTATACGTCAGCCAGCAAGGAAGCTGGTCTGTGATGTACTTCGTCGTTTCATAAGAAAATGCACGGTGGATATCGTCACCAGGCTGAATTTCTGTTTTTGTATAATCAATACTGTCACTGTGCACACGTGGCGGCGTTCCCGTTTTAAAACGAACGAGATCAAAACCAAGCTCCTCGAGATGCTCCGACAGCTTGATTGAAGGCTGCTGGTTGTTCGGGCCGCTTGAATATTTCAATTCACCAAGGATGATTTCCCCGCGCATATACGTACCAGTCGTAATGACGACAGTTTTAGCGCGATAAATGGCTCCCGTCTGGGTGATTACCCCTTTGCATTCGCCATCTTCTACAATCAAGCGCTCAACCATACCCTGTACCAATGTAAGGTTCTTTTCAATTTCCAGCGTTTTTTTCATTTCATTCTGATAATCGAATTTATCAGCCTGGGCCCTCAACGCACGTACTGCAGGACCCTTTCCTGTGTTCAGCATCCTCATCTGGATGTAAGTTTTATCAATATTGCGGCCCATTTCTCCGCCAAGTGCGTCAATCTCCCGCACAACGATGCCCTTTGCAGGTCCGCCGATTGACGGGTTGCACGGCATGAACGCAATCATATCAAGATTGATGGTAATCATCGCGGTTTTCGCACCCATACGTGCCGGCGCAAGTGCCGCCTCAACGCCCGCATGGCCGGCACCAACTACAACCACATCAAAATTCCCGGCTTCATAACCCATCCTGCTGCCTCCTTTTTATGCTCTATTCAAACACCTTTATAGTCCAAAAGCGCTACTTGAAATAATTCTAGTAGCTAGGGAGAAAATTTTATGAAAATAGTTTCTTTACTATTACTTTCCTAAACAGAACTGGGAGAACAACTGGTCAATCAAGCTTTCATGGACGCTTTCTCCGATGATTTCGCCAAGCAGCTCCCAAGAACGAGTCAAATCAATCTGGACGATATCGATTGGCGTTCCCATTTCGACACCAGAGATTGCTTCTTCTATTGAATGGACAGCCTGATTCAGGAGTGCAATATGGCGGCTGTTCGAAACATACGTCATGTCGCCTGCTTCGATCGCACCTGAAAAGAACAGGCTTGAAATCGCTTCTTCCAGCTCATCCACTCCCTTGTCCTCAAGCAATGAAGTGGTGACAAGAGCATAATCCTTCGTAAGCTCCTTCACCTGGTCCATATCTATTTTTTGCGGAAGGTCGGTTTTGTTGACGATAACAATTACGTCCATTCCCTCAACCGCTTTGAAAATGTTCCGATCCTCTTCCGAAAGCTCATCCGAATAGTTCAGAACGAGCAAAATCAAATCAGCTTCCTTCAGAACCTGACGAGACCGTTCAACACCAATTCTTTCTACAATATCTTCGGTTTCGCGGATTCCCGCTGTATCAAGAAGTCTTAAAGGAACACCACGGACATTGACATATTCTTCAATTACATCACGCGTGGTTCCTGGTATATCAGTAACAATTGCTTTATTTTCATGCACAAGGCTGTTAAGCAAGGAAGACTTCCCTACATTCGGACGGCCAACAATGACGGTCGACAGTCCTTCACGCAGTATTTTTCCCTGCTGCGAGGTTTGCAGGAGTTTTTCAAGTTCCCCTTTTACATACTTCGCCTTCTCCAAAAGCATGTGATGCGTCATTTCTTCAACATCGTCATACTCCGGATAATCGATATTCACTTCGACATGCGCAAGGATTTCAAGGATTTCCTGGCGCAGCTTCTGAATGAGCCTTGATAAGCGCCCCTCCATCTGGCCAAGTGCCAGGTTCATCGCCCGGTCCGTTTTGGCTCTGATCAAGTCAATGACTGCCTCCGCCTGGGAAAGGTCAATCCGTCCATTTAAAAAAGCCCGTTTTGTAAATTCGCCCGGCTCCGCCAGTCTCGCTCCCTGGTTCAGAACAAGCTGGAGCACACGGTTTACAGAAACAAGACCCCCATGGCAGTTGATTTCGACTACATCCTCTTTCGTGAACGTTTTTGGCCCTCTCATGACAGAAACCATAACCTCTTCTGCTACTTGTCCAGTTTTTGGCTCAATCAAATGGCCGTAGTGGATGGTATGCGAAGCCACTTCGCTCAGCTTCTTGCTGCCCACCCCTCTGAACAATCGATCTGCTATTTCGAAAGCTTGATCCCCGCTCAAACGGACAATCGCAATCGCACCCTCACCCATTGGCGTGGAAATCGCCGCAATCGTATCAAATTCCATTTGCTCACCCCACTTTTTCGAAAAAATGATTTATATAAAAAATGAAAGTTTGTTTTCTACAAATTACTAGAATACCACATCACATTAGTGAAAAAAAGAAAGGAATCCTTTTAATAACGAATTTATCCACAACTAAATAAATAAACTTATTTAATTTTAACTTATCCACATGTGAATAACAATAAAACCAAATGAGGAAATAAATGATTTTTATTTGTGTTGTGGGAAAATGGATTGGGTTGAGTTAGATGGAGGGATGATTGACGAGGTAAGTGTTGAATTTTGATTTTAATGTCCGGTGTACTAGTGAATCCAAATTGGATTGGATTCAACTAGAGATCTTGATGGAGGTTTGGAACTGGATGGTGAAGTGTGATTTATAAGACTGATGATTGGGTTGTTAAATTGGAAAAAATTCATGATAATTTCCAGTTCGCCAATAAAAGCGAATTTTCGCCAATAAACTAGCCACTTTCGCCAATATAATTCGTTTTTCGCCAATAAATCTGGATTATCGCCAATAAAATTGTGAAAACCGCCAATAAGTTTATTCATTGAAAAAATAACATTGCTGCAGGTAAAGGAAATAGTAAAATCCACTATTCTGAGGCGTTTATTGAGTTCACCCAACCTGAAATACGCCATATTCTTAAAACGTTGCACAAAAAACCCGAACCTGCATCGGGTTCGGGTTCCACTTCTTTATTTAGACGGCGCGATCACAATATGTCTATGTGGTTCAGTGCCATCAGAATAAGTTTTGATTCTTTTATTTGACATCAATGCAGTATGAATCACTTTGCGTTCATACGAAGGCATAGGTTCGAGCGCAACAGTCTGTCCGGTCCGGACTGCTTTTTGCGCAAGGCGTTCAGCCAATTGAATGAGGGTATCATACCTGCGCTGGCGATAATCCTCCGCATCAAGCAAGACAGTTGAATACTGTTCAGAGTAACGGTTCATGACAAGCTGAGTCAAAAATTGCAGGGAATTCAGCGTTTGTCCTCTTTTTCCGATCAACAAAGCGATTTTCTCACCAGACATCGTAAAGAGTACTGTTTTTCCTTCTTTTTTCACATCAACTTCAATTGGAGCCCCCATTTGCGAGCCAACCGACTTCAAATAATTAACGGCTTCTTCAACAGCATCGATTTTCACTGTCACCTTGACGACAGCCGGGCGTGTGCCGAAAAGTCCGAAAATCCCCTTTTTGCCTTCATCAATTACATCAATTTCTGTGCGGTCTTTGGTTGTTTTTAATTGAGCTAAAGCGGATTCTACTGCTTCGTCGACATTTTGTCCTGTAGCAGTTACCTGTTTCACTTTTTTGCTCCTCCCGCATTGCCGGCAGCAGTTGCCTTAAGATCCGGCCCTTTAATAAAGTAAGTTTGAACAATCATGAATAAGTTACCGACTACCCAGTACAATGAAAGTGCTGCTGGGAAGTTGATCGCGAACACGATGATCATGATTGGCATCAGCCAAAGCATCATCGCCATCTGCGGATTTGCTTCCTGGCCAGCCATCATCATTTTTTGCTGAATGAAAGTTGTTGCACCTGCGACTAAAGGCAGGATATAGTATGGATCCGGTGAACCAAGGTCGAACCACAGGAAGTTATGCTCGGCAATTTCCCTTGTTCTTGAGATCGCGTGGTAGAAACCAATCAGGATCGGCATCTGGACGATCAGCGGGAAACAGCCTGCAAGCGGATTGACACCGTGCTTTTGGAAAAGCGCCATCGTTTCCTGCTGCAGCTTCTGCTGGGTTTTCTGGTCCTTCGAGCTGTATTTTTCCTTCAGCTTTTGCATTTCCGGCTGTAAAGCCTGCATTGCTTTTGAGCTCTTCGTCTGTTTGATCATAAGCGGCAGGATTGCCAGGCGGATGATTAAAGTAACAGCGATGATTGATAATCCGAAGCTGCCACCAAGCCATTCAGCCATTTTCACAATGAACAAGGACAAAGGATAAACAATGTATTCATTCCAGAAACCCTTGCTCTCCTCAGTGATTGGCTGGTCGTACTCCATGCAGCCTGTCAGCAAGGTCATCACTAAAAGCAAGCCCATTATTAATAATATTCTTTTTTTCAAGCTTCATTTCCTCCTAACTTCCCGATACGTTCATTTATTTTCAAAGGTTTTTCCCAGATTTATGTACATTTAGCTTTGTCAGCACAATGCAATCAAGAGTATTTTAACATCTTTTATAGGGAAGCGCTTTTAAAAAATGCAATTCGGCAAATATTTTTGCCTCACCCATTATCTCCAGTTTTCGGCTTCTTCAAAACCTTTCCTACCTTCAAGACATGCTCCAGGCTTTTCTTCACTTCATGCATGTCCATTTCAGCAGTTGGCTTCCTGGCGATGATGATGTAGTCATTCCCGTTATGGACGCGGTCCTGCAATTCATGGAAGGATTGCCGGATATATCTTTTGATCTGGTTACGCATGACGGCATTGCCGATTTTTTTGCTGACCGACAGCCCGATACGGAAATTCTCCTGCTCGGGTTTTTTCAGAATATAGACAACGAATTGCCGGTTCGCAACCGACCTTCCCTTTTTAAAGGCCTCTTGGAACTCTTTATTTTTTTTCACTCTGAAGTCTTTTTTCATCTATAGCACCTTCAATTCTCTATGGATCTTTACGGGACCTTGTTTTGGTATATGGTAAATGGATTTATTTCAAGGCTGTGTAAATTAGACTGTTGATTTTCGTTCCAGGCGCTTCGCTTTCCGCGGGCAGTCCGGGAGCCTCCTCGGCGCTAACACGCCTGCGGGGTCTCCCGATGACTTGCTCATCCCGCAGGACATTGAGTTACTTCCTCGAATTTGCCCACGCACGATGAAAATGCGTTAGCATTTTCGGAGGAGTCTTCGCGCCTTCCACTACAATCAACAGGATTTCGAAATAAGAATAAATTTTTACACAGCCTATTAAGAAAGTATAGCCAATAAATAAATCCCTAAAGCCATTTTTCAGCAAGCCCAGCTCCCAAAATAGTATTGCCCAAAGAGAAAAAAGACCACTGACATTTCAGTGGCCTAAGCTGATAATACTTTTCTTCCTTTGCGACGACGGCGAGCAAGAACCTTACGGCCATTTGCACTGCTCATGCGGGCACGGAATCCGTGAACTTTGCTGTGTTTACGTTTATTTGGTTGATAAGTGCGTTTCATATATGTTACACCTCCCTGAGGAATAGCTGTTACAGACAGTCTTTGTAATTATAAAGACGGTCGGTGTATATTGTCAAGTGCCTATTCAGAAATCGACGGCACTGGCAAAGTTTAAAATTTATATCCTGGGATTTCATCAATCTTTTATATAATCGCTTTTCCAACCTCGCTCCAGACCATTTACCTACATTTCGGAACCCTTTCGGAAATCTTTCGGAACTTTATGTTCTATATAAGATCTACAACTATATAGAAGTTTTAAATTTTTTTTAGAGTAACTCATTCATAAATTTATCAAGAATATTTTCCGCGACAAAAATAAATGTTAAGGATAAATTCTATAATGATTTTTGCTTATTCTAGCGTCCTGTGGACAAAAATCGACATGGTTTTTATTATCCACAACCCTTTCTGACAGCTTTTACACAATTCAAGTGCCTGTGGACAATTAATCTCCACAGTGATAGTGTATTGTGGATAATGTATTAAAAAGCGTTGCGCCATGCTAGATTATCTGATATTATATTTGTGTTTTCACTCTTAATAATTCGATAACAAAAATATACTTATCCACAAATTGTGGATAAGCTGTGGATAGGTTATTCAGACCTGTTGTAAAACTTTGTCCACAGAAAGTGGATATTGTCGAAAAGCTTCATTTCTTCCTTATTATATATTTTTCCACATTAATAGTTTTGTATATTTATTAATTCAGGGGTTGTACAGCATGTATAACCTTTGATTTTGTGCTTTTCGAGCATGAATGCATAAGAGTAAATAGGACACTGTGAGTGCAGCAGCAGGCCAGATATAGAAAAAATGACTAGAGAAGGAGGGATAATCG